>NZ_JBUPWE010000008.1:0-331219 GCF_055502615.1 Pseudoduganella sp. jia 9 | reverse complement strand
GGTTCTTCGCGGGGAATGGGGGAAGACGGGATTGACGATCTGAGCAGGAAGTGGTGGCGGGGGTCTGAAGTTGGTAGATTGATAGTCGCCAAACAAGTCAATCTTTCAAACCACCGCCATGCTCAATGCTATGTCGTCTCTCCCGTTTTGGGAAGGCCATATTCTCGACTCCGTCCAAGAACAGAAAGACGGTTCCCTGCTGATCGTTCTCGAACCCTGTCCGACAAGTGATGCTTTGTGTGGGTCGTGCCGCCAGCCTTGCGCCTTGGTGCATGAGCGCCGAAGACGCAAGGTGCGCGACCGCGATATTCTGGACAAACGCGTCTGGCTTGATGTGCCAGTGCGGCGACTGGACTGCCATCACTGTAATGCACGGGTTGCCGAGCACATTGTCTGGCTTGACCGGCGTTCACGCATTACGCATCGTGTGCGCCTGTGGGTCGAGGCGCTGGCGCAACTGCTTCCGATAGCACATGTGGCCCGGCTGACCGGCCTACACTGGCATACCGTCAAAGAGATCGATCATCGGCGCTTGAAGCACTTGCATGCTGACTTCTCAGCAGAGGGTGTACGGCGCCTGGTGATGGACGAATTCGCCCTGCACAAGGGACACCGCTATGCCACTGTCGCGCTCGATGCTGAACGGATGCGCGTATTGTGGGTTGGAGAAGGCAATAGCCGGGAAGCGATCCGGCCATTTTTCGAGATGCTGGGACCGGAAGGCTGCCAGCGGATTGAAGCCGTGGCGATGGACATGAACACGGCTATGGATCTCGAAGTGCGCCAGCAATGCCCCAATGCCGAGGTGGTCTACGACCTATTTCATGTCGTGGCCCGTTTTGGCCGCGAAGTCGTTGACCGGGTACGGGTCGATCAAGCCAATGCACTACGTGCAGAGCCAAAAGCCCGTCAGGTCATCAAGCGCAGCCGATGGCTTTTGCTGCGTAATCGCGACAATCTCAAAACCGACCAGGCGATCAAACTTGACGAACTGCTCGCCGCCAACCAGCCCTTGGCAACGGTCTACCTGCTCAAGACCGAACTGAAAGAGATCTGGTATGCGCCATCGGCCTGGGAAGGTGCTCGTCGATGGAAAACCTGGCTCAAGCTCGCCCTGGAAAGCCAGATCGCACCGCTGATCCAGTTCGCTAAACGCTTGGCCAAATACCGGCGCGGTATCTTGGCTTCGGCCATCTATCCGATGAACTCATCCATCCTGGAAGGCGTCAACAATCGCATCAAAGTGATCAAACGCATGGCTTACGGATTCCGGGACGCATCCTACTTCTTCTTGAAAATCAAGAATGCGTTCCCCGGCAAAGTGCGATGAACCCTTTTTTTTGCCCTGCATACCGGCCGGCTCGCCGCCGGCCGATTCGTTTCCTGCCTGCACGCCGCGCCCCACCTCCTATAATTGCACTGGTTCACTATCCAAAAGTCTTGGCAAACAAGCGCAACCGGGAGCAACTCGCAACAATGGATTCGATCGAAATCGTACTGGCCATGCTGCTGGCCGTGGTGGCCAGCGCCTATCTCGTCCGGGTCCTGCCGGTAGCGCTGCCATTGCCCCTCGTGCAAATCGGACTGGGCGCCGCGATCGCCGGCTATACGGGCCACGGCGTGCAGCTCGATCCCGGCCTGTTCTTCCTGCTGTTCCTGCCGCCGCTGCTGTTCCTCGACGGCTGGCGCATTCCCAAGAGCGGCCTGTTCCGCGACAAGGGCGTCATCCTCGAACTGGCGTTCGGCCTCGTCATCTTCACGGTGGTCGGCGCAGGCTTCCTGATCCACTGGCTGATCCCGGCCATGCCGCTGCCGGTGGCGTTCGCGCTGGCCGCCATCGTGTCGCCCACCGATCCGGTGGCGGTGGGCTCGATCGCCTCGGGCGCGCCGATCCCGAAGCGGCTGATGCACATCCTCGAAGGCGAATCGCTGCTCAACGATGCCAGCGGCCTGGTGTGCTTCCGCTTCGCCGTCGCCGCGGCGATGACGGGCACGTTCTCGCTGACGCAGGCGTCGCTGACCTTCGTCTGGCTGGTGACGGGAGGCATCGCCGCCGGCGTCGGCGTCACGCTGCTGGCCACGTGGGCGCAGCGCTGGCTGTTCCGCCACTTCGGCGAGCCGTCCGGCTCGCCGATCCTGGTCAACCTGCTGATCCCGTTCGGCGCCTACCTGGCCGCCGAACACGCCAACGCATCCGGCATCCTGGCGGCCGTCTCGGCCGGCATCACGATGAGCTACGTCGAACTGTCCGGCCAGCTGATGGCGGCCACCCGCATCCAGCGCTCGGCCGTCTGGGACACCATGCAGTTCGCACTGAACGGCGTGATGTTCGTGCTGCTCGGCGAGCAGCTGCCCGACATCCTGCACGGCGCCCGCGTATCGCTGGACCAGAGCGGCCACCTCAATCCCTGGTGGCTGGTGCTGTACGCGTTCGCGATCTCGTTCGGCCTGCTCGCGCTGCGCTTCCTGTGGGTCTGGACCACGCTGCGCATCACGCTGTACCGCAAGGACCGCCGCGGCGAGGAAGCGCCGCGGCCGCCATTGCGGCTGCTGCTGGCCACCTCGCTGGCCGGCGTGCGCGGCGCGATCACGCTGGCCGGCGTGATGACGCTGCCGCTGGCGCTGCCCTCCGGCGCGCCGTTCCCGGCGCGCGACCTGACGATCTTCCTGGCCTCCACCGTCATCCTGATCTCGCTGGTGATGGCCAGCGTCGGCCTGCCGCGGCTGCTGGCCGGCATGGACTTCCCCGAAGAACCGGCCGAACGGCAGGAGGAGGACCTGGCGCGGCGCGAGGCGGCCAGTGCCGCCATCGCCGCCATCGAGCGCGCCCAGATGGAGCAGTTGCAAAGCGGCGCCGACAGCGACATGTACCCGGAAGCGGCGGCCCGCATGATCGCGCTGTACCAGCACCGCCTCGATACCACCGCCGCCGTCGACGACGAGGACGTGGTCCGCTTCCGCAAGCTTACCGCGGCCGAGCGCGAGCTGCGCCTGGCTGCCCTGCAGGCCGAACGCCGCACCATCTTCAGCCTGGCGCGCCACGAACACATCTCCGACGAGATCTCGCGCAAGCTGGTGCGCGAGATCGATCTCGTCGAGGCGCGGCACAAGTAGCGATGGACGACACCCGCCTGCACCGCCGCATGCGCCTCGTGATCGGCGCCGCCTGGATCCTGTTCTGGATCCTGATGATGCTGACGGCGGTGCAGGACTTCCTGCGCAACGACGACGGCCCGCTATGGAAGCCGCTGCTGTGGGAAGGCTCGTCTGCCGTCACGGGAACCGTGCTGCTGCTGGTGCAGCGCCGCTTCACGCGGCGGCACGACGCGCTGGTGGCGCAGCCGCGCGACTGGTTCGCCCGGCAGGCGCCCTGGCTGCTGGTGTACTGGGTAGCTTTCGTGCCGATCGCATTCGGCATCCGCCACGCCGTCTATGCCCTGATGGGCGACGTCTATCCGCATGCCTCCTGGCCGCGCGTGCTGGTGTACGAAAACATCAAGATGACGATCTTTTTCGCCATCTTCGTCGTCATCATGTTCGGCGTGCTGTCGTGGCAGGTAATGCACGGCGAGCGGCTGCGCGCCGAACGTATCGCCTCGGAACTGCGCGCGGCCCGGCTGCACCAGTTGACGCAGCAGATGCAGCCGCATTTCCTGTTCAACGCCCTGAACACGATTGCCGCGGTCATGCACGAGGACGTGGACCGTGCCGACGCGCTGCTGGTACGCCTGTCGGAACTGCTGCGCGCCGCGCTGTCCGGCGGCGCCCAGCAAGTAGCGCTGGCGGCCGAGCTGCGCCTGCTGCGCGGCTACGCCGATCTGATGGCGGAACGCTTCGCCGACCGCGTCACGATCGACTGGCGCGTCGGCGAAGGCCTCGGCCACCTGGCGGTACCGGCGATGAGCCTGCAGCCGCTGCTGGAAAACGTGTTCCGCCATACGGTCGAACGCAGCATGGCGCCGGTGCGCGTCACCATCGCGGCACGGCGCGATGGCGGCCGCCTGCTGCTCGCCGTCGAGGACGATACCGGCAGGCTGGACGAGGCGCCCGGGGCCGCCGAGCTGGATGAATCGCCAGCGGCCGACGGCACCGGCAGAGCGCTGGCCAACCTGCGCGCCCGCCTGGCGGCCCTGCACGGCGATGCAGCGTCCCTGGCCCTGGTGCCGCTGGCGCCGGCCGGCGTGCGCGCCGAACTCGTGCTGCCCTGCGTGGAGCTGCCATGCGCATCCTGATCGTCGACGACGAACGGCCGGCGCGCGACCGCCTGCGCCGGCTGCTGGCCGGCCAGGAAGGCATCGCCGCGGTGGACGAAGCGCGCGACGGCGTCGAAGCGCTGGCAAAGGTGGCGGTCTTCCAGCCCGACGCCCTGCTGCTCGACATCCAGATGCCGGGCCTGACGGGAATCGACCTGGCGGCCTCGCTGCCGGCTTCTCCGGCGGCGCCTGCGCCGCTGGTGGTCTTCGTGACGGCCTACGACGAGTACGCGCTGCGCGCCTTCGACGCCAATGCGATCGACTACCTGCTCAAGCCCTGCGATCCGGCCCGGCTGGCGCGCGCGCTGGCGCGGCTGAAGGAGCGGCTGGCCGCGCGTGCAAGCGGCCGCGAGGGCACGCCGGCGCCGGCGCCCGGCCTGCCGCCGCGCCAGCTGCTCGTCACCGAGCGGGGTGTCACGCGCATCGTGCGCATCGCCGACCTGCGCTGGCTGGAAACGGCCGACAACTACGTCGCGCTGCACGACGGCGGCGGCGCGCCGTTGCTGCGGCAGACGCTGGCCGGGCTGCTGGACACGCTCGGTCCCGCCTTCCTGCGCTGCCACCGCCGCGCCGCCGTGCACCTGCCGTGGATCGCGCACATCGTCGCCAACGACAGGGGCGACGGCCATATCGCGCTGACGGACGGCGGCACCGTGCCGCTGAGCCGGCAATACCGCCCCGCGCTGCTCGCTGCGCTTGCGCAGGCGTCCGCTTAGCCTGCGCAAGCGCAGGCCGGCTTACTCTGCGCCCGCCTCGCCCCCCGTCCCGCCACGCCGGTCTCCGCCTCGCCCCATTTTCCTCGCCTTGTCGCGTGCGCAGGTCCAGGCTATCGTCATCACATCGACCCGGACCACGCCATGCACGACCGCACCCCGCAAGACGACAGCCGCCTGTACTTCCTCGACTGGCTGCGCATCCTCGCCTTCTTCCTGCTGATCCTGTACCACATCGGCATGTACTACGTGAGCTGGGACTGGCATGTGAAGAGCCCGCACGCGGCCGGCACGATCGAGCCGCTGATGCTGCTGTCGTCGCCGTGGCGGATGTCGCTGCTGTTCCTTGTCTCCGGCGTGGCGTCGGGCTTCCTGCTGAGGAAACTGGCAACCCAGACGCGCCCGGCCTCCATCGGCGGCTTCGTGCGCGAGCGCAGCGCGCGGCTGCTGGTGCCGCTGCTGTTCGGCATGCTCGTGATCGTGCCGCCGCAGCCGTACTTCGAAGTCGTCGAAAAAGTGCAGTACGCCGGCAGCTATGGCGATTTCCTGGCGCTGTACCTGCAGGCCTACGGCGGTTTCTGCAAGGATGGCGACTGCCTGACGCTGCCGACCTGGAACCACCTGTGGTACCTGCCCTACGTGTGGGCCTATACGCTGGTGCTGGCGGCGCTGGCCGCCGTGGCCGGCACTGCCGCGCTGGAACGCGCCGGCAGGCGGGCGGGCCTGCTGCTGGCTGGCTGGAGAGCCCTGGTGCTGCCGGCCGCGCTGCTGGCCCTGGTGCGCATCCTGCTCAAGCCCCACTTCGAGGAAACCCATGCGCTGGTCGACGACTGGTTCAACCATGCCACCTACCTGCCGCTGTTCCTGGCCGGTGCGGTGCTGTCGGGCCAGCCGGGGTTCTGGCGCGAACTGGAGCGGCTGCGCTTCGCGGCGCTCGGCATCGCGCTGGCCTGCTGGGCGGCGCTGGTCGCCTACCACTGGCAGCCCGAGGCGCTGCAGACGTGGCCGATCGCCGCGCGCGCGACGTGGGCGGCCTGCCAGTGGTGCGCGATCGTGGCCGCCTGCGGGTTTGCCCGGCGCCACCTGTCGGGCGACGGGCCGGCACGGCAATACCTGGCACAGGCGGTGTTCCCCGTCTACATCCTGCACCAGACGCTGATCGTCTGTTTTTCCCGCCTGCTGCGCGGCGCGGCGCTGGTGCCCGTCACGGAAGGCACCGTGCTGGTGGTGCTGACCGTCACGGCCAGCTTCGGCATCTTCGAGATCGTGCGCCGCGTGCCGCTGCTGCGGCCCCTGTTCGGCCTGAAGGGAGTTGCACGGCACGCCGCGCCGGCGGCGCTCCAGCCGGCCAGCCGGAATCCAGGTTGAGCACCCGGTTGAGCGCCCGGCCGAGCGCCGGGGTCGGCACCCGGTTCAGCACTCAGTTCAGCACTTTTTTGCTGCGCTTGGCGCGGCTCATCTCGGCATCGGCCATCGCGAACGTTTCTTCCAGGTCGTAGCCGGGCTTGCGCAGCGCCATGCCCAGCGCCGCCCGCACATCGGCCGCGGCCAGCGCTTCCTGCACGCGCACCAGCAGCGCCTGCGCATCGAAGTAATCGCATTCGACCATCAGCATCGCGAACTCGTCGCCGCCCAGCCGGGCCACGGTATCGGTGCCGCGCGTCACCCCTTCGAGCGCGCGCGCGGCACGGATCAGCATGCCGTCGCCGGCCGCCTTGCCCTGCGTATCGTTGGTGAACTGCAGGTCGTCGAGATCGAGCGACACCACGCAGGCCGAGTGCCCGTAGCGGCTGCAGCGCTCTTCCTCGCGCTGCACCAGCAAGTCCCAGCCGCGCCGGTTGACCAGGCCGGTCAGCGGGTCGCGCGTGGCGTCCGCGTCCACCCGGTCGGCGTGGCGCGAGGCGTTGCCGGCATCGAGCTCGCTGGCCAGGATCCTGCTCAGCAGTTCTCCCATCAGCGTCACGGTATCGATCTCGTCGCGGACCGCATCCGGCTGCGGCCGCGGATCGAGTCCGCACAGGGTGCCGAACAGCGAACCGTCCGAGCGCCGCAACGGCACGCCCACGTAGGCGCCGACCGGCAATTGCCCGGCCAGCGGCGCCTGGGCATAGGCCGGCACGTCCCGCATCGACGGCGCGATGCCGGGGCCGTGGCCCAGCACCATGCGCGAGCAGAAGGTATCCGTCCAGCGGAACGAGCGGCCCGGCTCGACGCCGTAGCGGGTGCCCGCATCGGCAGCCTTGTCCTCGTTCCCGTCCTCGTCCTCGTTCGCATACAACACGATCCAGTCGTCTCCCTCGGTCCGTGTCACCATCCACAACTGAAAGCCAAGCCGGCGGCGCAGGTAGGCCATCGTGGCCTGCGCTGCCGCAGCGAAATCGTTGATCATGCACGCCTCTTCGGTATTAATTGTGCTGCCACATTATGCACCGAAAGGAACACCGCATCACGGCGCAAGAGCTAATGTGTGCTCCACCGGCCCCGGCAGCAACGGCGTGGCACGGCCCTGCACCCAGTCGGCATGGCCGGCCAGGAAATACGGCGACAGCGGATGGCCGCTCTGCCCGCCCGGCATGTTGAAGATGCCGGCTTCTTCCTTGCCGGGCGAAACGGTCAGGCGCTCGGACTGGCCGAACGTCGGCCCGGCAACCCGCGGCATGTTGGCATCGCCCGGCAACTGGTCGGCCGGCACACTCAGCCATTGGCGCAGCGCCGGCACGGCATTGGCGATCGGGTGCGCGATCGCGGCCGTGTTGAACGCGCCCCATGTGGCATCCTTCAGCGGCCGGCCATCGCCGGCCAGGTCGGCGATCGTGCGGTCGATGGCGGCCAGCTGCAGGTCGCGCCAGCTGGCATACTGCCGCGGCAGCCAGGCGGCCGGCTGGCCATCGAGCAGCCGTTCGATCACGTCGGGCCAGCGCTTGCCGGCCAGCGCGGCATTGCCGGACCACTCGGCCATCTGCCGGTTGGCGCCGCCATACAGCAGTTCGTACAGATTCCACATGAAGCCGCGCGCGATCCGGTAAGCGCTGGCGTCCACGCTGGCGCGGCCGGTCCAGCCCGAGCGCAGCAGGCGCGCCGCCTCGGCACGCTTCGGATCGGCCTTCACGGCGGCATCGTCCAGCAGGGCCAGCGCGCGCTCGCGCCAGCGCCCCTGGAACAGCGCCCGGTCGTCCAGCATCACACCGTAAACGGCTTTCTCGTCCAGCTTCGTTCCCAGTGCCGCCAGCGCGTCGCGCGCCTGGCGCGTGCGCGCGCCCAGGTCGAAGCCGCCGTCGCCCAGCAGTTCGGCGCCGGCGCCGGCCAGCTGGCGGCTGTTCGCCGTCACCAGTTGCCCGGCCGCCGGATTGACCACGCGCGGATATTCGCCAGGCCGCAGCCAGCCCTGCCAGCCCGCACTGCCGTCGGCCAGCGGGAAGCTTGCATCGGTGGCGGGCTGCGCGCGGCGCGGCAGCGGGCCGGCGATGGTCCAGCCTATGTTGCCGGCGGCATCGCCGGCCACGAAATTCTGCGCCGGCATGCCGGCGGCGTTGGCCACCACCAGCGCCTCGTCCAGCGTGTTCACCGCTTCCAGGCGCCGCAGGTTCACGTTCAGCAGCGCGCTCTCGTGGGCGATCCAGTGCAGCGCGTAGTACCGGCCGGCGCTGTCGAACAGCGGCCCGCGCGATGTATCGCGCACCGTCAGCGTTTCGGCCGGCGCCCCTTTGACGAGGATCGTCTCGCGGTGCACGACGGGCGTTTCCCACTTGCCGTCCAGCCGCACCTGGCCGGGCCGGGCCGGATCGGCGGCGGCCGGCACCAGGTCGAGGAAGTCGCCGTAGCTGTTGGTGAAACTCCAGGCCACGTGGCCGTTGCTGCCGACCACGACGAAGGGCGTGCCGGGCAGCGTGACGCCGACGATGCGGCGCGTGCTGCCGTTGCTGTCCGGGACCTGCAGCAGCGCGCGATACCAAGTGTTCGGCAGCTTGATCCCGAGGTGCATATCGTCGGCGACGATGGCGCCGCCCGTCGCGCTGCGGCTGCCGGCCACCGCCCAGTTGTTGCTGCCCACATTACTGGCGGCATTGCCGTCCACGGCACCGTGCAATGCATCGGGCGTTTCGGCGGTGGTCAGCAGCAGCGCATCGCGCGGCCCGGTCTGGCCCCACCATGACGGCGGCGCGGCGGGCAACGGCACCTGCGCCACCGGCACGTCCGCGGCATCGAGCGGGGCATCCCAGCGCGATGCCTGCGGCAGCAGGAAGGCCAGCTGTTCCGGGGTAGCATTGTCGCGCATCCAGCCGCGCGACAGTTCGCGCCGCGCCCCGGCCCCCTGCAGGTCCAGGTACATCGCCCAGATCACCAGCAAGGTATCGTGCGCCGACCAGGCGCGCGGCGCCTGCGCCAGCAGCCCATATTCGAACGGCCGCGTGCCCAGCGCATTCAGGCCGTCGTTGACACCCGCCGCATAGCGTTCGACCAGCTGCCGGTCGTCCGCGGGGAGGTGCGCATAGGCCTCGGCCGCGCGGGCGCGGAAACGGTGCAGCCGGTGTTCGCGGTCGGTTGGCAGCGCCTTCGGGCCGAACAGCTCGGCCAGCTCGCCGGCCGCCACGCGACGCAGCAGGTCCATCTGGAAGAAGCGGTCCTGCGCATGCACGAAGCCGGTCGCATACGCCACGTCGAGCCGGTCGCCGCCGGAGATCGACGGAATGCCCAGCGCGTCACGATGCACGGTGACTGGGCCACGCAGGCCGGGCACGGTATGCTTGCCGTCGAGCTGGGCAAGGCTGCCGCGCAGGAAGAACCAGACGGTCATCACCACGACGACCGCCAGGGCGAGGACGCCCCACCCGATGCGCCGGACCCAGCGGCTCCTGCGTCCTCCTGCCATGCATCGCCTCCGCAAAGTTTCTCTGCGGCGCATCTTGCCAGAAATCCAATGCGAACGGGAGCAAAAAAGTGTAAGTGGACGCACGCCCGGCAACCGGAATGCCAGCGAATCGCCGGCCCCGCGCGGGTGTCAGGCAGGCACCGCGCGGTGCTGCTCCAGCACGCAGGGCAGGTGCAGCGAGAACACGCTGCCCTGGCCGAATTCGCTGTGCACGGCGATGCGTGCACCGATCAGCCCGGCCAGGCGCTCCGACAGGTGCAGGCCCAGGCCGGTGCCCTCGAACTGCCGCGTGCTGCCCTGGTCGATCTGCGTGAAAGGCTTGAACAACAGGCCCAGCTTGTCCGGCGCGATGCCGATGCCCGTATCGATCACGTCGATCCGCACGGTTTGCGCGGCCTCGCCGCCGTGGCCTGCGTTGCCGGGGTCAGGCTCGATCCGCACCTCGACCCGCACCTCGCCCTGCTCCGTGAACTTGATCGCGTTGTTCATCAGGTTGATGACGATCTGCTGCACGGCGCGCCGGTCGGTGCGGACCATGACATTGCGCTCGGCCTGCCGCACGTGCAGCGCCAGCCCCTTCTCGTGGGCCAGCGGGGCGAACATCGCCGCCACGTCCTGCACCAGCCGGCGGCAGTCGAACGGCTCCGGGTTCAGTTCCACCTTGCCGGAGGCGATCTTGGTGATGTCGAGGATATCGTTGATCAGCGACAGCAGGTGCCGCGCGCTGGACTGGATGGTGCGCAGCTGCCGTTCCTGCTCGACGTTGACGGGGCCGGGCAGCTGCATCAGCAGCGTCCCCGTGAAGCCGATGATCGCGTTGAGCGGCGTGCGCAGCTCGTGCGACATCGACGACAGGAAGCGGTCCTTCGCCAGGCTGGCATCGGCCAGTTCGGCATTCTTCTCCTGCAGTGCGCGCTCGATGCGCTTGCGCTCGCTGATATCGCGGATAGCGCTCATCACCAGCGTGCCCTCCTCGGTGAGCAGCGGCGACAGGCTGACCTCGACGGGAAATTCCCTGCCATCGCGGCGCAGGCCATGCAGTTCGCGGCCCATGCCCATCGACCGCTGCGACGGCGCCAGCGCATAGGCGACGCGCTGCGATATGTGCGCGGTGCGGTAGCGTTGCGGGATCAGCACTTCCAGCAACTGCCCGCGCAACTCGCCTTCCGGGTAGCCGAACAGCTCGTCGGCCTGGCGGTTCGCCAGCACGATGCGGCCGGCCGCATTGGCCATGATGATCGCATCGGGCATCGATGCCAGCAGCGTGCCGAAGCGGGCGTCGACGAGCGCCGCGTCGCGCATCACGCGCAGCGGCGTCACGTCCTTCTTGGTCCACAGGATGGTGTCGGGCCGGCCGCCCGTGCCGCGCACCCGCTTGCTCGAGCTGTCGATATAGATCAGCGAGCCGTCCTTGGCGCGGCGCATCGATTCGTAGTTGGCCGAGCCATTGGCCAGCGTGTCGAACAGGATGGCGCGCTCGGTATCGCGCAGTTCCGGCGGCACGATCAGCTCGCCCAGCGTGCGGCCGCGCGCCTCGTCCGCCGTATAGCCGAACACGGACTCGGCACCCCTGGTCCAGTACAGCACGACGCCATCCATCGCCGTGACGATCACGGCATCCGGCGTTTCGTCCAGGATCAGCTTGCCGAAATCGATATCGTCCATGGTGTCGTCTGCGGCTGATGCTCGTGTCGAAGCTTACCGGGATTCGTGAAAGTACCGAGCACGGCTCATCGCTGCGGGGACCGCGGCAGCACTTCGAACAGCAGCAGCTGCGTGACCTGGCTCCTGCTGAAATTGTCGTCGCTGACGAAGAGCAGCGTGGCGTGGCCGTTCGGCAGCTTTGGGCCGAAGGCAAAGCCTTCCAGGTTGTCGAGCACCGGCAGGCCGAGCGTGGCAAAGTCCAGTACCAGGCGCTTGGCGGCAGGCGTGAAGGCGGCGCCGGCCAGCGCGCGCACGGCGCGGATATCGCTGGCGCCGCGCAGGTCCGCCTCGTACAGCCGGACATGGTTGCGGTACTGGCCGTCCGCGCCCTGCACGGCCGAGCGTTCCAGCACCAGCAGGGTGCGCGGGCCGGTAGCGACGATCTCCGAGATGCCGTTATCGGCAAACCTGCCCTCGCCCGGCCGGGCCGGTATTGGATCGACCGGGTAGGCATACTGGCCCAGCACGCGGCCGGCGCGGTCGAGCCGTGTGATGCGGGCCGGCGCGCCGCGCTCCGGCGTCGGCACGCCGCCGTCCTCGTACAGCGGCGCCTCCAGCGCCAGCCACAGGCTGGCCCCATCGGATGCGAACGACAGCCCTTCCAGGCTGCCGTTGTTGCGCACGCCGCGGTCGTCGCCGGGCCATTCGCGAAACATGGCCGGCAGCGGCAGCTCGCCGCGCAGCGTGCCGTCGGCACCAGCCTGGCGCACGAACGGATCGAGGCCGATGCGGCCGTCGCCCTCGCTGGCATACCAGATCGTGCCGTCCCGCGGATCGACGCGCGCCGATTCGATATCGGCCACCACGCCGCCGCTCCGCGCGCGTAGCTGCGCGTCCGGATAGGCCGTGCCGTCGTGCTGGCGCAGCAGGCGCACGTCCGTCAGCGTGACGGCATCGAACGACGTGGGCGTGAAGCGCAGGCGCGCACGGTAGTAGCGGGCCGGATCGATGGCCGAGCGGTCGTCGCTGGCAAGGATCCATTCACCGGCCGCCGCATCGTAGTCGACGCCGGACAGGCCGCCGACGGCCGTGCCGCGGAACGGCATCTTCGATGGCAGCCGCTGCTCGCCGATGAAACGCAGCGCCGCCACCTCCTGCCCCGCCGGCGGCACCGCCACCGCCGCGCACCCGGCCAGCAACCCGGCCAGGCCCAGCACCGCGGCCCGCATCGTCATCCCTCTCATGGCACCCCGAATGTCCAGTCAACGCAACATTATCGCAGAGCCGATCAACCGTTGCATTTCAACCACAGGGACAGTCCCTCCCGGGAGGGACTGTCCCTGTGGTTGCAAAACAACCAGCGGGCTGGACAGTAGAACTGCGATCGTCAGGCGTGGTGGCCGCCGCGGTGCAGCCGCTTGTGCATGTTGCGCAGCGTGAGCCAGACGCCGCCGGCGACCAGCGGCACGGCGATGCCGATCAGGGCGTCGGGGTTTGGCACCAGGCCGAAGACTTTCGCGCCCTTGATCGAATAGCCGAGCAGGCCGACCACGTAATAGGAGATCGCCGCGACGGACAGGCCCTCGACCGCCTGCTGCAGCCGCAGCTGCTGGGCGGCGCGGGCGTTCAGCGATTGCAGGATCGCCCGGTTCTGCGTTTCCTGCACGATGCCCACACGCGTGCGCAGCAGGTCGTTGCTGTTGGCGATGCGGCGTGCCAGCGCTTCCTGCCGGGCGGCGACGGCCTCGCAGGTGCTCATCGCCGGGGCGAGGCGCCGTTCCATGAATTCGGCAACGGTCGGCACGCCTTCGATGCGCGTTTCGCGCAGCTCGTCGATCCGCGTGTTGACCAGCTTGAAATAGGCCTTCGAGGCGGCGAAGCGGTAGCTGTTATCGAGCGACAGTTTTTCCAGGCGGGCCGCCAGGTGCGTGATCTTTTGCAGCAGCGCCTGTTCGGTGGTGCCGTCGGATGCCAGCAGGGCCTCGGTCGCGCCGGCCAGCTCCTTCTCGACGGCGTTCAGCTCCGGCACCGCGCGCTGGGCGGCCGGCAGCGCATACAGCGCCATCATCCGGTAGGTTTCGATCTCCAGCACGCGCTGCACCAGGCGCCCGGCCTGCTGTTCGCGCATGCGCACGTCGTTGACGACGAAGCGCGAGAAGCCGTCGGCCTGGATCGCGAAGTCGGAGCACACTTCGCCGCCCTGCATCACGCTGCTGGCGGCCAGCGACACGCCTTCGAACAGTTCATGCACCGGCGCATGGTCGCCCGCCCCGCCCTTGCGCAGGATGACATGGGCCGCCACCAGGATGCGGCCCTTCAGCGACAGCAGCCATTCCTGCGGCACGTGCACGATCGGCATGCGCTCGAAATCCTCCGCCTCGTCGGTGCGCTCGGCGAAAGTGTAGGTGGCGAACTCGGAATGCAGTTCCCACTTCAGCCGGAAGCGGCCGAAGTCATGGTAGAAGAAGCCGCCATCGCGCGCCGGCGCCGTCACGCCGAAATGCGCGCACAGCGCGGCCAGCAGCTCGTGCTGGGCCTGCGCGTTGTTGTTGCGGCCATGCCCGAACACGGCGATGTGCGAGACGCGTTCCGGCGCGCGCAGCTTCAGGAACGGCCGCGAATGCAGCTCGGCGGCAAGCGGCACCCGCTGCGGGTGGTTCAGGCTCGAGAAGACGAACGTCATCAGTACACCTCCTTGGCGACGCTGCGCACGGCGGTCAGCAGCAGGTTGGCGCCCGGCGACAGCAGGTGGTCCTGCTGGCGGATGATGCCGAATGCATCCATCTTGAACGGCAGTTCGATCGGCAGGATCGTCAGCACGTTCAGCGACTGGTAATAGCGCGCCACGTCCACCGGCATCACGTGCAGCGAATCGGTTTGCTGGAGCAGCGCCGTGATCAGCAGCAGCGCGGTGGTGTCGACGGTGTTGGCGGGCGGCTCCAGGCCCGCGCGGCGGAACATCATGTCGACGCGGTGGCGCAGGATGCTGCCCTGCGGCGGCAGCACCCACGGGTGACCGGCAATGTCCTTCAGCGTCAGGTTGCTGGCACTGGCCAGCGGGTGGCCGTTGCGCGCCACCGCGCACGCCGGCTCCTCGGTCAGTTCCTCGTAGGACAGGCGCGAATTGGTGTCGTGCTCGAGGATGCGGCCGATCATGAAGTCGAGCGTGCCCCGCTCCAGCATGTTGACCAGCGTGTTGGACGGTTCCATGTGCACGCCGATGCGCAGCAGCGGCGCCTGCTGCTTGACCTTGGCGATCGCCTGCGGCAGCAGCGACATGGCCGGCGTCATGATGACGCCGATTTCGACCTGGCCGACCAGGCCCGATTTCAGCGCCAGCACGTCGTCATGCGCCAACGACAGGCTGGTCAGCGCCATGCGCGCATGGCGGATCATCGTCTCGCCGAACAGCGTGGGCTCCATGCCGCGCGGCAGGCGCTCGAAGAGCTTCACGTCGAGCATCTCTTCGAGGTCCTTGATCTGCTTCGACGCCGCCGGCTGCGTCATGTGCAGCGTTTCCGCGGCGCGGTGGATGTTGCGTTGTTCGTCGAGCGCGATCAGCAGCAGCAGCTGCCGCGTTTTCAGGCGCGCGCGCAGGAACCAGTTGGGATTGAGTGTATCCATCGGCGCATCATATCATTGCCGAGTTTCAATCCGGCATGGGGAAAGCCGCCCGGCCCCTGCACAGCCGCGGTTTTGCAACGCACGGCTGCCGGTACCGGGCCGCGTCTTTACTTGCAGCTCGCCGTGGGGTTGGCGGCCGGCCCTTCGGCGGTCTGGGGGATGAACGGAATCGTGCCGTCCGCGTTGTACCTGAACTCCTCCACGGCCACCGAGCGGCGGTGCTCGCCACCCGCCGGCAGGTCGGCATTGTGGTACACCACATACGATTTGCCGTTGAACTCCGCGAACGCGTGGTGCACGGTCTTGGTCTTCTTGTTGGCGTCCATGATCTTGCCGCGGTAGTGCCATGGCCCGGTCGCCTTGTCGCTGGTGGCGTACACGGTGTACTCGGGCCAGTCGCGCGAGTACGACAGGTAGTAGATGCCCTGGCGCTTGTGCAGGTACGGCGCCTCGGTGAACTGCGGCAGCCCTTCGGTAATGATCGGGCCATCGAGTTCGGTCATGTTCTTCTTCAGCTTTGCGTACTTCAGCACCTGGTTGCCCCAGTACATATAGGGCGTGCCGTCGTCGTCGATGAAGATGGTGGGGTCGATGTCGTCCCAGCCGATATCGGTCTGCAGGGTCTGCGCATTGGTGATCAACGGCTTGCCGATCGCGTCGCGGAACGGCCCGAGCGGGCTGTCCGCCACGGCCACGCCGATCGCCTTCGCATTCGCGGCCCGTTCGGAGACGGTGGCAAAGAACCAGTACTTGCCATCGTGCTTGATGATGTCGCTGGCCCAGGCGGAATCCTTGGCCCATTTGAAGGTGTCGTAGCGCAGCGCGGTGCCGTGCTCCTTCCAGTTCTTCATGTCGCAGCTCGACAGCACCAGCCACTCGTTCATCACATAGCCCTTGTCGTCCGGCGACTCGTCGCGCCCTGCATAGACGTAGGCGCGGCCGCCATCGACCAGCACGGCCGGATCGGCGGTGAATTTATCCTTGACGAGGGGGTTGCCGGCCAGCGCCGGGGCGGCGCACAGCATGGCTGCGGCGGTAACGAGGGCACGCGTTAACATGGGGTCTCCAATCCAGGAATATCGTTGCGAAACTAAAACGCCCCCGCGGACGGGGGCGCAGTGCTTGACCAGTTACTTCTTGCAGGCCGCGGTCGGATTCGCCGCCGGGCCGGCCGTGGTCTGCGGGATGAACGGAATCGTGCCGTCCGCGTTGTACTTGAACTCTTCCACGGCCACCGAGCGGCGGAACTCGTCACCGGTCGGCAGTTCGGCGTTGTGGTAGAAGATGTAGGACTTGCCATTGAATTCGGCGAACGCCTGGTGGATCGTCGGCGTCTTCTTGTTCTGGTCCATGATCTTGCCGCGGTAGTGCCACGGGCCGGTCACTTTCTTCGCCGTCGCGTACACCGTGTGCTCCGGGAACTCGCGCGAGTACGACAGGTAGTAGATGCCGTTGCGCTTGTGGACGTAGGGCGCTTCCGTATAGTGCGGCAGGCTGGTGGTCTGGATGTCGCCATCCATCTCGATCATGTTCTTCTTCAGTTTCACGAACTTCAGCGTCTGGTTGCCCCAGAACAGCCATGGCGTGCCGTCGTCGTCGATGAAGATGCCCGGATCGATGTCGTCCCAGGCGATATCGGTTTCCATCGTCATGTCGTTGGTGATCAAGGCCTTGCCGATGGCGTCGCGGAACGGGCCGGTCGGGCTGTCCGCCACGGCCACGCCGATGCCCTTGGCATTGGTGCTGTTGTCATGCACGGTGGCGTAGAACCAGTACTTGCCGCCGACCTTGGTGATATCGCTGGCCCAGGCCGAGCCGCCCGACCACTTGAACACGTCGTAGCGCAGCGCGGTGCCGTGCGCGGTCCAGTTCTTCATGTCGCAGGTGGAGTACACCAGCCATTCGTTGAGCACGAAATCCTTGTCCTGCGGCTTGGGTCGCGCCTCGTCATGGCCCGTGTACAGGTAGACGCGGCCCTGGTCGACCAGCACGGCCGGATCGGCGGTGAACTTGTCCGAGAACAGCGGATTGCCGGCGCTGGCCGAAGCGGACGCGCAGGCGGCCGCCACCGCGAGCGCCAGGGCGCCGAGGCTTTGCTTCTTCATCTAAAACTCCTCAGGTTTGTTGCGAGCGGGCGGACAGCAGTCGTTGCACCACGCAGAACAGGAACAGCAGGCCGCCAATGACGATCTTGGTCCACCAGGAACTCAGGGTGCCGTCAAAGGCGATCAGGGTCTGGATCGTGCCGAGTACCAGCACGCCGGACAGGGCGCCGGCCACGTAGCCGTAGCCGCCGGTCAGCAGGGTGCCGCCGATGACGACCGCGGCGATCGCATCGAGCTCGGTGCCCTGCGCATGCTGGCCATAGCCGGACAGCATGTAGAACGCGAACAGCACGCCGCCCAGCGCGGCGCAGAAGCCGGAGAACGCATACACGCCGATCTTGGTGCGCGCCACGTCGAGGCCCATCATCAGCGCCGACTGCTCGTTGCCGCCGATGGCGTAGACGCCACGGCCGAAGGCGGTGCGGCGCGAGGCCCAGATGGCAACGACCAGCACGAGCAGCGCGATGGCGGCGGACGGCGAGATGAAGCCGCCGATGAAGGGAATCTGCGTCTGCGAGGCGGCCACGAACAGCGGGTCCTCGATGGTGATCGATTCGATGCTGATCAGGTAGCACAGGCCGCGGGCCAGGAACATGCCGGCCAGCGTGACGATGAACGGCTGCAGCTGGAAGTAATGGATCAGCGCGCCCTGGAAGGCGCCGAACAGGGCGCCGAAGGCCAGCACGATGGCGATCACCGCCAGCGGGTTCCAGCCGGCGTTCAGCAGCCAGGCCGCGATCATCGTCGTCAGCGCCAGCACGGAACCCACCGACAGGTCGATGCCGCCGGCCAGGATCACGTAGCCCATGCCCACCGCGATCACCAGCAGGTGCGCGTTGTCGATCAGCAGGTTCAGCAAGACCTGCCCGGACAGGAAGCCCTCGTAGGAGGCGCCCCCGGCGGCCAGCAGCACCACCAGCAGAATCACGGTGACGAGCGACGTGAACCACGGCGCGCTCATGATGTTCGGGCGCGCCGCGCCGGCGGCGCCGCTGCCCATGGTTGCGGTGTTCATTTACGGCCCTTCCACAACTTCTGGAAACCCGTCGACTGCGACAGGCACACGATGAATACGACGATCGCTTTCACGACCATGTTGACTTCCGGCGGCACGCCCAGCGAATAGATCGTCCACGTCAGCGTCTGGATGATCAGCGCGCCGATCATGCTGCCCACCAGGCTGAACTTGCCGCCGGCCAGCGACGTGCCGCCCAGCGTGACGGCCAGGATGGCGTCCAGTTCCAGCAGCAGGCCGGCATTGTTGGCGTCGGCGCTCTTGATGTTCGAGCTGATCATCAGGCCGGCCATGCCGGCGCAGGTGGAGCAGAACACATACGTGAAGAAGATCAGCGTGGCGGTGCGGATGCCGGCCAGCCGCGCGGCCACCGGATTGATGCCGACCGTCTGGATGAACAGGCCCAGCGCGGTCTTCTTCAGCAGCAGGCCGACCACCAGCAGCACGGCCGCTACCACCCACAGCGCGAACGGCAGGCCCAGCAGGTAGCCGCTGCCCAGGAAGAAGAACGGCTCGTAGTACACGGTGACGATCTGGCCGTCGGTAAACAGCTGGGCCAGGCCGCGGCCGGCCACCATCAGGATCAGCGTGGCGACGATCGGCTGCAGTTTCAGGCCGGCCACCAGCACGCCGTTCCAGGCGCCGCACAGGACCGCGATGCCCAGCGCGGCGGCCAGCGCCACCGGCATCGGCATGTTCGCCACGTACTCGGGCTGGCCGTTGTTGATGACCATGGTACCGCCGATCATCATCGCCGCCACGGTGCCGGAGAGCGCTACCACCGCGCCCACCGAAATGTCGATGCCGCGCGTGGCGATCACCAGTGTCATGCCCAGCGCCGCCAGCATCAGCGGCGCGGCGCGGTTCAGGATGTCGATCAGCGGGCCGTACAGGTGGCCATCCTTGATTTCCAGGCTCAGGAAGCCCGGGATGAAGATAATGTCGAGCACCAGCAGGGCCGCCAGCGCGAGGACCGGCTTGGCCAGCGAATGCGACAGCAGCGAAGCCTTCTCGGGCGGCACCTTCGCCGGTGTGCTCGGGCCGGATGCGCCGGGGGATGCCGGCGCGGGCGCCGGCGGCGCCATGTTTGCTTGCGTCATGCGCGAATTCCTTCCACTTCCTCTCCCGCGATCACCTGCAGCACGGTCTGGTCGTCCAGGTCGCCGCGCACGTACTCGCCGCATTTCTCGCGGTCGCGCAGCACCACCATGCGGTCGCTGCAGCGCAGCACCTCCGGCAGTTCGGACGAGATGAACAGCACCGACATGCCGGTCTTGCACAGCGTGGTCACGTAATCCATGATCTCGCCCTTGGCGCGCACGTCGATGCCGCGCGTGGGTTCGTCGAGGATCATCAGCTTCGGATCGGTGGCCAGCCAGCGTGCCAGCAAGACCTTCTGCTGGTTGCCGCCCGACAGCGTGCCGATCGGGGTTTCGATGCTGGCCGTCTTGATGCCCAGCCACTTCACGTAGTTCTCGGCGATTTCCTGCTGCAGTTTCATCGGGATCGCGCGCATCACGCCGGCCCGTGCCTGCATGGCCAGGATCAGGTTCTCGCGCACCGATAGCGACAGGATCGCGCCTTCGTGCTTGCGGTCTTCCGAGCAGAAGCCGATGCCGGCGGCGATCGCGTCGCGCGGCGTGTCGAAGCGCTGCGTCCTGCCGCCGATCGTGATGCTGCCGGTATCGGCCTTGTCGGCGCCGAACAGCAGGCGCGCCAGTTCGGTACGGCCGGAACCGAGCAGGCCGACCAGGCCCAGCACTTCGCCCTGCTTCACGTCGGCATCGACCGGTTTCAGGGCGCCGCGGCGGCCCAGGCCCTCGATGGTCATCAGCGTGCCGCCGGCATGATGGGCCTGGGTAGCGGCCGGCGCCGCCTCCTCGGCCTGCTGGGCCGGCGCGCCGATCATCTTGTTGACCAGCGCGAGACGCGACAGTTCGCTGGCCGGATACTCGCCTTCCCGCTCGCCGTTGCGCATCACGGTGATGCGGTCGGAAATCGCGTAGGTCTGGTCGAGGAAGTGCGTGACGAACAGGATCGCCATGCCTTCTTCCCGCAGGCGGCGCAGCACGCGGAACAGCAGCTGCACTTCGGCCTCGTCGAGGCTGGACGTCGGTTCGTCGAGAATCAGCACTTTCGCCGACGTGTTCAGCGCGCGCGAGATCGCCACCATCTGCTGGATCGCCAGCGAGTAGCGGGCCAGCGGCTGCGTCACGTCGATGTCCACTTCCAGCTGGCGCAGCAGCGTGACGGCCTGCTCGCGCATGCTCTTCCAGTCGACGCCGAACCAGGTGCGGGGGTAGCGGCCGATGAAGATGTTTTCCGCCACCGACAGGTTCGGGCACAGGTTGACTTCCTGGTACACCGTGGAGATGCCCAGTTCCTGCGCTTCCAGCGTGGAATCCGGCCGGATCGGCTGGCCGTCGAGCACCATCGTGCCCTCGTCCGGCGTATACACGCCGGTCAGCACCTTGATCAGCGTGGACTTGCCGGCGCCGTTCTGGCCCATCAGCGTGTGCACTTCGCCCGGATACAGGCGCAGGCCGGCGTTCGACAGGGCCTTCACGCCGGGGAACGATTTGTGGATGCCGGTCAGTTCCAGTACCGGCGCGCGGTCAGCCGCCATGCCTGCCGCCGACATCAGTATTTACGGTTCGGGAATTCTTTCAGCGCGACTTCGGCCGGGAACACGCGTTCCTCGACGACGAGGCGCTTCGGCACCTGCTTGCCGGCCTTGACGTCCTTGGCCGTCTGCATCAGCAGCGGGCCGAGCAGCGGATTGCATTCGACAGTCACGTTCAGCTTGCCCTGGATCATGGCTTCGAACGCGCCGCGCACGCCGTCGACGGACACGATGACGATGTCCTTGCCCGGTTTCAGGCCCGCTTCCTCGATCGCCTGGATCGCGCCGATCGCCATGTCGTCATTGTGCGCGTACAGCACGTTGATGTTCTTGCCATGCGCCTTCAGGAAGGCTTCCATCACTTCCTTGCCCTTGGCACGGGTGAACTCGGCGGTCTGCGTGCGCAGCAGCTTCAGTTGCGTATTGCCCTTGGTGACTTCGTCGAAGCCGGTCTTGCGGTCGATCGCCGGCGCCGAACCCACGGTGCCCTGCAGCTCGACGACGTTGAAGGTCTTGCCGGGCTGCTTCTTGACGAACTCGTTCAGCCAGCGGCCGGCGCGGCGGCCTTCCTCGACGAAGTCGGAACCGATCAGCGTCACGTACAGCGACTTGTCGGCGACGTTGACGTCGCGGTCGGTCAGGATCACGGGAATCTTGGCGGCCTTGGCTTCGCGCAGCACCGTATCCCAGCCCGATTCCACGACCGGCGAGAACGCGATCACGTCCACTTTCTGGGCGATGAAGGAGCGGATCGCCTTCACCTGGTTTTCCTGGCGTTGCTGCGCATCGGCGAACTTCAGGTTGATGCCGGCCTTCTTGGCGGCATCCTTGACGGAAACGGTATTCGCGGTGCGCCATTCCGATTCCGCGCCGACCTGCGAGAAGCCCATCACGAGGGGCTTGGCCGCCATGGCGGGGAAGGCGGTGCCGGCCAGGGCCAGTGCGAGTGAACCTGCGGCAATGAAAGTCCTGCGCTGTACAGTCATGCGTGTCTCCGTGCTGTGATGTTGCGGATGATTGCGGATGCAACAAATGAATTGGTTGCAATTATTCTTTTGCGGCTATGGTAGAAGAAATTGCCATGCCGAACCAATATATTTTTTCGTCCCTGCCATACCTTTTTTACTATCGCAGCAGCCGCAAGCCATACAGGCCGCCGGCGATCGAGCCGGTCTGGGCGACGAATTTCACGTCGATTTTCTTGCCCAGCCCCTCTGGCAGCGTGAAATCGCGGGTATAGAACGCTTCGCCTTCGTTTTTCAGCTCCATCGACTGCAGCAGCTTGCCGTCGACCAGGATGTCGAACCTGCGGCCTGCATCGCTTGATGCAAACGTCAGGCGCAGCACTTTCGCCTCCCCTTTCGGGTTGTTCAGCACATAGCTGAACCAGCCGGTGGCATGGCGCCAGTGGCGGCCGCCGTTGATGCCGGCATCGGCGCCCTCCCCCGTGAACGCATGGTCCGATTCCGGCTGCTGCTCGCCCGGCGCCACCTGGTCGATGGTGCGGGCGTTCAGCGCCAGGCGCTCTTTCTCCTGCTGCGCGGTCTGTTCCTGCAGCGCCGCGTAGCCGGACGGCGTGGAGCGCTGCCAGTACATCGTGTAGCGCGAATCGTGCAGGCGGAAGAACGGCACCAGCTTGAGCTGTGCCGCATTGCCCTGCCCGCGGATCAGGTCCGGCGCCGTGAATGTCAGCGGCTGGCCTTTCACCGGCCGGATCTTGCTGGTGAAGTCCCTGGCATCGGACACGAACATTGGCGCCGCACCCAGCGGGCAGATCTCGCCCTTGGCGATGTGGCCCATGCGCGAATCGTCGGCGAACACGTTCAGTTTCTCGTCCTTGAATGGCGCGGTCTTCGCGGCCAGCACGATCGGGCCGTGCAGCACCGCGTACCAGTTCGACATGTCGGGCATCTGCTCCAGGTGCGTCTTCATCGGCAGCGTCAGCTCCACCGTGTCGCCGTCGCGCCATTCACGCTCGACCGCTATGTATCCATCCTCGCCGGCCTCGGCCCTGACCGGCTTGCCGTTCACTTTCACCGCCAGCGCGCCCTTCGCCACCCAGGCCGGATGGCGCAGCTTGATGGCGAACTTGCCGGTGCCGTGGACAGTCACGCGGGTGCTCTCTTCATCCGGGAAACTGGTGGCCTGCGTGATGCGCACGTTTTTCTCGGCCCACGTCAGTTCGGACGGGATGAACAGATTGACGAACAGCGTGTCCGCCTCTTTCGCGTAGATGAACTGGCCATATTTGGCATGGCTCTCGATGCCGGAACCGACGCAGCACCACATGCCCTGGTCCACCTGCGAGTAGACCCGGTAGTGGTTCGGGCGCATCGGCGTGAAGTAGACGAAGCCGCCCGTCTGCGGATGCTGCGACGACAGGATATGGTTGTACAGTGCGCGCTCGTAGTAGTCGCCGTAGCGAGATTGCGGCTTGTCGGCAAACAGCAGCTCGGTGAGCTTGAGCATGTTGTAGGTGTTGCAGGTTTCCGGGCCTTCCACGTCGTCGATCATCGGACCGAAGTCCTTGTGGTCGTGGAAGTGCTCGCGCACGCTGTTGCCGCCGATCGCCACGCTGCGGTTCTCGACGACGGTTTTCCAGAAGAACCGCGCGGCTTCTCGCATCTTCGGGTCGTTCGTCATCGTGCCGACGCGCTCGAAGCCGATCACTTTCGGGATCTGCGTATTGGCGTGCAGGCCGGTCAGCTGGTCCTTGCCCTGCTCGAGCGGATCGAGCACGGCGCGGTGCGAGAAGCGCTTCGCCAGTTCGAGGTATTTTTTATCCCCGGTCATGTCGGCCACGTCGGCCAGCACCTCGTTCATGCCGCCGTGCTCGGCGCGCAGCATCGCCTGCATCTGCGTGTCGGACAGCTTCGATGTCAGCGCCAGCGCCCAGTCCGCGTAGGCCACCAGCATCGTCCTGGCTTGCTGGTTGGCGCCGATCCTGTACGCATCGCGCAGGCCGGCAAAGGTCTTGTGCAGGTTGTACCAGGGCACCCACTTGCCGTTGACGGAGAAGTTATCCGCCTGCAGCTCGCCCCTGGCGATCTTGTCCAGCGCCGCCTTCCCGCCCGGCACGCCGCCCAGGTAGCCGTCGCCGCCGGCATCCTGGCAGCGTTTCAGCTCGCGCACGAAGTAGTCGAGGCGTTCCTTGACCTGTTTGTCGCCGGTTGCCGCATGCATCAGTGCCAGCGCGGACAGATAATGGCCGCCCATGTGGCCATCCAGGCCACTGGACTCCCAGTTGCCGTACGACTGCTTCACGGCCGGCAGGCCTGCCTCGCGGCGGAACGGCGCCAGCAGGCGGTCCGGATCGAGCGCCATCAGGTAGCGCAGGTTGGTCTGCTGGGCTTCCAGGAACGGGCTCGCCGTCAGGCGCACGTCGCGCAGCTGGAACAGGTCGGCGGCGTGGGTTGAGCCGATCGCGCAGAGGGCGGCGGCAAGGGCGAGGTGGCGAAGAGTGGGCATCAATGTATTCCTGTTCTCAGATCAAGATGTCGAGATAGCGTCAGAGCGACAGGGGTCTGTCCCCGGTAAGTGCCGGCAATGGCGCTTGCTGATAGCGTCTGAAAGCGTTAGCGACTGGGTTGTCGATAACACTTACCGGGGACAGACCCCTGTACGCTGACGCTCTCTCGACTTCAGGTGTCGCAAACCGAGCGGCGGTAGCGCCGAATCTGCCGTTACATTACTTCCCAGCCGGCAGCAGCACGCTCTGGTAGCTGTTCAGCTGCGCCGCATCGACCACCGGCCAGCCGGCGCCATCCCACTTCATGTCCAGCACCTTCAGCTTCTGCCGGTAGTCGTCGCCGGTCTCGTAGGCGTGCAGTACCAGCACGTCGCGGCCGTCGAAGGTGTAGGCGCTGTTGTGGCCAAGGCCGACCCAGTCGCGGTTGCCCTTGATGACGAGCGAGCCGCCACCCTTGGCCATGTCCTTGCCGTCCTTGTCCAGGTAGGGCCCGGTGATCGCCTTCGAGCGGCCGACGACGACGTGGTACGTGCTCTGCTCCTTCTTGCAGCACAGGCCCCACGACGCGAACAGGTAGTAGTAGCCGTTCTTGCGGAAGATGAACGGCGCCTCGATTTCCGCCGGCGCGGCCGACTCGTCGGGCTCGAACGCGGGCCGCTCGCGGCGCGCGATCGTGTGCCATTCCTGCGGCTCGGCCGGTTTGGTCCAGTCGGCGTTCAGCTTGAACAGCTTCAGGCCCGTCCAGAACGAACCGAACGACATCCAGCCGTTGCCCTGCTCGTCGGCGATGACGGCCGGGTCGATCGCGTTCCACAGGTCGCGGCCCGGGACCGACTGGATCACCATGCCCTGGTCTTCCCACTTGTAGTCGGGCGAGCGCGGGTCCAGCGTCTTGTTGACGGTCACGCCCATGCCGGAGGTGTTCTTGCCGAAACCGGACACTGAGTAGTACAGGTAGAACTTGCCGTCGCGCTGCACGATATCCGGCGCCCAGATATGGCCGTCGAACGACGGCGCCGCCTTTTTCGCCCACGTCGGCTCGCCGGCGAACACGCGGCCTTCCGGGCGCCAGTTCTTCATGTCCTTCGAGCTGTAGAACGTGATGCCCGGGCCGGTGGAGAACACGTAGTACGTGTTGCCGTCCTTCGCCATCACCGGGTCGTGCACGCCGACCTGCGCGGCCTGGGCGCCGGCGGCGCCGGCGAACAGCGCCGCCGCCAGTGCCAGACCCTGGAATTTCGCTTCAAACTTCATTACCTACCTCCATGCTTGCTGATTCAGTTGCCGCTTCAGTTGCCGCTTCAGTTGCCAATCCGGTTGCCAGTTCAGTTGCCAATTCAGTTGCCAACCCTTGCGCCCCACAGCGACACGCCGTCGGCGTTCTGCGCCGTGAACGTGACCGTGAACGCATTCGCATTGCCGTTGTACTGCCGGGACAGCACGCCGCTGTACACCGCCGCAGTGCCATCCACGGCCAGCGCGATGCGGTTGCTGCCCTTGTGCGTCCAGGTGCCGGACAATGCGCCGGCCAGCTTGCCGTCGGCCGACAGCGTGACCGCCTGCGACTGCTTGATGCTCGCCGAAATGTCCTTGCCGTGGTTGACCAGCTTGTACGAACCGGCGACGTCGCCTGCCGCCACCGTGGCCGATGGCGCGCCGGCCGCCTTATCCAGCGGAACGTGGCGGAACGGCGCGACCACCGGCCAGCCATCCTCGTTGATGAACATCTGGTGCGTGCGCACTTCATGCAGCTCGCCGGTGCCCGGGAAGCGGGCATGGAAGATGATGAAGTACTGCTTCGTGGCCGGGTCGTAGTACGTGCTGTTGTGCCCTGGCGAGACGTAGCCGGCGGCCGTGCCGGTTTCCCCGGCGGCCAGCGCGAACTGGTGGTTGCCCATCAGCTTCTGGCCGTGCGGCGCGATGCTGGCATCGTCGAACAGCGGTTTCGACGGGTCCGCCTTCACGGTCGCCATGTCGGTGCCCTTCGCATCGACGTAGGGGCCGTCGGCATGGCGCGAACGCGCCACGCGCACGTTGTAGGCGCCATTCGCATCCAGGCCGCCGAACGACGTGAACAGGTAGTAGTAGCCACTTTCCGGGCTGTACTGCACGTAGGCGCCCTCGATGCGGGCATGGTTACCGCCCAGCAGGTGCTTGCCGTAGCCCTGGCCCGCCAGCGGTTTGCCGGTGGCCGGGTCCATCGCCAGGATGAAGATGCCGCCCGAATACGAACCGTAGATCATCCACAGCCTGTTGTCCTTGTCGCGGAAGACCTGCGGGTCGACCACGTTCGGGTGCTTCACGGCATCGTAGACCGTGCCGTCGGCGCTTGCCTCGCCCCACATGCCGGACTTCAGGATGATGCCCTTGTCGACGTACGGGCCCTCGATGCTGTCGGCCACCGCCACGCCCAGCGCGGAACGGGGCGAATCGCCCTTGCAGGCGTTGTAGTAGAAATAGTACTTGCCGTCGTCGAGCCTGATGACGTCCGGCGCCCACAGCGTGCTGGTCTGCGCCCAGGCGAAGGTTTCCGCCAGCTGCTTCGTCACGTCGGCGAACAGCGGATTGGCCGCGTTGGCGCCGTCGGCGATCTTCGTCCAGTTCATCAGGTCGGTGGACTTTGCCGCGGCCAGGTGCGAACCGAAGATGTAGAACGTGCCATCGACGCGCACCACGGAAGGATCATGCACGCCGACATTGGCGAACGTGACCGGGGTCTGCACCGGTGCCGTGGGCGTGGTCGGCGTGGTCGGAGTCGTTGGCGTCGTCGGCCCGGCAGGCGCCGTGACAATGGGCGAGTCGCTGCCGCCCCCGCCGCCACAGGCGGCGAGGGTCAGCAGGCCCGCCGCGGCCATTGCGGCCGCAAGCGTTCCTGACTTCATGCGCTTACTCGACGGCGCCGACGATCACGGATTTCGCGGGCAGCTGGACGGTCAGCTTGCCGCCGGCGGCCTGCGCGCTGTACGCGGCCGGCTTCACGGCGTTCGGTGCGTCGAAGGTATTGTGCGCATCCATCTTCGCGGCGGTCAGCACCTGGCCGGTGAATTTGGCAGCTGAGTTGGCCGCACCGGTGCTGCCGACGTTGACCGTGACTTCGGTGGCCTTGTTCGGGTCCGTGTTCACCAGCGCCAGGTACACCTTGCCATCCTTGCCGCGCGCGGCCGAGGCGCTCACCTGCGGCACCGCCTCGGTGCCGGCGCTGTAGGCGGTGTTGTTCGCCAGCGTCACCGGCAGCGACGTCGCATCCTGGAACGGCACGTACATCTTGAACGCATGGTAGGTCGGCGTCAGCACCATGCGCGTCTTGTCGGTCAGGATCATCGCCTGCAGCACGTTGACCATCTGCGCGATGTTGGTCATGCGCACGCGGTCCGCGTGTTCATGGAAGATGTTGAAGTTCAGCGCGGCGACGACAGCGTCGCGCAGGCTGTTCTGCTGGTACAGGAAGCCGGCGTTGGTGCCCGGTTCCACGTCATACCAGGTGCCCCACTCGTCGACGAACAGGCCAACCTTCTTCTCCGGGTCGTTCTTGTCCATCACGGCCTTGTTGTCGCGGATGAACTTGTCCATCTTCAGCGTGTTCTGCATGGTGCTGAACCACTGGGCTTCCGGGAAGCCGGTGGCGGCGCCCTTCACTTCCCACTTGCCGGTCGGGATCGTGTAGTAGTGGAAGCTGACGCCGGCCATGTCGTTCTTGACTTCGCGCGTCAGCACGTCGGCCCATTTCACGTCGTCGGTGTGGCCGCCGCTGGCGATGATCTGCGGCTTGAATTCCTTCGGCGCGCGGATGAAGGTGGTGGTGTTCTTGTACAGGTTGGCGTAGTGCTCGGGGTTCATGTTGCCGCCGCAGCCCCACATCTCGTTGCCGACGGCGAAGAAGTCGACTTTCCACGGCTTGTCGCGGCCGTTCTTGCGGCGCATCTCGGCCAGGGTCGACTTGCTCGGCGACGTCATGTACTCGATCCACTCGCTCATCTCCTGCACCGAGCCGGTACCGAGGTTGCCGTTGATGTACACCTGCGCGCCCAGCAGCTCGGCCAGGTCGAAGAATTCATGCGTGCCGACGGCGTTGTCCTCGGTGACGTTGCCCCAGTTGGTGTTGACCTTCACCGGGCGCTTGCTGCGCGGGCCGATGCCGTCCTTCCAGTGGTATTCGTCGGCGAAGCAGCCGCCCGGCCAGCGCACCAGCGGCACGTGCAGGTCTTTCAGCGCGCCCACCACATCCTTGCGCCAGCCCTTGGTGTTCGGGATCTTCGAGTCGGGACCCACCCACATGCCTTCATAGATGCCGGTGCCCAGGTGCTCGGCGAACTGGCCGTACACGTTCTTGTCGATGACGGGGCCCGGCTTGGCCGTGTCGATGGTGACGGCGACCTGTGCGAAAGCGCTGCCGCAGACGGCCAGCGAGAGTGCGAGGATGGTGCGTTTGATCATGAAAGATCTCCTGATATGGTTTTTATTCGAAGACGGCAACGAAGCCGCCACGTGCTTTCAGCTTGATGCTGGTTTTCCCTGATGCCTTGATGTCCGCCTGCGCGAAGGCGCGCTCGCCGGCGCCGTCGGTAATGAGTTTCCCTGCCTTGCCGATGAAGGCGAGGTCCAGCGCCACGGTGCGATCCTGCGCGGCGCCGTTGAAGCCGGCCACGTACCACTTGCCGCCGGCCTGGCGGGCGATGACGGCATACTTGCCCGGTTCGCCGGCGACGAAGCGGCTGTCGTCCCATCGATCGGGCAGCGCGCGCAGGAAGTCCTTGACGTAGTCCGGCACGCCGGCCATGCCCTGCGGGACTTCGGCGAAGTGCTGGATGCCGGAGACGAACAGCACGGACTCGGCCAGCTCGAAGCCGTTGCGCGTGGCGCGCCTGATCTTCGGGATATCGCCGAACACCATCGGCGTGAAATCCATCGGGTCGAACAGGTTGCGCGTGAACGGCAGCATGGCCGCGTGGCCTGCCACCGGGTCCTGGTCCTTCTGTTCGAAGGTGCCGAATTCGAAGCCGCGCACGGCCTCCGCCGTCACCAGGTTCGGCCAGGTGCGCGACCAGCCGCGCGGCAAGGTGGCGCCGTGGAAGTTGACCAGCAGCTGGGCGTCGTACGCGTCGCGCAGGATGCCGACGTAGTAGTCGATCATTGACTGGCCATCGCCGCCGAAGAAGTCGACTTTTATCCCTTTCACGCCCATCGCGCGCAGTTTTGCGAACTCGGCGCGCCGGTCGGCGGACGTCAGCAGCTTGCCGCGCGGCGTCATGTCGGTGTCGTTCCACGCGCCGGCCGAGTTGTACCAGACCAGGATGCCGACATTTTTCGGCTTCGCGTACTCGACCAGCTCCCTGACTTTCTCATAGCCGATCTTCTGGTCCCAGTACGCGTCGATCAGCGTGTATTCCCAGCCCATGTCGGCGGCATAGTCGATGAACTGCTTCTGCGTGCCGAACGTGGTGAAGTCGTCCTTCAGGATCGCCCAGCTCCACGACGACTGGCCCGGCTTGATCCAGGCGGGAATGCCCGAAGTCTCGACGCCCTGGGCGGGCGCGGCCAGGTCGGTGCCCAGCGTGGAATCGACGACGGTGGCCAGGCTGCCGATCGCCAGCACGCGCCACGGCGTGGTCATCTGCCCGGTGGCGGCGGCCAGCAGCGCGCCATCGGTATAGGTTTCCTGCGGGGCCGGGCCGGCGATGCGGTATTCGCCGCCCGGCGACTGCGTGGCCAGGCGCGATGCATGGAACGTGCCGTCCAGGTTCGCCTCGGTCAGCGCAACATAGGTCGGGTCGCTGCGGTCCCCGGTGCGGAACAGCGCCGGGAACACCCAGCCGGCGCCCAGCGGCGCGGCCGTGCCCACCGGGATATCGGCCCGGTAGTGTTCTTCGTATGACGGATTGGTACGGGCAAAGCCCGTCTTCGCCACCGACATCGGCTGCAGCCAGGCGCGCGCCTGCGGGGCGAAGGCGAACGTGGTCGCCTCTTCCCTGAATTTCAGCTGCGGCGCGCGCGCCGTGTAGCGGAACGCCACGCCATCGTTCGACACGCGGAACGTGATCTCCAGCGACTGCCCGTCGCCGTTCAGGTAGCGCCAGGTGCGTTCGTTGGCGGCATATGCGACGTGGCGGCGCTTGCCGGACACCAGCTCGTACTGCTCGCGGACTTCGCGCGCGGGCGACACTTCCGGCGCACCGAGCTTCGTCGTGAAATCGGCAGCGTCGAACGACAGGCCCAGCTTCGAATCGCGCAGCACGGGCTTGCCGGCGCGCGTGATGGCATAGGTGGCGCCACCGTCCTTCGCCTGCGCGACGGTGACGGCCAGCTTGCCGTCCGGGCTGGCGACGGTTTGCGGGGAAGGCTGGGAAAATGCAACGGCGGGCACGGCAAGTGCCGATGCCGCCAGTATCCGGTACAAGGCAGGTTTCATGGTCGTGACGATGAAAAGCGCTGCCGTGGGCAGCGTGCTGCGATCGGAACTACAACACAGGACTGTGTGAAGCGTAAAAACCACCCTGGCCCATCGGACCGGGGTGGATGTGCCTCGGGGCCGCGTGCTTACACCCAGCCGGCGTCGACGATGAATTCCTGGCCGGTGCACATGGCGCTGTCGTCGGCGCCCAGGAACAGGATCATCGCGGCCACGTGTTCCGGCATCAGCTTGCCCGGCAGGCATTGGGCGCGCTTGATCTCCGCTTCGCCGGCGTCGTCGACCCACAGGTCGATCTGCCGCTGGGTCATCACCCAGCCCGGCGTCACGGTATTGACGCGGATGTTGTGCGGGCCGAAGTCGCGCGCCAGGCAGCGCGTCAGGCCGATCACGGCGGCCTTGGTGGTGCCGTAGACCGGGTAGCCGGCGTTCTTGGCATGCCACGACATCGAGCTGATGTTGATGATCGAGCCGCCGCCCTTCTTCTTCATGCCTTCCAGCACGGACTGGCAGGTGAAGAACATCGGCCGCTGGTTGATGGCGATGCGCTCGTTCCAGTATTCCAGCGTCACTTCTTCCGGCTTGTGGCGCTGGTCGTTGGCGGCGTTGTTGACCAGCACGTCGAAGTCGCCGATCTCGGCCGCCAGTTCGGCGATCGTGTTCTGCAGCGCCGGAATGTCGGTGATGTCGCAGTAGCGGTACAGCGGCGCAGGATGGCCGGCGGCCTTGATGCGCTCGACCAGCGCCAGGCTGGCTTCCTTCGCGATGTCGACGAACGCGACGACCGCGCCCTGCTCCGCATACGATGCAACGATCGCCTCACCGATGCCGGTGCCGCCGCCGGTCACGAATACGCGCTTGCCGCGCAGGCTGCCGAACTTGGCAAAATCAGTCATGCTCTGTCTCCCGTTCTTATCCAACAATTTACGTGCGACCTTGTCGGTCATTCCTTGCCCAGCACGCCGTCATGGCGGCGCCAGATGCCCAGCGGATTGCCGTCGCGCAGCGCGTCCGGCAGCAGCGGCTGCGGCAGGTTCTGGTAGCACACCGGACGCAGGAAGCGCAGGATGGCACCGGTGCCCACCGAGGTGCTGCGGCCGTCGGCCGTGGCCGGGAACGGGCCGCCGTGCACCATCGCCGTCGACACTTCGACGCCGGTCGGGAAGCCGTTCGCGAGGATACGGCCGACCTTGCGTTCCAGCGCCGGCAGCAGCGTGGCGGCGGCATTGTAATCCTCTTCCTCCAGCTGCAGCGTGGCGGTCAGCTGTCCCTCCAGGTGCGCCGTCACGTGGCGCATTTCCTCCACGTCGCGGCAGGCCACCAGCAGCGATGCCGGGCCGAACACTTCGCCGTGCAGCGCCTTCTGCGCCAGGAACGCATCGGCGGACGTGACGAACAGCGCCGCGCCTCCCCTGCCTTCTTCGTGCGCGCCCAGCGCCAGCGTCTTGACGTTTTCCTGGCCGGCCAGCGCGGCCACGCCCTGCTGGTAGGCGCCGGCGATGCCGGCGGTCAGCATCGTCCCCGCCGCCACGCCGCCCAGCGCGGCAGCCGCGGCATGGGCGAAGGCGTCGAAGTCCGGGCCGGCGATGCCGAGCACCAGGCCGGGGTTGGTGCAGAACTGGCCCACGCCCAGCGTCAGCGACCCGGCGAACTGCTGGGCAATATCAACGCCGCGCGCCTTCAGGGCGCCCGGCAGCAGGAACAGTGGATTGATGCTGCTCATCTCGGCGTACACCGGGATCGGCTGCGGACGTGCCGCCGCCACGGCCATCAGGGCCATGCCGCCGAAACGCGAACCCGTGAAGCCGACCGCCTGGATCTCCGGATGCGCCACCAGCGCCTGGCCGATGGCGTTGCCGACACCGGTCAGCAGCGCGAACACGCCGGCCGGCAGGCCGGACAGTTCGACCGCTTTCGCCACCGCGCGGCCGACCAGTTCGGACGTGCCGGGGTGGGCCGGGTGCGCCTTCAGCACGACCGGGCAGCCCGCGGCGAAGGCCGACGCGGTATCGCCGCCGGCGACCGAGAACGCCAGCGGGAAATTCGATGCGCCGAACACGGCAACCGGGCCCACGCCGATCAGGCGATAGCGCAGGTCCGGGCGCGGCGGCACGCGGTCCGGCAGCGCGGAATCGATCCGCACGTCGCGGTACGAGCCTTCGCGCAGCAGGTCGGCGAACAGTTTCAGCTGGTTGACGGTGCGGCCACGCTCGCCTTCCAGGCGTGCGCGCGGCAGGCCCGTTTCCGCCATCGCGCGTTCGATCAGTTCGTCGCCGAGGGCGAGGATCTGGGCGGCCACCGTTTCCAGGAACGCCGCGCGTTCCGTGTCGGTGGTGGCGCGGAAGGTGTCGAACGCGGCGCCGGCCAGGCGGCAGGCCTGGTCGATCTGGTCCGCATCGGCCGTCTGGAACGACGGCTCGATGTGCTGGTTCAGGCCCGGGTTCCAGGCCTTGAAGTCGCCGCCGTTGCCCTTGACGGCAACGCCGCCGATCAGCGATTCGCCGGTAATCGTCGGGCTTACAATCGTCGGGCTTGCAATCGTCGGGCTTGCGGTCATAAGGCCTTGACCTGCGCCACTTGCGTTTCGACCACGGTCAGCTTGTTGCGCAGGGCCGGGCCGAAGGCCGGCGATTCCACTTCGAACGTCTCGCCCGGCTGCACGGAGATGTTGTCCGCAAAGCTCAGCGTGGCGGTGCCGAAGAAGTGCACGTGCACGTCGCCCGGGCGCTTGAACAGCTGGTACTTGAAGTGGTGGTGTTCCAGGTTGGCGATGGTGTGCGACATATTGTTCTCGCCGGAGACGAAGGCCTTCTCCCAGCGCACCTTGCCGTCGGTGTCCAGCACGCGCGACACGCCGTCGATGTGCGCCGGCAGTTCGCCCACCAGCAGCGCCGGGCCCACGCCGCACACGCGCAGCTTCGAATGGGCCAGGTACAGGTAGTTCTGGCGTTCGGTGACGTGGTCGGAGAATTCGTTGCCGATGGCGTAGCCGAGGCGGTACGGCTGGCCGTCGTCGCCGATCACGTACAGGCCGGCGATTTCCGGCTCTTCACCGCCGTCCAGCGCGAAGTCGGGCATGGCCAGCGCTTCGTTGGTGGCGGCCACGATCGAACCGTCGCCCTTGTAGAACCATTCCGGCTGCACGCCGGCCTCGCCTGCCGCGGGCTTGCCGCCCTCGACGCCCATGCGGAACATCTTCATGGAGTCGGACAGGGTCTCGACGTCGCCGCCGATCTTCTTGTGCATCGCGTCGCGCGCGTCCGCCGAACCCAGGTGGGTCAGGCCGGTGCCGGTCACGTAGGTGTGGGCGGCGTCTTCATGATCCAGCGGTGCCAGCGGGGTGACGTCGGCGTAGGCGACGGTCGTCGCGCCGGCGGATGCTTCGGCCAGCGCGGCCAGCCCCTGCTTGTTGCGGATCGCGGCCTGGGCCAGCGCGTAGGTGGTGGTGTAGCCGTCGATCACGCGCAGCGTGCCGTTTTCCAGGATGCCAACGTGGCGGGCGCCTTCTTTGTTCTTGAACTGTACGAGCAGCATATCGGGAGTCTCCTGGAGCCATCCGCGACACGCATTGCCTGCCGCCGCGGACGTCTCGATTGATTGGGTGCCGGCGCCGCCACGAGGGGGTGGGAGTGGGCAGCGGCGCCGGCGAAAAGTGTCAGTGCAAAAGTGTCAGTGCGCCAGGATCAGTGCGAGTGCTTCGGCACCTTGGAACCGCGCATGCCGACCAGGAAGTCGAAGTCGCAGCCCTCGTCGGCCTGCAGCACGTGGTCCACGTACAGCTGGGCGTAGCCGGACTTCGGCAGATCCTTGCTGGCTTCCTCGGCGCGGGCTGCCAGGCGCTGGGCCATCTCTTCGTCCGAGATTTCCAGGTCGAGGCGGCCGCCGGCGCAGTCCAGCGACACGATATCGCCATCCTTGACGATGCCCAGCGGGCCGCCGGCCATCGCTTCCGGCGCCACGTGCAGCACCACGGTACCGTAGGCGGTGCCGCTCATGCGCGCGTCGGAGATGCGCACCATGTCCTTGATGCCCTTGGCCAGGATCTTCGGCGGCAGGCCCATGTTGCCCACTTCGGCCATGCCCGGGTAGCCTTTCGGGCCGCAGTTCTTCATCACCAGCACGCAGTTTTCATCGACGTCCAGGTCCGGATCGAGGATGCGCGTCTTGTAGTGGTCGAAGTCCTCGAACACGATGGCGCGGCCGCGGTGCTGCATCAGGTGCGGCGAGGCGGCGGACGGCTTCAGCACGGCGCCACGCGGCGCCAGGTTGCCGCGCAGGATGCAGATGCCGCCATCCTTGATCAGCGGATTGTCGATCGGACGGATCACTTCCTCGTCGTAGATCGGCGCTTCCTTGTTGTTTTCCCAGATCGTCTTGCCGTTGGCGGTCAGCGCGTCCTTGTGCGGCAGCAGGCCGTTCTCGCCCAGGCGGCGCAGCACGCCCGGCAGGCCGCCGGCGTAGTAGAACTCTTCCATCAGGAAGCGGCCCGACGGCAGCAGGTCGACGACGGTCGGCGTGCCGCGGCCCACGCGGGTCCAGTCTTCCAGCTCGAGCTCTACACCCATCCTGCCGGCGATCGCCTTCAGGTGGATCACGGCGTTGGTCGAACCGCCGATCGCGGCGTTCACGCGGATCGCGTTCTCGAACGCTTCCTTGGTCAGGATCTTCGACAGGCGCAGGTCTTCCCACACCATGTCGACGATGCGCATGCCGGACATGTGCGCCAGCACGTAGCGGCGCGCGTCGACGGCGGGGATCGCGGCGTTGTGCGGCAGCGACGTGCCCAGTGCTTCGGCCATGCAGGCCATCGTGGAGGCGGTGCCCATCGTGTTGCAGGTGCCGGCCGAGCGGGAGTGGCCCGCCTCGGCGGCCAGGAAGTCATGCATCGAGATCTCGCCGGCCTTGACCTGCTCGTGCAGCTGCCAGACGGCGGTGCCGGAGCCGATCGACTTGCCGTTCAGCTTGCCGTTCAGCATCGGGCCGCCGGTGACGACGATCGCCGGGATATCGCACGATGCGGCGCCCATCAGCAGCGCGGGGGTGGTCTTGTCGCAGCCGACCAGCAGCACCACGGCATCCATCGGATTGCCGCGGATCGATTCCTCGACGTCCATCGACGCCAGGTTACGGGTCAGCATCGCGGTCGGGCGCAGGTTCGATTCACCGGAGGAGAACACGGGGAATTCGACCGGCCAGCCGCCGGCCTCGATGATGCCCTTCTTGACGTGCTCGGCGATCTTGCGGAAGTGGGCGTTGCAAGGGGTCAGCTCGGACCAGGTATTGCAGATACCGATGATGGGCTTGCCCTGGAACTCATGGTCCGGAATGCCCTGGTTCTTCATCCAGCTGCGGTACATGAAACCGTTCTTGTCCTGCGTGCCGAACCATTCGGCGGACCGCAGCTTTACATTCTTTTTCGTCTCAGACATTCGCTTCTCCAGAGTTGTTCTGCGCCCGCCGAATTGAAATCCCCCGCCGAGCTTTGATTTACGAATGTTAAAGAATGGAATGATTCTATTCCAATGAATAAAAAATGATCAGCGATATGAAAAAAGATATCGTTGCCCCAAAAAATATGGGGAGGGACCCTGTTTTTCAGGAAATTTCCTGAAAAACAGGGTCCGTCCCCAATTTTTGCTTCAGGACTGAACAGTAAACCGGTACAGCGAACGGGTGGAATACGTTTCGCCGGGACGCAGGATCGTGTTCGGGTAGTCGGGCCGGTTCGGCGAATCGGGGTAGTGCTGCGGTTCGAGGCACAGCGCTTCGCGGTGGCCGAACTGCCAGCCCTTGCCGGACAGCGAGCCGTCGAGGAAGTTGCCGCTGTAGAACTGCACGCCCGGCTCCTGGGTATACAGTTCCAGCACGCGGCCCGAGGACGGGTCGCGCAGCGTGGCGGCCAGGCTCAGCACGTTGGCATCCGGCTTGTTCAGCACGAAGTTGTGGTCGTAGCCGAGGCCGTTCTTCAGCTGCTCGTCGGCAACATCGATGCGGGAACCCACGGTCTGCGGCGTGCGGAAGTCGAACGGTGTACCCTCGACCGGCGCCAGCGGGCCGAGCGGGATCGAGTCGGCATCGATCGGCGTGTAGCGGTCGGCGTGGATGGTCAGTTCGTGATCGAGGATCGAACCGCGGCCGGCCAGGTTGAAGTAGGCATGGTGCGTGAGGTTGACGGGCGTGGCCTTGTCGGTGGTCGCGCTGTACTTCACCAGCAGTTCGTTGGCGTCGTTCAGCTCGTAGGTGACCGTCACGTCCAGGTTGCCGGGATAGCCATGGTCGCCGTCCGGGCTCGTCAGCGTCAGCTTCAGGCCGATCGTCAGGTCCGTCACCAGCGGCACGGCGTGCCATACCTGCTTGTGGAAGCCGAGCGAACCGCCGTGCAGGTGGTTCGGGCCGTTGTTGACTTCCAGCTGTACCGGCTGGCCGTCCAGCGTGAAGCGGCCGCCGGCGATGCGGTTGCCGTAGCGGCCGATCAGGGCGCCGAAATACGGCACCGCGTCGGTGAAGTATGGCGCGACTTCGTCGAAGCCGAACGTCACGTCCGCCAGGTTGCCCTGCCGGTCGGGGACGTGCAGCTCGGTGATGATGCCGCCGTAGTTCGTGATCTTGACGACCATGCCGCTGCGGTTGCGCAGCGTATAGAGGCTCAGTGCCTGGCCGTCCGGCGCGGTGCCGAACGGTTCCTGCTCAATGCTCAATTCCATCCGTATCTGTTCCTGGAAAGCGCCGGCATTCACGTAACATCACGCAACATCACGCCACATCACGCCACTGAGGGCCGGCCGAAGTCCGGCATGCCGTCATCGCGCCAGCGCAGGGGTTTGACGAAAGTATGGCGATCCGGGTTCCACAGCGGATCGCCCTCGATTTCAGTATAAGTCCGCGCATGGTACACCAGGAGCACGGTTGCGCCATCCTCGGCGACCGTGAAACTGTTGTGGCCCGGACCATAGATCTTGTGTTCGAAGCAGGTCTGCAGCACCGGCTCGCGCGACTTGGTCCACGAGGCGGGGTCCAGCAGGTTCGCGTCCTCGTCGGCCCACAGCAGCCCCATCGCATAGTTATGGTCGGTGGCGCTGGCCGAGTAGCTGACGAAGATCCTGCCGTTCTTCTTCAGCACCGCCGGCCCGCCGTTGACGCGGAAGCCGTGGCACTCCCAGGCGAACTCCGGTTTGCTCAGCATGACCGGTTCGCCGCCGATCTGCCATGGCGTCTTCATCGGCGCGATGTACAGGTTCGAGTTGCCCTCGATGTCGTCGCGCTTCTGCGCCCACAGGTAGTACAGCTGGCCCTTGTGGCTGAACGTGGTGGCGTCCAGGCAGAACGTGTCGATACCGGTGTCCACCTGCCCCAGGAATTCCCAGTCGCCCGTCAATGGATTGGCGCTGGTGTTGCGCAGCGCGTACATGCGGTGCTGGAACAGCTTGTTCCTGGGCTCGCGCGACGGCGCGGCGGCGAAGTACACGTACCAGTCGCCGCCGTTGCAATGGATTTCCGGCGCCCATACCAGGTCCGCGCACGGGCCGCCGGGAGTCTTGCGCCACACCGTGCGGGTCTGGGCCGAGGCCAGGCCTTCGATCGTCTTCGCGCGGCGCAGCTCGATGCGGTCGTACTGCGGCACCGATGCGGTGAAGTAGTAATAGCCGTCCGTGTGGCGGTAGATGTGCGGATCGGCGCGCTGCTCGATCAGCGGCTGCAGGAGGTCCCGCTCATTTTCTCTTTCCAGAAATTCAGCCTGCCACATCGTCGTGCCTCCGCGTGTCGTCCGTTATATGGTGGGAATCGCCGGTGCCGCGCCTCTCCGCTCGATGCGGGTCAGGCGATCGACGGACGGCCGAACACCGGCATGCCCTGCTCGTCCCAGCGCAGCGGCTTCACGAAGGTGTGGCGGTCCGGGTTCCACAGCGGGTCGCCGATGATTTCCGTGTACGTGCGCGCGTGGTACACCAGCATCACGCCTTCGCCGTCTTCCGAGACGGTAAACGAATTGTGGCCAGGGCCGTAGATGCCGTGTTCCAGGCAGCTCTGCAGTACCGGTTCCTTCGATTTGGTCCACGATGCCGGGTCGAGCAGGTCGGCATTTTCATCGGCCCACAGCAGGCCCATCGCATATTCGATGCCGGTGCCGCTGGCCGAGTACGAAATGAAGACCTTGCCGTTGCGCTTGACCACCGACGGCCCTTCGTTGACCCAGAAGCGCTCGATTTCCCAGTCGTACTCGGGCTTGCTCAGCATGACCGGCTTGCCGGCGATGGTCCACGGATTGCTCATCGGCGCGATGTACAGGTTCGAATTGCCGCGGATTTCCTTGTCCTTCTGCGCCCACAGGTAGTACAGCTGGCCCTTGTGGGTGAAGGTGGTGGCGTCCAGGCAGAACGAGTCGATGCCGGTGTCGATCTGGCCCATGAACTCCCACTCGCCGTCGAGCGGGTTGGCATTCTGGTTGCGCACGCAGTACATGCGGTGCTGGAACAGGTCGTCCTTGATGTCGCGGCTCGGCGCGGCGGCGAAGTACACGTACCAGGCGCCTTCGTTGTAGTGCAGTTCCGGGGCCCACAGCAGTTCGCTGTACGGGCCGCTGTCCGGCTTGGTCCACACATCCTTCGGCGTGGCCTCGGCCAGGCCGGCGATCGTGGTGGCGCGGCGGATCTCGATGCGGTCGTACTGCGGCACCGAGGCGGTGAAGTAGTAGTAGCCGTCGCTGTGGCGGTAGATGTGCGGATCGGCGCGCTGCAGGATCAGGGGGGCGAGTTTTTCTACGGTTTGCGTCATGTTGTTACTTTCGATCGTTCAATGGTCAGCCGGCTGCGTAGCCGCGCTTGTTCATGTCGGCCTTCAGCTCGACGTAATAGGAATCGCTGATGCGGTACTTGAACATGAAGAGGCCCATCAGCAGGTGGAAGAAGCCGGGGATCACGGTCAGCATCAGCGCGATGCCGTTCAGCGCATGCGCCGATTGCATGGCGTTCGGCACGTAGTGGAAATACGTGAACAGGCCGCCGACGATGGCGCCGGCGATGCCCATGCCGGCCTTCTGGCACACCGAGATGCCGCCGAAGGCAAAGCCGGAGACGCGCTTGCCGGTCTTCACGTGGCCGTAGTCGATGGTCTCGGCGATGGCCGACCAGAACACCGGCGCATGCAGGTCGACGATGAACGACAACAGGAAGTACAGGACGAACGCCAGCATCATGTCGCCCGGCTTGACGAACACGTAGATCGCCACGCTGATCAGCGCCACCATGATCTGCGAGTTGCGGAACAGCTTGACCTTGCAGTACGACTTGGTGATCCACGTGGACGCCACCATCGACAGGATCGCCGCTGCCACGCCGGTCGACAGGAAGGCCGATACCACGGCCGCGTCGCCGCCCAGGTAGTACTTGGCATAGTAGATCGCCACCGAGCCGCGGATCACGTAGCCGATCGTGCCCGTCACGCAGGCGCCGCACAGCAGCAGCCACTGGTCGTTCTTCAGCAGCACTTTCAGCTGCGCCGCCAGCGACTGGCGCTCGACCACGTGGCGCACCCGCTCCGTGGTGGTGAAGAAGCAGAAGAGGAACAGGGCCACGCCCATCGCCGCCATCACCGCCATCGCGGCCTGGTAGCCGGCGGCCGGGTTGCCGTGGCCCCAGCGCTCGGCCAGGATCGGCACGATGATGGTCACCATGAACGCGCCGATCTTGGCGAAGAACAGCCGGTAGCCGTTGGCGGACAGGCGCTCCTGCGGATCGGCCGTCAGCGCGCTGGGCAGCGAGATGTACGACACGCCGACGCCGGAGGTCATCAGCGTCATCAGGATATAGGTCGAATAGGCCCACAGCAGCTTGGCGTCATACTGGAAATCCGGCGTCATGAAGACGAAGAACACCGAGATCCCGTACGGCACGGCCAGGAACAGGAACCACGGCCGGTAGCGGCCCCACTTGTTGGTATAGCGGTCGGTGATCTGCCCCATCGCCAGGTCGGAAATCGCGCCGACCACCTTCACGACCAGCAGCAGCATCGCCAGGTCTTCGACGCGCAGGCCGTAGATGTCGGTGTAGAAGAAGGTAATGATCAGCATCATCGACGAGATCACGACGTTCAGCGCCATGTCGCCGGCGCCGAAGCCGACCTTCTCCAGCGTGGTGAGTTTTTGAGTCTCCATGTCTTCCTCTTCAATAGCATGGCTGCGCGAGCCGGAGCCCGCGCGGCCTTGGGGTGTCACGCTGCAGTATCAGCTTTGAACTGCGCAGCTTTGAACTGCGCAGCCTGCAACCGCGCAGCCTGCGACCGCGGTACTTCTACCGCGCCCTGCACGGGGCAAGGCGCGGACCAATGGGCGAACCGTTCCGGTGATGACCGTCAACGAGGCGCTTGAAACGTTCGGGATGGAAGAAGTGGAGCCGGGCACGCTGCCTGGGGAGATGGCTTCAAGGTCTCCGACGTTTCTTTTTGCTTGTTATGTTGTTCTGGATACAGCAAGACCATACAGCGCGAACTGCTGGCCTGGACCGATCTTAGGCGCGCAGCCGAAATCGATCCAATCAAATTTTACCAATTTGCAATATCAATTTTGGTATCAGATGCTTGCTATTTGAGCAGAACGATCATTTTCTTGATCATTCTGCGGTGAAATGACGCCTTTTTTCCTGAACCGCTCAATTCCTATCGAGCGACAAGGCATAGGCGCGTGTTGTAGCGAGGAGACGGAAGCGGGCCTGCTGCCCATGCTCGACGACCAGCAGCGAGTGGGCCGCGAGCGCGGCCAGGCTGTCGATCGTTTCATGGCTGGAGAAAACCGGCCGCAGCAGCGCGGCCGCTTCGTCCAGCGTAAACCAGGCCGGCAGTTCGGCCAGCCGGCGCAGCGCGCGCTGCGCCGCCGCCGGCAGCAGCACGTAGCTCCAGTCCAGCGCCGCGCGCAGCGTGCGGTGGCGCGCGGTCGCGGTGGCGGACGGCCCCTGCAATAGCCGCAGCACATCGTCGAGCCCCGCCGCGATGCGCTGCAGGCCGAGGCCGGGCACCTGTGCGGCGGCCAGTTCGATCGCCAGCGGCAACCCGTCCAGCCGGCGGCAGATCGTTGCAATCGCCGCCAGGCCGGGCGCATCCGGCGCGAACGCGCCGCCGGCGAGCGCCGTCGCCGCGGCGGCCCGCGCCACGAACAGCGCGACGGCGCCGCTGCCGGCCAGCCGCGCGGGATCGCCCTCCCCCGGCGCGGGCAGGTCCAGGGCCGGCACGCGTACCACGGTTTCGCCGCCGGCCATCAGCGGCTGCCGGCTGGTGGCCAGCACGCACAGGGCCGGGGACTGGCACAGCAGCGTTTCCACCAGCCGGCTGCAGGCATCGGCCAGGTGTTCGCAATTGTCCAGCACCAGCAGCACGGGACGGCAATCCAGCGCGGACGGCAGCGCGGATGCCAGCATGGCGGCCGAGCTCCAGCGCAGCCGCGCCGGCAGGCCCAGGGCCTCGGCCACGATGGCCAGCATGTCCTCTTCCGTGCCGGCCGCGTCGAGTTCGGCCCAGGCCGCCGTGCCGGCATGGCGGTGCGCGGCGGCCAGCGCCAGTGCCGTCTTGCCGATGCCGGGGGCGCCGGCCAGCGTGACGAAACGGGTCGCCGCGACGCGCGCCAGCACAGACTCGACCGAAACGTCGGCGCCCGGCATGCGGCCACCCGGCGCGGCGGCGACCGGCACGCTATCGGCTGGAGCGGCAGCGGCCCGCGGCGCACGGCCGACCAGCGGCACGGCCGGCCGCGGCAGGCGCGACCGGGCGGCCGGGCGGCGCTCGGCCCGGCCGGCGAACAGGTAGCCGCGGCCGGCCACGGTGCCGATCAGCGCGCGGTCGTCCGCCAGCGCGCGGCGCAGCGCGGCGATCTGCACACGCAGGTTGCCGTCGTCGATCTCCCGGCCCGGCCAGGCGCGCCGCAGCAGGTCGTCCCGGCTCAGCACCCGGCCGCCCGCTTCGATCAGCGCCTGCAGCAGGCGGGCGGCGCGCTGCCCCAGCGGTACCGGCGCACCACCCGCGGTGCGCAGTTCGCAGCGCTCCGGATCGAAGGTGTGGCGGCCAAAGGCGATCGCGCCCGAATCGCCTGAAATCCAGTTTATTTCCATGGTGGAAGGGTACGCCGGCGCGCCGCCGCGGCCCATCCCGTAACGGGTCCGTATTCACTGCCCCGAAATGCTGGCGCGGCGATCCCCCGATAGGGGAGCCCCCTCCATCGGGGGCTGCCAGCCCCGTTTGCCGGGTGTAAGATGCGCTTTTTCAGCAGGAGCGGCAGCATGCGGGATACCTTGGGCGGCGCGCCGGTGCGCGTGATGGTGGTGGACGATCATCCGTTGATGCGCGAAGGGATCGCCGCCGTGCTGTCGATCGGCGGGCGTTTCGAACTCGCGGCCGAGGCCGGCGACGGCCGTGAAGCGCTGGAGCAGTACGTGCGCCACCAGCCCGACGTGGTGCTGATGGACCTGCAGATGCCGGTGATGAACGGGCTCGACGCGATCGTGGCGATCCGCGAGATCGCGCCGCAGGCGCGCATCATCGTGCTGACCACCTACAAGGGCGACGTTCAGGTGCTGCGCGCGCTGAAGGCCGGCGCGATGGGCTACCTGTTGAAAAGCATGCTGCGTACGGAACTGGCCGACGCGATCGGCAAGGTGTACGCCGGACAGCGCCATATCCCGCCCGAGATCGCCATCGAACTGGCCGCCCATATCGATGCGGACGCGCTGTCCGCCCGCGAGACGGAAGTGCTCGGCCTGGTCGCCGACGGCAATTCCAACAAGCGCGTCGCACAGGCGCTCGGCATTGCCGAGGAAACCGTGAAAGCCCACATGAGCACCGTGCTTGGCAAGCTGGGCGCGCGCGACCGCACGCACGCCGTCACCATCGCGATCCGGCGCGGCATCCTGGAACCCTGAAAGCAGGTACCGGGCCGCAAGAAATTTCCACAGAGCATCAACAGGCAGGGAAGCGGGCGCTGACGAGCCGGTCACCGGAGTACCATGGCGGGATGCCGACGTCCGCCTACCTCCCCCCGGAGCCCGACCGCGCCGCGCGCCTGTTGCCGCTGGCACTCGCGCTGGGCACGCTGTGCGCGGGGCTGGTGGCCACGGCCCTGGTGTGGAATGGCTTGCGCGACGGCCATGACCGGGAAGTGCGTGCCGAGTTCGACTACCGCGTGCGCGAACTGCAATCGCGCATCGCGCGGCGCATGGCCACGTACGAGCAGGTGCTGCGCGGCGCCCAGGCCTATGCGCTGGCCTCCCCACCCCTGCCGGATGCCGCGGCCTTCCGCACCTATGTCGGCACCCTGCAGCTGCGCGAGTACTATCCCGGCATCCAGGGCATTGGCATTGCCCTGGTGCAAAAGAAGGCCGGCGATGCCATCGGCCAGGCCGCCAGCAGCGTCGTGATGATCGAGCCGCTGGACCTGATGAACCGCCGCGCCATCGGCTACGACATGTACGCCGAGCCGGTGCGCCGCGTGGCGATGGCGCGTGCCCGCGACAGCGGCGCGCCGGCGCTGACGGGCCAGGTGCGGCTGGTCCAGGAAGGCAGCGAGGCCGGCCAGCCGGGCTTCCTGATGTACCTGCCGCTGTATGCGCCGCTGCCGGCCGCGGCGCCAGGCCGGCCGGCGGACGTAGCGGTGCGCCGGCAGGCCCTGTACGGCTGGGCTTATGGCGCCTTCCGCATGCACGACTTCATGTCGGGCCTGAACGGCGAGCGCGAAGCCGACCTGCACGTGGCCGTCTACGATGCGGCGCCCGAGCCGCCCAACTGCATGTACGGCTGCGCCTATCCGGACGGCGCCGCGCGCCTCGACGAGCAGCGCACCATCGCCATCGCCGGCCGGCCATGGATATTGCGGGTGCGCAGCAACCCCGTGTTCGAGCAGCGCCTCGCCTCGCAGCAGGCGGCCTGGGCCGGCGTGTCGGGCATCATCGTCAGCGCGCTGTCGGCCACCCTGGTCTGGCTGCTGGCGCAAGGCCGCGCCCGCGCGCGCCAGCTGGCCCGCCGCATCACCGCAGACCTGCAACGTTCGTATGGCACGCTGCGCAACGAGCGCAGCCGGCTGATCAGCATCCTCGACAACGCCAACGATGCCTTCGTGGCGATGGATGCGGCCGGCCAGATCACGTACTGGAATCCGCAGGCCGAGCGCATCTTCGGCTGGACCGTGGCCGAGGCGCTGGGGCGCCCGCTGCGCCAGCTGTTCCCCGGCGAACAGCCGGAACTGGATCGCCTGCTGGCGTTCGAGGACGCCGCGTTCGAGAACGGCCGCGGCCGGCGGCTCGAGCTGGTGGCGGCGACCCGCGAAGGCTTGCCGGTGCCCGTCGAGCTGTCCTGTTCCCGCGTGGACAGCGACGGCACGCCGGCATTGCATGGGTTTATCCGCGACCTGTCGGCCAGGAAGGCGGCCGCCGCGCGCGAGGAGCAGCGCCAGCGCGACCTGCAGCAGGCCCAGCGGGCGCTGAACCGGGCGCAGAAGCTGGAAGCGGTCGGCAAACTGACGGGCGGCGTGGCCCACGATTTCAACAATGTGCTGCAGGTCATCTACGGCAATGTGCAGGCAGTGGCTCTTGCGCCGCGTGCCCCGGAAGCGCCACGCCGCCTCGAAGGTGCGCTGGCCGCCGTCGAACGGGGTGCCAACCTGTCGCGCCAGCTGCTGGCGTTCGCGCGGCGCCAGCCCCTGGAACCGGTGGTGATCAACCTTGCGCGGCTGCTGCGCAATGTCGACGACCTGCTGCACCGTGCGCTCGGCGAAGGCGTCGAACTGGCCACGCGCGTCGAGCCGGGCCTGTGGAATACGCTGGCCGACCCGAACCAGCTGGAAAACGTGCTGATGAACCTGGCGATCAACGCGCGCGACGCGATGGCCGGCCAGGGCCGCCTGACGATCGAACTGTCGAACGCCATGCTGGACGAGCATTACGCCGCCACGGTGCCGGACGCGGTGCCCGGCGACTACGTGCTGCTGGCAGTGTCCGACACCGGCAGCGGCATGCCGCCGGACGTGCAGGAACGCGTGTTCGAGCCCTTCTTCACGACCAAGCCGGAAGGCGAAGGTACCGGACTGGGCCTGTCGATGGCCTATGGCTTCGTGCGCCAGACCGGCGGCCACATCCGCATCTACAGCGAAGTGGGCGTGGGCACCACGATGCGCCTGTACTTCCCCCGTTCCGGCGCGCCCGAAGCGGCGCCGCCGGTGCCGCCGCCGCCGGCAACCGGCGGCACCGAAACGGTCCTGCTGGTGGACGACGACCCCGACGTGCGCGACACCGTGGCGGCGATGCTGCGCAGCCTGAGCTACACGGTACTCGAGGCGGGCGATGCGGACGCGGCCATCCGCATCCTGCGCGAGGCCGCGCAGGTGGACCTGCTGTTTACCGATGTCGTCATGCCCGGCACGCTGCCGGTGACCGAACTGGCGCGCGTGGCGCGGCACCTGCGGCCGGGCCTCGCCGTGCTGTTCACGTCCGGCTACACGCAGGATGCGGCGCAGCATGGCGGCCGGCTCGAAGCGGGCACGCACCTGCTGTCGAAGCCCTACCGCCGCGACGAGCTGGCGCGCAAGGTGCGCGCGGTGCTCGATGCCAGGCAGGCCCCCGCCCGGCGGGCCGCGCCGCCGGCGCCGCTGCGCGTGCTGGTGGTGGAGGACAACGACGACCTGCGCGACCTGACCTGCGAAATGATCATGGCGCTGGGCTGGCAGGCGACGGGCGTGGGCAGCGCCGAGGCGGCGCTCGAATCGCTGCGCGCCGGCGGTATCGGCGCCGTGTTTACCGACGTGGAACTGCCCGGCATGAGCGGGCTGGAACTGGCACAGCGCCTGGCCGACGACCCCGAGCTGCCGGTGGTGATCGTCAGCGGACGCGCGCTCGGCGACGACGTGCCGCCCGGCGTACGCTTTCTCTACAAGCCCTACCGGATCGATGCCGTGGAAGAGATCCTCGCGCAGATGCGGCTGCAGCGGCACGAGACGGACCAGTCGGGCGAACTGGGGGAGGATTGAGCAGCGGTCATGGAGTGATCATCGATAAATATCCTGTCACGCCGGACGGCCGTTACTTCGTCGTCAACGGCCGCCTGTGGCGCACCAGCAATCCCCATCTCGCGCCGGACGTCCGGCAGCAGCTGGTCGTGCAATTGATGAACGCCCGACGCCAGGTCGGCGCCGCGAAAAAGGCCGGCGACACCGCGGCCGAACGCCGCGCGCGCGCCGCCGTCGACGAGGCCAAGCATGCCCTCGGCGAGCGGGGGCCGGTATGGTGGACCGACGGCGCGCCCGATTTCAACCGGCGCATGGTGGCCAATACGCCATATGCGCAATGGTACGCGGCGCTGGCACGCGAGCGCGCCGGCTGACGATACCGGCGAATCGCCGGACGAAATCGCTGGCGGAACCGCACTTCCGGCTATAAAATATACACCGTATAAATAATCGGGAGAACCGCATGACCACGGGCCACGTCTTCATCGCCACCAGCCTGGATGGCTACATTGCCCGCGCCGATGGCGACATCGGCTGGCTGCTCGAACGCGACGATCCGGCGGAAGACCATGGCTACGCCGCCTTCATCGCCGACAAGGGCGCCATCGTGATGGGCCGCGGCAGCTACGAAAAAGCGCTGACGTTCGGCGCCTGGCCATACGACCTGCCGGTGCTGGTGCTGTCGAAGCAGCTGGACGGCACGGCGGTACCCGATGCGCTGCGGGGCAAGGTGCGCTTTTCCAGCCTGACGCCGGCGGAAACGATGGCGGAGCTGGCGCGCGACGATGTGCAACGCGTTTATGTCGATGGCGGACGGGTGGTGCAATCGTTCCTGCGCGATGGCCTGGTCGAGGACATGGTGATCACCACGGTGCCGGTGCTGATCGGCGCGGGCCGGCCGCTGTTCGGCGCACTGCCGCGCGACCGCAGCCTGCAGCTGCTGGCCAGCCACAGTTTCCCGTCCGGGCTGGTGCAGTCGACCTACCGGCTGCTGCCGTGACGCGCCCGCGGGGCCGCCCCGCGCAGGGCAGCGGCGTGGCGCGCGACACCATCGTCGCCGCCGCGCTGGCCCTGCTGGAGGAAGGTGGCGGCAGCGGGCTGACGATGCGCGGCCTGGCGGCACGGCTGGGCGTCACGCCGATGAGCCTGTATCACCATGTCAGCGACCGCGCCGGATTGCTGGTGGCGCTGTCCGACCGGGTATATGGCGGCGTGCTGGAGGAAACCGCGGCAGCGGCCGATCCCCGCGAGGAAATCCGCACGCTGCTAGTGCGCTACCACGATGCCGTGGCGCGGCATCCCCAGCTGACGCTGGCGATCTTTGCCGAACCGGCGGCGTATGCCGGCGTCAGCCGGCAGATCACCGACCGGCTGGGCGCCCTGCTCGCGGCGCTGGCTCCCGCGTACATGCTGTGGCGCGACGTGCTGGTCGACCATGCGCACGGCAGCGCCCTGGCGCTGGTCGGGGTGCGCGGCGATCCGGCGGCGGCCGCCGCGATGCGGGAACAGTATGGCCTGGCGCTCGATTGCCTGCTGGAGCGGGTGGCCGGCTGCTAGCTGCCGGCGCCAGGCCGGGCGGGGTTACTGGAAAGCCACCTCGGCGAAACTGCGCAGCTTGCGGCTGTGCAGCCGGTCCACGCCCAGCGCGCGCAGCAGTTCCAGCGCGCGGATGCCGATCCGCAAATGCTGGTCGACCCGGTCCCGGTAGAACTGGTTGGCCATGCCCGGCAGCTTGATCTCGCCGTGCAGCGGCTTGTCGGAGACGCACAGCAGCGTGCCGTAGGGAACGCGGAAGCGGAAGCCGTTGGCGGCGATGGTGGCGCTTTCCATGTCCAGCGCCACCGCACGGCTCTGCGAGAAGCGCCGCTCGGGCGTGCGCTGCGGCAGCAGTTCCCAGTTGCGGTTGTCGGTGCTGGCCACGGTGCCGGTGCGCAGCACGCGCTTCAGGTCGTGGCCGGTCAGCTGCGTGACCTCGGCCACGGCGCCCTCGATCGCCACCTGCACCTCGGCCAGTGCGGGGATCGGCACCCACAGCGGCAGGTCCTCGTCGAGCACATGATCCTCGCGCACGTAGCCGTGGGCCAGTACGTAGTCGCCCAGCTGCTGCGTGTTGCGCAGGCCGGCGCAGTGGCCCAGCATCAGCCAGGCATGCGGGCGCAGCACGGCCACGTGGTCGGTGATCGTCTTGGCATTGGCCGGGCCGACGCCGATATTGACCATGCTGATGCCGCTGCCGTCCTCGCGCACCAGGTGGTAGCCCGGCATCTGCGGCAGGCGCAGCGGCGGCGCGCCCAATGATTCGCCCGGCCGGGCATCCTGGCCGGCGCGGCGCGTAATGAGGTTGCCCGGCTCGACGAAGGCCACGTACCGGTCTTCGTCGCTGGCCGGTTCGCGGCTCATGATCGCATGGCCGAGGCGCACGAATTCGTCGATGTAGAACTGGTAGTTCGTGAACAGCACGAACTTCTGGAAGTGCTCCGGCGAAGTGCCCGTGTAGTGGCGCAGCCGCTGCAGCGAATAGTCGACGCGCGGCCCGGTAAACAGCGACAGCGGCAGCGCCTCGCCCGGCGCCGGGTCGCAGGTGCCGTTGGCGATGCCGTCGTCCATCGCGGCCAGGTTCGGCAGGTCGAACACGTCGCGCATCATGGCGCGCCGCTCGGGGCTCATGCTGCCCTCGATATGGTCGTGCTCGGCGAACGAGAAGTGGATCGGAATCGGCTGGGAGGACAGCCCGACCTCCAGCTGCACGTGCTGCTGGCCATGGTTCTTCAGCAGCAGCCGGAACTGTTCGTGGTAGTAGCGCGCGAACAGGTCGGGACGCGTCAGCGTGGTTTCATAGGTGCCGGGGCCTTCGACGAAGCCATAGGAAAGCCGGGTGTCGGCGCGCGCGAACGTCTCGGTCTGCACGCGCACGAACGGATAGCAGGCGCGCACGTGGCTCGGCGTTTCGCCTTCCACGAAGCGCTGCAGGCTCTCGCGCAGGTGGCGGATGCTGCCGTCGTAGATCTCCTGCACGCGCGCCAGCGCGGCGGCGGGATCGTCGAACCGTTCAGGGGGTACGAAGGGGCGGGTGGACACGGTGGACTCCTGTTGTTGTTCTTGGTGTCATCCTAGCATGCCCGGCCGCGCCGTGAAGGGCACCGGCGCGAACGGAATCTCCGCGTGCAGCGCCCGGATCGCCTGGGCAAACAGCACGCCGCTGTCCAGCACGGCGAACAGCGGGCCGGCGCGCTCGCCGTCGTGCACGGTATCGGCCACGGCGCCGCCGTCCAGCCCGGCGCGGGCCAGCGTGGCGGCCGCGTCGCCGGCGAACACGGCATGCGTGGCGGCGGCCATCACGCGCGCCGCGCCGTGTTCCCGGCACGCCTCCACCGCGCGCGCCATCGTGCTGCCGGTGCCGATGATGTCGTCGAACACGATGGCCAGCTTGCCGGCCACGTCGCCGGCCATCAGCTCGCCCGTCAGTTCGCGGCCGTGGCGGTGCTTCTCGACGAAGGCCAGCGATACCGTCCGGCCCAGCGCGTTTGCCAGGGCCAGCCGCAATCCCTCGGCACGGCGGATGCCGCCGCCGTCCGGCGCCACCACGCAGACCTCGCTGTCCCCGGCCACCGCGGCGAAATGCGCCGCGAACAACGCGCTGCCGTCCAGGTGCTCGGTGCGGCAGCGGAAAGCGTTCTGGAACGCGGCGAGGTTGTGCACGTCCAGCGCCAGCACCGTGTCGGCGCCGGCTGCTTCGAGCAGCGTGGCCACGTAGCGCAGCGTCAGCGGATCGCCGGCCTGCTGCCGCGTGTCTTGCCGGGCAAATGCCACGTAGGGCAGCACGGCCGTGATGCGCGCGGCGCCGGCATCGCGCAGCGCGCCGATGAAGAACAGCAGCCGGCACAGCCGCTCGCCGCTGCCCTGCCCCGGCGCGCCGGCCAGCGAGTGGATCACGCAGGCATGGCCGCCGCGCACGGCGGCCGGAGCGCGCACCACGTACTCGCCATCATCGAAATCGTTCTCCTCGTGGGCGGCCAGCGGCATGCCCAGCTGGCGGGCCACGCGCTGGCCGAACGGTGCGCTGCCAGCCAGCGCGAACAGGTGCAGGGTTGCGTTCATCGTATCGTGCAGGGTGATTGAAGTGAATGTGGATTCCATTGTAGGCGCAAGCGGCGCATGGCCTGCGTACGCGGCCGCACAAAATACTGCGGATCGAACTGGTAGTATGCGCACTCGCGCGGCGCATGTGGCCCGCGTGGTGGCATACAGCGGGCAACATGACAGCCGAAACAACCGATATCGACATCCTGATCCTGGGCCATGCGCCGCAGGCCCGCGAATGGCTGCGCGCGTTGCCGTTCTTCGTGCGCGCCGTCACCGACGGTGCCATGATCGATCAGCACATCGCCGCCGCCCAGCCGTGGCGCGGCATGCGCCTGGTGCTGTGCGCGCCAGCCGCCGACCCCGCCCTGCTGGCCCGGCTGCGCGTGCTGCCGGCGCTGCAGGATTGCGCGATGGTGGCGCTGTCGCCCGCCTGCGACGACGGCCGCGTCGAATTCGACGACGTGATCGACCTGGCCACCAGCACGGCCGAGGCATTCACCGCGCGCATCCAGGCCACGCTCAACGGCGCCCGCGTCCGGGCACGCCGCAATGCCCGCTACCGGCTATTGCAACAGGTCGACGACATGTTCCGCCACCTGGACGACCCGCGCGACATCGCGCAGGCCGCCGCCAGCCTGCTGGGCCGGCACCTGCGCGTGAACCGCTGCGCGTTCGCCGACGTGGCGACGGACGAGGACACGTACCAGGTTACCGGCGACTACAACGCGGGCCTGCCCGTCATTGCCGGCCCCCACCGGTTCGCCGACTTCGGCGCCGCCTGCCTGGCCGCCATGCGGCAAGGCGTGCCGTTCGTTGTCGAGGATACCGGGACCGACCCGCGCACCGCCGCCACGCTGGTGCGCTACACCCGGGCCGGCATCCATGCGGCGATCTGCGTACCGGTGCTCAAGGAAGGCCGCTTCGTGGCCGCGATGGCGGTGCACGCCGTCACGCCGCGCCGCTGGCGCACGGACGAGGTATCGCTGCTGGTGGCGGTGGCCGACCGCTGCCGGGAATCGATGGAGCGGGGCCGCATCGCGCGCGCGCTGCAGACGAAGGAGGCGCGCTACCGCACGCTCGTCGAGACGATGTCCGCCGTGGTATGGCACATGGAAGGCGACTGCATGCGGGCCGGCGAGAATCCCAGCTGGTCGGCATTTACCGGCCAGTTGCCGGAAGAATACGAGGGTGCGGGCTGGATGGATGCGCTGCATCCGCACGACCGGGCGGCCGCCGCGGCCGCGTGGGACTCCGCGTCCACGCACGGCCATCCCTACGTGGCCAGCTACCGCCTGCGCCGGCACGACGGAGAATACCGCCACATGCTGTCGCGCGGCGCCGCCGTGCGCAGCGGCGGCGCGGCCGTCGAATGGGTCGGCAACTGCCTCGACGTGACCGATATCCGCCATGCCCAGGAAGCGCTGCGGGTGGCCAACACGCGGCTGCAGTTCACGCTCGATTCGGCCCAGATCGCCGACTGGGTCTACGATCCGGTGCGGCGCAGGGTCGGCGGCTCGGCCCGGCTGGCGCGGCTGCTCGGCTGCGACTCCGCCGACGAGGAGTGGGAACTGGCCACGGTGCGGTCCCGCATCCATCCGGACGACCTGGCCCGGCTGGGCGACAGCTTCCGCGCGGCCGAGGCGGCAAACCGGCCGTGGCGCGACGAGTGCCGGCTGCTCGGCCCGGACGGCAAGGAACGCTGGGTAGCCGCGCACGGCAGCCGCTACAGCGACGAACCGGCAGGCGGCTGGCGCGTGCTCGGCATCGTCTACGACATCACCGCGCACAAGCGTTCCGAACAGGCGCTGCGCGACGCCGATGCGCGCAAGGACGAGTTCCTGGCCATGCTGGCGCACGAGCTGCGCAATCCGCTCGCGCCGATCGGCGCCGCCGCGCAGGTGCTGGCGGTGGCTGGTGCGGATACGTCGAAGGTGTCGATGGCCAGCGCCGTCATCGGCCGCCAGGTGCGCCACATGGCCGGCCTGGTCGACGACCTGCTCGACGTGTCGCGCGTCAAGCGGGGCCTGGTGCGGCTGGACAAGCGGCGCTGCGACATGGCCGCCGTGCTCGCCGCCGCGCTGGAACAGGCACGCCCGCTGGTGGACCGGCGCGGCCACCGGCTCACCGTGGCGCTGCCCGATGCGCAGGCATGTGTCGAAGGCGACGAGAAGCGCCTCGTGCAGGTCATCGCCAACCTGCTCAACAACGCCGTGAAATACACGCCGGACGGCGGCAGCATCGACGTCGCACTGGCGCTCGCCGGCGGCACCGCGATGGTGACGGTGCGCGACAACGGCGTGGGCATGCGTGCCGACTTTCTGGAACGTGCCTTCGACGTGTTCGCCCAGGCCGACCAGAGCATTGCCCGCTCGCAGGGCGGGCTCGGGCTCGGCCTGGCGCTGGCGCGCAGCCTGGTCAGGGCGCACGGCGGCGCCATCGAAGCCGCCAGCGGCGGGCCGGGCCAAGGGGCCGTATTTACGGTGGCGCTGCCGCTGGCGGACGGCTAAGGTATATCGTTGCCGGCTCGCGCTGCGCCGCCCGGCGGAGCTAGCCCCTGAGCCTCCGCCGAGCGGCGCGGGCGTGCGGCACCCACGCCTGCACGGCCCAGCGCCGCCACATGATCAGGCCGCGGATCCATTCGTCCGCGGCGAAGGCGATGTACAGGCCGGCCAGGCCGAAGCCGAAGTGGATGCCCAGCGCCCAGCTGCCGCCGGCCAGCACCAGCGCCATCGACGCGGCGCCCGCCATCACGGGGAAGCGCACGTCGCCGGCGGCGCGCAGCGCGTTGATGACCACCAGGTTGAAGGTGCGCCCCAGCTCCACCAGCACGCCGATCCACAGCAGCTTGCACCCTTCGGCGATGATCGCCGGGTCGCTCGTGAACGCGCCCAGCAGCCACGGGCCGGCCAGCGCGACAGCGCCCGCCACCACGCCGCTGATGACCAGCCCGCGCCCCAGCGCGCTGCGCACCAGCCGGTGCGCCTCGCCCAGTTCGCCGGCGCCGACCATGTGGCCGACCATGATTTCCACGGCAAACGCGGTGGCCAGGCTGAACACGATCACCATGCTGCCGATCTGCTGCACGTAGGCGTGCGTGGCCAGTGCCGTCGCGCCCAGCGTGCCGGCGGCGGCCATCGCGGCCATGAAGGCCAGGCGCCACGCGATGTTCTCGGCCGCGGCCGGGATGCCGATGTGCAGCACTTCGGCCAGTTCCCGGCGCGGCAGGTGCCACCAGTCGGCCGCGCGGGTGACGAGGCCGAGGTGCTGGCGCCACAGCACCAGGTGCAGTACCAGGCCGAGCGCGCGGCTGATCGTCAGCGCCACCGCGAAACCGGGCAGGCCCAGTGCCGGCACCGGCCCCCAGCCCTGCATCAGCGGCACCGCCAGCAGCACGTGCGTGGTGTGCATGGCGACCAGCACCAGCAGCGTATCGCGGGTACGCAGGTGGGCGCGCATCACCGCCGCCATCGACGCGTTCCACGCATCGAACAGCAGCGCCGGCGCCAGTGCCATCAGGAACGGCGCCGCCAGCGGGAACACGTCGGCCGGCGTCTGCAGCAGCTCCAGCAACGGCCCCGCGCCGAACAGCGCCACCAGCGCCGTGACGACGCCGATCCACGTGCTGGCGCCGACCGAGGCCAGCGCCACGCGGTGGGCGCCGTCGCGCTGCCCTGCCCCGAGGCTTTGCGTGATGACCACGCCGACGCCGGAACCGACGATGCGGAACAGCAGGAACAGCGTGACGGAAATATTGTGCGCGATCGCGAACGCGGCACCGGCCGTGTCGGACAGGTGCGACGCCAGCCACGTGCCGGCGACGCCGATGGCGACAGCGAGGACGAGTTCGACGAGCAGGGGCCACGCGAGCGTGAAAATATGGGGGCGGGGGGAGTTCGGGGAAAGGGACATGGCGGCGCAAGGTAATCCGCCATTGTACGTGCTCCGGGAGGGCTAGAATGGCGCTTTCAACGGATTTTTCAACCAGCCATGTACGCCGCCGCCGATCCTGCCTCGCTCACCCGCCTGGTCCATGAATTCTATGCCGACGTGCGGCGCGACCCGCTGCTGGCCGCCGTGTTCGGCCCGCGCATCGGCGACGACTGGGATGCGCATCTTGCCCGCATGGTGGCGTTCTGGAGCGACGTGATGCTGGGCCGCACGCCCGGCGCGCCAAGCTTCCAGGGCAACGTTTACGGCAAGCACATGACGCTCGAAGGCGTCACGCCCGGGCATTTCCAGCGCTGGCTCGACCTGTTCGACGCCACCGCGCGCCGCCTGTTCGAGCCGCCGGTGGCCGACGAGCTGCTGGTGGTGGCGAAACGGATCGCGGCCAGCCTGCAGTATGGCTTCTTCGGCAAGGTCGAGGTAGCCGGGCCTTCCGCCTGAACGGCGGCGCAGGCGCGGGATTTCCTCCCGGATCGGTGCGCCGCCCGTTTCGCGACCGCTGCTAAGCTTTCCGCTCTCCGCCGGCACGCCGGCCGTCATGAGGAAAGCCGATGAATACAGACGCCCATTCCGCCGCCGCCTCCGCCAGCCGCGCCTTGCCAAGCGATGGCCGGCTCGACGCGACGCTGGCGTTGAAGCGGGATCCTTACGGTTATATCCGCAGCCAGTGCAAACGCCTCGGCAGCGACGCGTTCCAGACCCGCCTGCTGCTGCAGCGGACCATCTGCATCACGGGCCCGCAGGCCGCGGAACTGTTCTACGACCCGCAGCGCTTCATGCGCAAGGGCGCCGCACCGCTGCGGCTGCAGGCCACGCTGTTCGGACGCGGCGGCGTGCAGGGGCTGGACGACGCGGTGCACGCGGTCCGCAAGGCGATGTTCATGAACCTGATGACGCCTGCGCGCATCGGCCAGCTGGGCGACCTGTTCGACGAAGCGTGGCAGGCGGCGATGGGCCGCTGGGCCGCCGCGCCCCAGGTGGAACTGTATGCGGAGGTGCGCGAAGTGCTGACGCGCGCGGTGTGCCGGTGGGCCGGCGTGCCGCTGCCCGAAGCCGACGTACCGCTGCGCACCAGGCAGCTGTCGGCGATGTTCGACCTGGCGGGGGCCGTGGGCCCGTCGCACTGGTTCAGCCGCTACGCGCGCTTTCGCGCGCAGCAATGGTGCGGCGAAGTCATCGAAGGCATCCGCGCCGGCCGGCTGGACGTGCCGCCCGACAGCGCCGCCCATGCGGTGGCCCACCATGCCGGCATCGACAGCGGGCGGCTCGACACCCGCACGGCCGCGGTGGAGTTGCTGAACGTGCTGCGTCCAACCGTGGCGGTGGCCGTCTACATCGTGCACGAAGCGCTGGCGCTGCACGACTTTCCCGACTGCCGTGCGGCACTGCTGGACGATGTCGATAGCCGCTACGCCGGCTGGTTCGCCCAGGAAGTGCGGCGCTTCTACCCTTTCTTTCCCGCCGCGGTGGCGCGCGTGCGGCAGGATTTCAACTGGCAGGGATGGCATTTCCCGAAGGGCCGCCGCGTGATACTGGATCTGCACGGCATCAACCACGATCCCCGCGCATGGCCCGAACCGCTGCGCTTCCAGCCGGAGCGGTTCGCGGCGTGGAACGAGAACCCGTTCACGTTCGTGCCGCAGGGCGGCGGCAACGCCGCCACCGGGCACCGCTGCCCCGGCGAATGGATTGCCCTGGAACTGATGCAGCGCGCCGCCCGCCGGCTTGCCGGCGGCATGGCCTACGAGGTGCCGCCGCAGGACCTGGCGCTGGACATGGGCCGGCTGCCGGCGATCCCGAAATCCGGCTTCATGATCGCGGTGCGGGGAAGTTGACGGCAGTCCTCCAGCGACTCCGGCCCAGCGCGCTCACCGCCCGTCGAACGCCCTCGGATCGTTCCTGAACCACCTGGCCAGGCTGGCGACGAAGTCCTTCACGTGCAACTTGTCGCCCTGCTGCAGGCCATGGCTGGCGCCGGCGTATTCGATGAAGCGGAACGGTTTTTCCGGGTAACGCGCAAAGAAATCCCGCAGCAGCCTGCCGGACTCGATCGGTTCGCTTTCATCCTTCTCGCCCATCGCCGCCACGACGGGGATGTCGAGCTTCGCGAAATCGGGCAGCGGATCGTGGAACAGGTGCGAGCCCCAGTACGCGTACGGGTGCCCGAAGAACGACTTGTCCAGTGCGCCCGGATCCGCGGCGATCTCGGCGAATTGCCGTTCCAGCTGCAGCCGCGAAGAGAGCGTCGCATACGGCGCCACGCCGCGGTCGGCGAATACGAGGAAGCCATCGGACTGCCGCATGCCGCCGCTGCCCGCCACCGCGAGCCAGCCGACCTTCGCGCTGCCGGCGGCGACGATCGGCGCGACGCGGCCCCCTTCGGAAAACCCGACCAGGGCGATCGACCGGGGACCCGCCGCCGCGAGCAACGGTTGCCGGTCCAGGAAGGCCAGCGTATCGCGCACCCTGCGCTGCAGGTTGTCGGCCTGTTCGAACTGCGGCGAACAGTTGCCGGGCTGGCCCGGCTGGTCCGCTGCGCCCTTGCCGACATGCGGCTTTTCCAGATGATAGACATCCAGCGGCGCCGGGTATCTTTCAAAGAAATACGGCAGCCGGGAACCGAATTCCGCGCAGCCGGAACCGCTGACCAGCACGATGACGGGCGCGGCGCCCGGCCCATCGGTGTCGTGCAGCCGGAAGTAACGGCCCGGTTGACCGTCGATCGTGATCGTGTGCTCCTCGAGTACCCGCGCGGCATGGGCAGGTGCCCCGAGGAAGAAGAATGCCGCCGCGAACAGCGCGTTGCGTCCGGCGGATATGGGGATATTCAAGGTTTTCAAGGGCATGGTCAGAGAGGGAAAGCCGGCCCGGAGATGGCCGGTGCCAGCTTAGCCGCGCCTTGCCATAAAAGCAAATCCCGTTCCCTCGGGCCGCCCTACAGCTTGCCCGACAGCGTGAAGAACACCTGCCGCGGCGCGCCCGAGAGCAGCGTCATCGACGTGCCCTGCGGGTCGGAAGCCGAGAAGCCGTTCGAACCGACGGTGCCGAAGTAGCTCCTGTCGAACAGGTTCGTCACGTTGACCTGCAGCGTGAGGTCCTTCAGCATGCCCGCGGAACCGAGCCGGTAGCCGCCGGACAGGTTGGCCACCACGAACGACGGCACCGAATTGTCGTTCAGGTAGGTGTAGTAGCGCTTGTCCGTATACTTCGCCCCCAGTCGCGCATAAAAGCCGTTGGCGTCGTACGCCAGTTCGGTATTGAACATCTTCTTCGGCGCGTCGACCACCTGCTTGCCCTTCACCGCCACCAGCCGGCCATTGTCCGTATAGTTCGATTCATAGGTGGAATCGTTGTATGTGAAGGTGTTGAACCAGCTGAACGACGGAGAGATCCTCCACACCGCCAGCGCTTCCAGGCCGCGCGTTTCCACCTTGCCGACGTTGACGATCGTGCCCGCGCAGCCGACGATGCCGGCGCAGGTGGCGATGCCCATCTGCCGGTCGTCGAATTTTGCGTAATAGACCGCGACCGAACCCTGGACATGCTGTTCTCCCATCATGCGCTTGAACCGAATGCCGAGGTCGAACGTGGTCGAGGTTTCCGGTTTCAGCTCGCCGATCGACAGCGCATAGCCGGCGCGGGTCTGCGAGAACGGGCCGTTCACGCCCGGCTGGTACGAACGCATGTTCTTCGCGCCCGAGGCAAACAGCTCGTCGCCGCGCGACAGCTGGTACGTCACGCCCAGCTGCGGCAGGAAGGTCTTCTTCGCCGTGATCGTGCCATCGGCCCGATCGCCGACGAAGGTGTGCGCGTCGATCTCCACCTTCGGGCTCTTGAATCCGGCGTTGATCTTCAGGCGGCCATCCAGCAGCGCGATGGTGTCCTGCACGTAGAACTGGCGCGTGTCGGTGACGAACGACTGCAGGAAGCCGGTGCTCATCGGGTTGCGCAGGAAGTCGTCGATGTAGCGCCCGTCGGTCACGGCGTAGAAATTGCGGGTCAGCATGTGCTTGTTGCGCTCGGCCCAGAAGCCGGCGTTCAGCGTGTGCATGCCCAGTTCCCACGTCACATCGCCCAGCACGCCGTTGCGGCTGATGGTGTATTCGGTGGTGCGGATCGAGATCGGTATGTCGGCCGAGGTCGGCGTGTACGGCGTATACCAGTGGCCCTGGCCTTCGTTGCCGTGGTGGTAGGCGGTGACCTTGGCGGCGACCGACGGCGTCAGTTGCAGGTCGAGCGTGGCGCCGGCCAGCTTGTCCTTGCGCAGGCCCTGGCCCAGGTAGTAGGCGTCGTCGAGGCTGTTCACCGCGCCGCTGTAGATGCCTTTCGATGCGTTCACCGCGCGCTGCCAGTCCGGGTAGTAATTGTCCCAGTCCATGCCCAGGCGCCGCGCCATTTCATGCGACAGGTCCTGGTAATCGACTTCGCGGCGGTCCGAGTAATTGAAGAAGGCCGACAGCGTGTGCTCGCCGATGCGGCGCTCGATCCTGCTGTTGAACTGGTCCTGGTCCTGCGGGCCGGCGCCTTTCCATTTTTCAGACCGCATGCGCGTGCCGCTGATGAAGAACCGGGTGCCGCCGGCGAACTCGCCGCTGTCGAAGCGCACGAAGGTGCGTGCCGTATCGTCGCTGCCCAGCGTTTGCGCGGCCGTGACGCCCGCCTCGCTGGCCGGGCCCAGCGTGACGAACTGCACCGTGCCACCCAGGTTGTTGCTCGACGCGGTACCCAGCGCGCCGGCCCCCTGCGAGACGGCGACGCGGCCGATGTTTTCGGAGGAGATCGCGCGGGAAATGTGCAGGCCGTTGTTGTTCCCGTAGCTCATGTCGCCCAGCGGGATGTCATCCAGCGTGAAGCCCAGCTGGTTCTGGTTGAAGCCGCGGATCGAGAAGCGCGTCGACCATTCGTAACTGCCGAACGGGTCGGCCGACTGGAAGCTCACGCCGGGCAGTTTTTCCAGCGTCTTCAGTGGGCTGGTGCCGGGCGCCGCCTGCTGCAGGTCGGCCCGCGTAATGTTCTGCACCTGGCGCGACTGGCCCGTGCCCGTCACCTCGACGATCGCCATCGGCGCCGCCCCGGCCGGGTCGGGTGCCAGGGCGGTAGCCGGATCGGCACCGAATGCCAGCACGGGCAGTACGGTCAGCAGCGACAGGCAAAGGGGTTTCAGGCGGAGGCGGTACGAAGGCTGGCGCATCGGCGTCTTTCGGTCAAAGTTAACTAAATGAAAACTGTGCCGAATGGTAAAGACTCGATGTGACGACGGCATGACAGCCGCACAACGCCGCCCGGCCAGTGGCGTGGCCGCGACAGGGAAGCAAATTGACCATTTGCTCTACAGTAATTCACTATAACTCTGCAGGCCGAACTGATAGACTCGCGGGTTGATTTCACCTCGCCGCGCATAAAAATTAACAATTCAACTACTCGCGCGGTGTGTCCAAAAACTGAAAGAGAAGCAATGCAAGATCATCGTGGTTCCCCCACCATCCTGGCTGCCCTGGTGGCCACGGTTTGTTCCAGTGCCGTCCACGCGCAGGCGCCCGACGGGCAACTCCAGGAAGTCGTCGTCACCGCGCAGCGCACCACGTCGCTCGAATCGAAGACGCCCGTCGCCATGAGCGTGCTGTCCGGCGACGCGCTGCGCGAGGCCGGCTTCGACTCGCCGGCGGAACTGGCCAAGCGCCTGCCCAACGTGCACCTCGACGGTGCCGCCGACGGCCTGCGCATCACCATCCGCGGCGTGTCGAATTCGGACGCCACAGACAAGGGCGATCCATCGGCCGCCTTCATGCTGGACGGGATATACATCGCCCGTCCGCAGAACCAGAACGGGCTGCTGCTCGACGTGGATCGCATCGAAGTGCTGCGCGGCCCGCAGGGCACGCTGTACGGCCGCAATACCACGGCCGGCGTCATCAACGTGATCTCGCGCGCGCCAACGCGGCAGCTGGAGGCCGAGTTCGGCGTCGCGGCCGGCAACTATGGCAGCCGCAAGGCGAACGGCATGCTCAACGTGCCCATCGCCGACTGGCTGGCGCTGCGCGCCGCCGTCGCCATCGACCGCCACGACTCCTACCTGCGCAACGGCCAGGGCACGCGGCACACGCTGGGCCAGGATGCCGACAGCCGCAGCGTCCGGCTATCGGCCAAGGTAACGCTGGGGCCCGCGGCATCGCTGCTGCTGCGCGCCGACCACTCCAGCAACGACTACAATGCGGACAGTTTCGTCTCCGACAACAACTTCTTCCGCAATGCCGACAGCGGCAACCCCGTGTGGTACGGCGCCTCGGCCGGCGACCGGCTGACGAACCGCTTCGTGCCGCCCAACATGGTGCCGGAACAGGGCTGGGCGCGCACCCAGACATCCGGCATCGGCGCCGAATTCACGTGGAACCTGGGTCCGGCCACGCTGCACTACCTGGGTGCGCACCGCGAGTTCGACCTCGACTTCCTGACCAACTACATCTACCGCGTGACACCGTCGGCGACGCTGGGCGTGCGCCAGGTCTACACCGGCGGGCAGCGCCAGGATTCGCACGAGGTGCGCGTGGCCACCAACGGCAATGGCGCGCTGTCCGCCCAGGCCGGCCTGTACTGGTTCGACGAACGCTCGCATTCGAACTACGCGTTCCGCGACCTGATGCCGATCGGCTTGCCGCCGTACTACGCCTACCCTTCCGATCCCACGCTGGCGAAGAGCCGTGCCGCCTTCGGCCAGCTGACCTACCGCGTGACCAGCCGGCTGCGCGCCACCGCCGGCCTGCGCTACACGGAGGATGAAAAGTCGCGCGTCGGCGCCACCAGCTTCCAGCAGGGCCCCGTGTTCAACCCGGCCACCGACTACCAGCTGCCGAACGCCGCGCTGATCGAGACGGACAAGCGCACCTGGCGCCTGGGCCTCGACTACGACCTGGCCCCTTCCACCTTTGTCTACGGCACGCTGTCGACAGGCTACAAGGCCGGCGGCTTCAACGACGGCTGCGTGGCCGGCACCACGCTGGGCGTGGCCTGCCCGGCGGCAACCGCGTTCACCCCTGGTTTCCTGTACTACCAGCCGGAGACGCTAAAGGCCCTCGAACTGGGCGCGAAGACGCGCTTCTGGAACAGGCGGGCCACCCTGAACGTGGCCGCGTTCAAGTACGACTACACCAACCTGCAACTGTCCGGCAATGCGATCATCGCCGGCGCGCCACGCTTCATCACCACCAACGCCGGCATCGCCAGCGTGCGCGGCCTGGAGCTGGACGGCAAGGTGCAGGCCACGGCCGATGACCGCTTCACGTATGGCCTGACGCTGCTCGATGCGCATTATGTTTCGTACACGCCGGACGGCATGCAGTCGTGGGATGGCCGCAAGCTCGACCGCGCACCGTCGCATGTGCTGTCGGCCGGCTACGAACGCCGCGTGCGGCTGGGCGGCCATGAAGTGCGCGCCGGCGTCAATGCGCGCCGCAGCGCGGCCTACATGATCGGCGTGCCGTCGAGGCTGGTGCAGTACCGCATCCCGGCCATGTCCACGGTGGATGCCACGCTGGCGTGGCGCCCGGACGACGCGCCATGGTCGGTGGCGGCCTATGCGCACAACCTGGGCAACAAGATCGCACCAGCCACGATCGACAGCTTCGGCATGTCGGTGCCCGGCGCCCCGCGCACCTTCGGCGTGCGCTTCGACTACCGGTACTTCTAAGCAAAGACCCGCATGCGCCCGCCCAGCCAGCTTTGCCACATCAGCTACCGCGGCGGCGCGCTGCGGGTGGCGCATCCTGCGACGGCTTCCGCCACGCATTCCACCACGCATTGCACCACGCATTGCACCACCATATCGGCCGCCTTCCTTGCCGCCCTGCGCTTCGTGCTTGCCGCCGCGGCCTTCGGCTGGAGCGCCCTGGCCTGGGCCGCGCCGGTGCTGCTGGACGATGCGCAAAGCGAAGTCGACGCGTGGTCGGCGACGACGATGCTGTCCGATCCGGAACGCAAGCTCGACGCGGCGGCGGCGCTGGCCGCGCGCGACCGGTTCGCGCCGCCGGCGCTGGCGCGCGGCACGACTGGCAAGTATGAACGGGTACTGTGGCTGCGCATCCCGGTTCGGGTGCCCGCCGGGGCCGATGGCCAGTGGGTGCTGGCGCTGAACTACGCGCTGCTGGGCCGCGTGGATACGTGGATCGTCACGGACGGCCGGCCCGGCCGCCACATGGCAGCCGGCAACCGGTTGCCGCCGCCCGAGCCGCGCCTGGGCGCACGCGTGCCGGCCTTCGTCCTGACGCTGCCGCAGGGCGAGCACGAACTGCTGCTGCGGGTCGAGGCGCGCGGCCCGATCATCCTGCCGCTGCGGCTGGAGAAGGCCGCGCACTTCCACCGCACGGAACTGCTCGAACAGATGGCGCAGGGCCTGCTGGCCGGCCTGGCCTTCTGCCTGCTGGTATACAGCCTGTCGCACTGGGTCACGCTGCGCGACCACACCTTCGGCAAGTTCGCGCTGGCCACCTCCGGGCTGGCGCTGTATGCGATCGACTTCTTCGGCGTCGGCCACCAATACCTGTGGCCGGGCAGCCCCTGGCTGATCGAGCATGCCGGCGGCATCACGGCGATGATCGCCTCGTGCGGCTCCTACCTGTTCGTCGAGCAGGTGCTGGCCCGGCGCGGCATGGACCGCCGTTTCAGCCTGCTGATGAAGGCCTGCGCGGCGCTGATGGCGCTCACCGCGCTGACCTATGCGCTCGATATCCTGCCGATGAACGGCCTGCTGCTGGTGGTGTCCACGCTGGGTGCCGCACCCAAGCTGTTCGGCCTGCCGGGTGCATGGCGGCTGATGCGCCGCGGCGATCCGGTGGGCTGGTACTTCACGACCAGCTGGGTCATCTCGTTTGCCGGCGCGGTCGTGCTCGCGCAGGTGTTCGCCGGCGGACTGGCAGCCACCTTCTGGACCATGCACGCGCTGCAGCTGGCCAGCACGATCGACATGCTGGTGTACATGCGCATCCTCGGGCTGCGCACGCAGGGCCTGCAGACGGCGATGCTGCGCGCCGAGGCGGCGGCGCGGCTGAAATCGGAATTCATGGCCAACATGAGCCACGAGATCCGCACGCCGATGAACGCCATCCTCGGCATGAGCCGGCTGGCGCTGCAGGCCGGGCCCGATGCGCGGCTGCGCAACTATCTCGTCAAGATCCTGGGTGCCGGCGAGCACCTGCTGGGCATCATCAACGACATCCTCGATTTCTCGAAGATCGAAGCCGGCGGGATGACGCTCGAGCGGGTGCCGTTCGACCTGCACGCGCTGCTCGACAACCTGGCCAGCCTGGCGGCGCCGGAACAGGACGGGCGCGCGGTGAAGCTGGTGTTCCGCGTCGGCCCCGGCGTGCCGGCTGCGCTGGTCGGCGATCCGCTGCGGCTCGGCCAGGTGCTGCTGAACCTGGCCGGCAATGCCGTCAAGTTTACCGAACGGGGCGACGTGGAGGTGGCGGTCGACCTGGTGGACCAGGGCGCCGGTCACGCGGCGGCCGGCGTGGCGCTGCGCTTTTCCGTCAGCGATACCGGCATCGGCATGAGCGAGGAGCAGCAGGCCGGCCTGTTCCGCGCCTTCAGCCAGGGCGACGCATCGATGACCCGCCGCTACGGCGGCACCGGCCTGGGGCTGACGATCTCCCAGCAGCTGGTGCAGCTGATGGGGGGCCGGATCGCGGTGCATAGCCGGCCGGGCGCGGGCAGCACCTTTGCGTTTACCATCGACATGGGCATCGCCGATGCGGGCTGGGATGCGGTGGCCAGGGCGGGCCGCTCGACGGCGCCGCCCCCGCGCGACCTGGCGCGCCTGGATGGCGCCCGCGTGCTGCTGGTGGACGACAACGCCAACAACCGCGAAGTGGCGCTGGACTTCCTGGCGGCCGCGCCGCTGCACGTGGACGTCGCCGTCAATGGCCTGGAGGCGGTGCGCATGGTGCAGGCGCGCGACTACGACCTGGTGCTGATGGATATCCAGATGCACGGCATGGATGGCCTGTCGGCGGCGCGCCGCATCCGCACGCTGCCCGGCCGCGCCGCCCTGCCCATCGTTGCCATGACGGCGCATGCGCTGGCGGGCGACCTGGAAAAAAGCCTGGCGGCCGGCATGAACGCGCATATCGCCAAGCCGATCGACCCGGATCTGCTGTTTGCCGCCTTGCTGCGCTGGGTCGATCCGCGCCGCCTCGCCGACCGCACCGATCGCTCCGACTGCTCCGGTCAGCCGCTGTCCGCCGCCGCGCGGGAACCGGTAGCGCCCGAAACGGCATCGCCGGCATCGGCAGCGGCGCAGCCGTCCGCCCCGCTGCCGGCGCTGCCGGGCGTCGACTGGCAGGCCGCGCTGGCCGGTGTCGACGGCAGGCGCGACCGGCTGCAGAAGCGCCTCGATGGCTTCGTGCGCGAATATGCGCCGGCGCCGGCGGCGCTGCGCGATGCACTGGCGGCCGGCGAGCGCCGCACGATGGCGACACTGGCGCACAACATGAAGTCGAGCGCCCTGTACATCGGCGCCATGGCGCTGTCGGAGGCGGCCGCCAGCGTCGAGCACGCGTTGCGCGACAACGGCAAGCAGCGCATCGGCCAGGGTACCGGCGCCCCCGTCCATGTGCAGGAACATGGCCGCGATGCCCTCCTCGCCAGCCTGGTGGCGGAGCTTGCCGGCACGCTGGAAATGGTGCTGGCCGGCCTGGCACCGCTGCTGGCGGCACCGGCGGCGCCGGCCGCGGAGCCCGCGGAGCCCGCTGAGCCTGCGGAAACGGCCCGCGCCGACCTGCAGGCGCTGCTGCGCGAGCTGGCCGCCTGCCTGCGTGCCGACGACGCCCGCGCCGAAGACCTGCTGCGCGAACTGCGGGCGCTGCCCGCGGCGGCGGCCCATGGCGCACTGATGGCCGGGATTGTCAAAGCCGTGGGCGACATCGAGTATCATGCGGCAATCCGGCCGCTGAGCCGCCTGGCGCACGCGCTGGACACGACCCTCGAAGATCCCGCATGACTTCCCTGCAAAAAGTCCTGGTGGCCGACGACGATGCCACCAACCGCGCGGTGCTCGCCGAGCTGCTGAAACCCGAGTACACCGTACTGCTTGCCAAGGATGGCACGCAGGCGCTCGACCGCGCCGCCCGCCACCTGCCCGACCTGATCCTGCTCGACGTGATGATGCCGGACCTGGATGGCTTCGAAGTGCTGCGCCGGCTGCGCGGCGATCCGCACACGGCGGGTATCGCGGTGATCTTCGTTTCCGGCCTGGGCCGTCCCGAGGACGAAGCGCAGGGCCTGAAGCTGGGTGCCGCCGACTATATCGCCAAGCCGTTCAACGCCACCGTGGTGATGGCGCGCGTGGCGCTGCACCTGCAGATGGTGCGCCAGCGCCGCCTGCTGGAACACCTGGCGCATGTCGACGGCCTGACCGAACTGGCCAACCGGCGCCGCTTCGACGAGATGTTCGCGGGCGAGATCGGGCGCGCGCGCCAGACCGGCAACCCGCTGTCGGTGGCGCTGCTCGACATCGATGCCTTCAAGCAGTACAACGACCATTACGGCCACCCGGCCGGCGACCGCGCGCTGCGCGCGGTGGCGCGCACGGCCGCGGCCTGCGTGCGCCGGCCCGGCGACCTGGCGGCCCGCTACGGCGGCGAGGAACTCGTGCTGCTGATGCCGGAAGCCGATGCGGCCACCGGACGGGCCGTCGTGGAGCGGGTGCGCGATGCGCTGAACCGGCTGGCGATCGGCCACGTCGCCTCGCCGGTGGCGCCGGTGCTGACCGTCAGCGGCGGTGGCGCCACGCTGCTGCCCGGCGAGGACGCGACGGCACTGTTCGCCGCCGCCGATGCGCACCTGTACCGGGCCAAGCAGGCCGGGCGCAACCGGGTGGCCTGGCGCGCCGCGCCCTGACCGCCGTGCAAGCCGACGAACCGCGGGCAGGCGAAGGGCCGTCCGGCGACGTGCCGGCGGGCGAAGCACGGACGGGCGACGTGCCGGCCGATGGCATGCCCGCCGATGGCATGCGCAAGGGCTTCCTGCTGACCCGCCACTGGCGCGATACCGAGGCCGGCACCGAGGTCGAGTTCTGGATCGCCACCGACGACGGCCCGCGCTGCGTGCGGCTGCCGCCGCAGCCTTCGGTCGCCTTCATTCCGGCCGAATGGCAGGAGGCGGCGCAGACGGTGCTGCGCGCCGAGCGCGGCTGCGAATTGCGGCCGCTGGCGCTGCGCGACTTCCGCCACCGCCCCGTCGTCGGCCTGTACTGCCGCCATTACCGGCAGTTGCTGAAGCTGGAAAAGCGGCTGCGCGACCATGGCATCGACGTCTACGAAGCGGACGTGCGGCCCCACGAGCGCTACCTGATGGAGCGCTTCATCGCGGCACCGGTATGTTTCGAGGGCGAAGAGCGCGGCGCCACGATCGTCGATGCGCGGCTGAAACCGCACGACGGCTACCGCCCGGCGCTGCGCCTGGCGTCGCTCGACATCGAGACCACCGCGCACGGCGACCTGTACTCGATCGCGCTGGAAGGCTGCGGCGCGCGCGACGTCTACATGCTGGGGCCGCCGAACGGCGATGGCGCGGGCCTCGACTTCGACCTCACCTACTGCGCCGACCGGCCGGCGCTGCTGGCGCGGCTGAACGACTGGATTGCGCGCCACGATCCGGATGCGATCATCGGCTGGAACGTGGTCCAGTTCGACCTGCGCGTGCTGCAGAAGCATGCGGAACGCTTCGGCGTGCCACTGCTGCTGGGCCGTGGCGGCACGCCGATGGAATGGCGCGAGCACGCCAATGGCCAGCACTTCTTCGCGGCCGCGCCGGGCCGGCTGATCATCGACGGCATCGAAGCGCTGCGCTCGGCCACCTGGAGCTTCACGTCGTTCAGCCTGGAGCACGTGGCGCAGACGCTGCTGGGCGAAGGCAAGTCGATCGACAATCCCTACGACCGCATGGACGAGATCAACCGCATGTTCGCCGAGGACAAGCCGGCGCTGGCCCGCTACAACCTGAAGGACTGCGAGCTCGTCACGCGCATCTTCGCGCAGACCGGCATCCTCGACTTCCTGCTGGAACGCGCCAGCGTGACGGGGCTGCCGGCCGACCGCAGCGGCGGCTCGGTGGCCGCCTTCGAGCATTCCTACCTGCCGCTGCTGCACCGCGCCGGCTTCGTGGCGCCGAACCTGGGCGACGTGGCCAATGCCGACAGCCCGGGCGGCTTCGTGATGGATTCGCGCTCCGGGCTGTACGACTCGGTGCTCGTGCTGGACTACAAAAGCCTGTATCCCTCCATCATCCGCACTTTCCTGATCGACCCGGCCGGCCTGGTCGAAGGCCTGCGCGAGCCGGAAGCCGACACCGTGCCGGGCTTCCGGGGCGCGCGCTTCTCGCGCAGGACGCACTGCCTGCCGGAGATCGTCACGCGCGTGTGGCAGGGCCGCGAAGCCGCCAAGCGGGACGGCAACAAGCCGCTGTCGCAGGCCCTGAAGATCATCATGAATGCGTTCTACGGCGTGCTGGGTTCTTCCGGCTGCCGCTTCTTCGACCCGCGGCTGGCCTCGTCGATCACGATGCGCGGCCACGAGATCATGCACCGCACGCGCGAGCTGATCGAGGAACAGGGCTACCAGGTGATCTACGGCGACACCGATTCCACCTTCGTCTGGCTGGGTCGCGCCCACGGCACGCGGGAAGCGGACGACATCGGCCGCGCGCTGGTCGCCCGCGTCAACGGCTGGTGGCGGGCGCACCTGCAGGAAGCATTCGGGCTGGACAGTGCGCTGGAGCTGCAATACGAAACCCACTACCGCCGCTTCCTGATGCCGACGGTGCGCGATTCCGACGAGGGCAGCAAGAAACGCTACGCCGGGCTGGTGCTGCGCGCCGACGGTGGCGACGACATCGTGTTCAAGGGCCTGGAAACGGTGCGCACCGACTGGACGCCGCTGGCCCAGCAATTCCAGCAGACGCTGTACGGCCTGGTTTTCCGCGGCGAACCGTACCGCGACTATGTGCGCGACTATACCGAACGCATGCTGCGCGGCGAACTGGACGAGCTGCTGGTCTACCGCAAGCGGCTGCGCCGCGCGCTGGGCGACTACGACCGCAACGTGCCGCCGCACGTGCGCGCCGCCCGCATCGCCGACGAAGTCAACGCCGCCCAGGGCCGCCCGCTGCAGTACCAGAATCGCGGCTGGATCCGCTACCTGATGACCACCGCCGGCCCCGAACCGCTGGAACGGCGGCGCGCACCGATCGACTACGCGCATTACCTGGACCGGCAGCTGCGGCCGATCGCCGATGCGATTCTGCCCTTCCTGGGGGATAGTTTTACCGGGTTGACGAGCCGCCAGCGGGTGCTGTTCTAGAGGGGCCTGCGCCTGCCGCCGACATGCAGGATCTCGCACACGGCGGCTGATCCGCAGGGGTCTGTCCCCGGTAAGTGCTGGTTTCCAGCCCTGTTGATAGCGTAACGAGGGGACTGACCCCGGTGTTTGCCGGCATACCATAATGCCAGCAAAAACCGGGGTCACTCCCCTGCATGCCAACCGCGACTTCTACCCTACTGCCCCATCAGCTTCCTGCCCGCCTCCCGATACGGCGCGGCCTTCGGCGCATTGGTCCATTGCGGCCTTGCCGGATCGTTGGCGATGTCCTGCAGCCCCAGCGCCACCATCCGCGTGACGCGCGCCATGTTGTTGTAATCGAGCTTGGCCCAGTCGTCGTCCTTGCCGTGGTAGTCGGGGAAGCCGAAGGCAACGGCCAGCGTGTGGGCCGGCACGCCAACGTCGGCCAGCGCCTGGTTGTCGCTGCGGGCGAAATACCGGTCGCTGTTGGCGGCATGCTTCCACAGGCGCACGCCGGAGCGCTCGCCCGCCTTCCTGAGGTAATCGGTGACGGTCGAATAATCGAAGCCGGTCAGCGTGGCGGTGCCTACCTGGGCGCCTTCGCTGTCGTCGGTGCGGCCGATCTGTTCCAGGTTCAGGTGCGCCACCGTATCCTTCAGCGGGAACACCGGGTGGCGGCCGTAGTAGCGCGAGCCGAGCAGCCCCAGTTCTTCGCCGAACAGCGCCACGAAGACGATGCTGCGGCGCGGGCGGGACTTCTCCGCGGCGAGCGCGGCGGCAATGTCGATCACCGCCACGGTGCCGCTGCCATCGTCGTTGGCGCCGTTGAAAATCTCGCCGTTGCGGATGCCCAGGTGGTCGTAGTGCGCCGTCAGCATCACATAGGTGTTCTTCAGTTCAGGATCGCTGCCGCGCAATACGCCGATCACGTTGCGCAGCTTCGCCGCGCGCAGCTGCGGCACGCCCACCGTGGCAGCCACCGTGGCGCCGGCTTCTTCCAGCGCGGCCGCGGCGGCGGCATCGTGCAGCACGACGACCGGCGCGGCGCCGGCCGGCGCCACCTGTTCCGGATCGATCAGCCAGCCTTCGCCACGGTTGCGCTGCTGGCCCCGGGTATCGACCAGCACCACCAGCGCCGGCCGCGACTTCAGGCCGCTGCGCAGCACGCCGGCGGCGTCCGGCACGGCGGCGGCGGGCACCACCAGCACCTTGCCGTCCGCTTCCGATCCGGCCGCCAGGGCCTCCTGCCACGTCAGCCGCATGACGGCCGTCGCGCCCAGCGCCACCGGCTGCACGAAATTGGCGGTGGCAGCCGAGTGCGGCACGGCGATCGTCTTGCCGCCCGCCTGCACGGTGAACGTGAAATCCGCGGCGGCGCGCTGCGCCTGCTGCCAGTTGGCGGTCTGGAAATAGCCGTCATCGCCGGCGGCCTCCAGCCCGGCGCGGCGAAACTGCGCGGCGATGTATTCGGCCGCCAGGTCCAGTCCACGCGACGGCGTGCCGCGTCCTTCCAGCAGGTCCGAAGAGAGGAAGGACAGGTGGCCGCGCAGCGAATCGGCCGTGATGCGGTTCGCCAGCGAGTCGGCGGGTGCCTGGGCGCCGGCGCTGGCGGCGCCCAGCGACAGGCTGACGGCCAGGGTCAGTGCGGAGAGGGAATGGCGCATGCAATCGCTTTCTCGATAAGAGGAAAAATGCAATATTGCATGGGAGTTGTCGCCTGGTCAATCCTGCGCGGCCCGGGCGAGGCATTCGGTACCATGTTGCATCCCGCACACAAGTCGAGTAATGATTCTACAAATAATCATTGCCGCATGGAAATACCGAGGGTATTCTGGCCCGATTGGCTGAAACCGTTTTCACTTTGACTTCCTCCCCCGCACACCGCCTGATGCACCGCGTGCTCGCCCTCCTCGCACTGGCGACCGTGGGCCTGCTCGTCTGGCACCATGTCGGCATGGAACGGGTGATCGACCTGACCGCGCGCCCCGACGTGCGGCGCGACGTGATGGACGACCGCTGGATGGGCGGTACCAGCCGCGTGGCGCTGGAGCGCCGCGGCCGGACGATGACGATGCGCTGCCAGCTGGTGCGCACGATCGACTGGCCGGCCTGCAAATACCAGTTTGTGTTTTCGGATACGCAGGCCGGCATCGACCTGTCGGAGTTCGACAGCGTGTCCTTCGACGTCGCTTACCGCGGCCCCGGGCGCCGATCGCTGCGCCTGATGATGCTGAACTATGAACCGGACATCTCGAAACTGGCGGACCCGATGTCGCAGAAGGTCAACGAAGTCGAGTTCGACGTGCCGGCGGACGGCACGATCCGCGTTCCCCTGAACGTGCTCCATACCGCGACCTGGTGGATCGACTACATGAAGGTGCCGCTCGACGACACCGACATGCGGATCGATAACGTGACGCGCGTGGAACTGCTGACCGGCGCCGCCAGCACGGAAGGCGAGCACGTGATCGAACTGCGCTCGCTGCGCCTGCATGGCAAGTGGATCACCAGCGACGAACTGTACATGGGCCTGATGGCGGCATGGATCCTGTGCGCGGTCAGCTGGCCGGTGCTGGCCGCGCTGCAACTGCGCCGCGAACTGAGCGACAGCGGCCGGCGCCTGGCCCTGCTCGGCGAGATCAATGCCGCGCTGCAGCTGGAGGCGCGCGAGCTGGTCGAGCAGGCCAATACCGATCCGCTGACGGGAACGCTGAACCGGCAGGGCCTGCGCGCAGCCCTGATGAGCACGGCATCGCTGCTGGCACCGCCGGTGGCCGTGGTGTTTGCCGATATCGACCATTTCAAGGGCATCAACGACCGGCACGGCCATGACGTCGGCGACGCGGTGCTGCGCGACTTCGCCGCGGCGATCCACGCCGAGATCCGCACCAACGACAGGCTGGTGCGCTGGGGCGGCGAGGAATTCCTCATCGTCTGCCCCGCCACCGGCGCCGAACAGGCTCGCCAGCTGGCCGAGAAGCTGCGTGCCGCGCTGCACGCCGGCACCTGGCCGGCCGGCCTGCGCGTGACGGCATCGTTCGGCATTGCCGCGCGCGCTCCCGACGAGGATATCGGCGCCGTCATCAAGCGCGCCGACGGCGCGCTGTATGCAGCGAAAGCGGCCGGCCGCGATCGCGTCATGGTGGCCGAGGCGGCGGGGCTGCCGCAGGAAGCCTGGACGCCGCAGGCGGCCGGCCGGCAGTACGACTGACCTTTGCGCTGCCCCCTGTTCGCCATCGCATCCGCCGGACACTTGCGTTTCCGCAACAGTCAGTATTGATCTTAAGAAATCTTTCGGCGCTTGCGACCGTTTCCACGCGTACACTTGGCCAACCGGCGGCCACCGGACCTGGAGTGCCGCACCGAACAACCGAGAGACACCCCATGCCTACGCTGACCCAGTTCTTTGCCGACGTTAAACTGCCCGTGATCCCCGAAGTGGCGCACGCCCTGATCGCCACCCTCGACGACGAGGACGCTTCGTCGAAAAGCGTTGCCGCCATCATTGCCCGCGATCCCGCCCTGACGGCCAAGCTGATGCGTCTTGCAAACAGCGCCCGCTTCGGCTTTTCCCGCGGTGTCGGTTCGCTGGACGATGCGGTGGCACTGGCCGGCATGTCGCACATCCGTACGCTGGCACTGGCCACCTGCTTCTCCGAATCGTTCCCGCAACTGCCGGGCCTGGACTCCGGCGAATTCTGGAAGAGCAGCATGGCCTGCGCCGGCTACTCGAAATGGCTGGCGACCGGCCTGGGCATCGACGGCGGCGAGGCCTGGCTGGCCGGCATGATGCTGCGGCTGGGCGAACTGCTGATCTACCAGGTCGCCCCGGCCCAGTTTGCCGAGATCGAAGAACAGCCGCACCTGCCGGGTGGCCGCTGGGAACGCGAACAGCGCCTGCTGGGCTTTTCCGAAGGCCAGATCACGGCCGAACTGGGCCGCCGCTGGAACTTCCCCGCCAAGATCGTGCGCGCCCTGGAAAGCTCGTCCGACCCGATGGCCGCCCACCCGTTCTGCCAGCTGGCCGGCGTGATCCACCTGGCCAGCCTGCTGGCAGACACGCCCAGCGACGACCCGGAAACCATCGGCACGCTGCCGGCCGACGTGGTCGACGCGCTGCAACTGCGGCGCGAGTGGATGATGGCGAAGTTCCCGTCGCACGAGTCGTTCTCGGCCGCGCCTTGAGGAGCTGGCCGCTTGCGGCGCTGATGAAAGTCTGCGGCGGTGAAGCACAGGGGTCTGTCCCCGCCAGTCGCTGATGCCTGCCCTGGTCGCAGGCGCTGATCCAGGGGACCGACCCCGGTGTTTGCATGCGCTGCCTTGGCGCTTCCAGAACCGGGGTCAGTCCCCTTGGTCCATGCTTGCGACTAGGCTTCCGGCCAGCAACTGGCGGGGACAGACCCCAGTGCTCATCCGCCAACCGCGACATCGTACGTATCGTATACTCGCCCCTTTCCCCCGCGAGTCCCCATGCTGACCCCCGACCAGTTCTTCCCCTTTCTCCTGGCCGCCATCGTGCTGACGGCATCGCCCGGCCCCGACAACCTGATGGTGCTCGGCATGGGCATGGCCAAGGGCCGCAGGCAGGGCATCGCGTTCGGGCTGGGCTGCGCGTTCGGCTGCCTCAGCCATACCGCGCTCGCGGTGGTGGGCGTCAGCGCGCTGATCGCCGCGTCGCCGGCGGCGTTCACGGTGCTGAAGGTGGCGGGCGGCCTGTACCTCATCAAGCTGGGCTGGGGCGCCTGGCGCCATGCGGGCGCCGTGAATGTCGCCGCCGTCGGCATACCGGCCGAGTCCCCTGCCCGGCTGTTCTGGAAAGGCTGCCTGGCCAGCGCGATCAATCCGAAAGTGATCCTGTTCTTCCTGTCGTTCCTGCCGCAGTTCGTGGTCGCCTCGCGTGGCGACGCGGCCTGGCAGCTGGCCGCGCTGGGCGTCACGTTCGCGCTGCAGGCGGCCGTGCTGTTCGGGCTCATCGGCTACTTCGCCGGCGCCGTGGGCCAATGGCTGGGGCGCAAGCCGCGCGCCGGCGTGGTGCTCGACCGCGTGGCCGGCACCGTGTTCATCGCGCTGGGGCTGAAGCTGATCGTTTCGCGGTGATGCCTGCGCCCGCCGGGCGCGCCGGTGCAGTATAGTGCGGCCATTTGCATCAAGGATCCGCCATGGCCGAGCACAAGACTTCCCTCGATCCCGACGACTGGACGGCGCTGCGCGCGCAGGGCCACCGCATGCTGGACGACATGTTCGACTACCTCGAACACCTGCGCGACCGCCCCGTGTGGCAGCCGGCGCCGGACGCGGCGCGCGCGACATTCCAGGCGGCGCTGCCGCGCGCCGGCAGCGATATCGCCGACCTGCACCGTGTCTTCATGCAGGACGTGCTGCCGTACGCGGTGGGCAATGCGCACCCCGGCTTCTTCGGCTGGGTGCATGGCGGCGGCACGCCGGTGGGCATGCTGGCCGAGATGCTGGCGGCCGGCCTGAACGCGAACGTCGGCGGCCGCGACCAGGTTCCCGTCGAGGTCGAGCGCCAGGTCACGCGCTGGATGGCCGAACTGTTCGGCTTCCCGGAGGGCGCCGGCGGCATCTTCGTCACCGGCACGTCGATGGCCAACATGATCGCGGTGCTGGTGGCGCGCCGCCGCCTGCTCGGGCTCGAGGTGCGCGATGCGGGCCTTGCCGCGCTGGGACAAGGCCTGGTCGCCTACACGTCCGCCGCGGCGCACGACTGCATCGCCCAGGCGATGGACCTGACCGGCATCGGCCGCGCTGCGCTGCGCCTGGTCGCGCTCGACGACGATTACCGGATGAACACCGCGGCACTCGAAGAAGCGATCGCCGCCGACCTGCAGGCCGGGCTGCGGCCCTTCTTCGTGGCCGCCACCGCCGGCACCGTGGACACCGGCGCCATCGATCCGCTGGCGCGCGTGGCGGCGATCGCGCAGGCCAACGGGCTGTGGTTCCACGTCGACGGCGCATTCGGCGCGATGGCGATGCTGGCGCCGCAGCTGGCGCCACTGCTGGACGGGATCGAACACGCCGATTCCATCGCCTTCGATTTCCACAAGTGGGCCCAGGTACCGTACGACGCCGGCTTCGTGCTGGTGCGCGATGGCGAGCTGCATCGCCAGACCTTCGCCGCCGCGCCGCGCTACCTGAAGCGCGAACCGCGCGGCATGGCCGGCGGCTCGCCGTGGCCCTGCGATTTCGGCCCCGACCTTTCGCGTTCGTTCCGCGCGCTGAAGACGTGGTTCACGCTGCAGGCCTACGGGGCCGACCGCATGGGGGCGGCCATCGCCGGCACTTGCGCCCTGGCGCGCTACCTGGCCGATGAAGTGGGCAGGCGCGCGTCGTTCGAGCTGCTGGCGCCGGTCGCGCTGAACATCGTGTGCTTCCGTTACAGGGTGAGCGGCGCGGATGCCGACGACTTCAACACCGCGCTGGTGGCGGACCTGCAGGAATCGGGCATCGCCGCGCCGTCGCTGACGACGCTGCGCGGCAAGGTGGCGATCCGGGTGGCGATCGTCAACCACCGCAGCGAACGGCGCGATATCGATGCGCTGCTGAAGGGGCTGGAAGCGCTGGCGGCGCGAAGGCTGCAGGGCGGTTGACCGGAAACCGGCGTCCGCCCACTGCGACGGACCGGCCGGAAAGGCGGTGTCCTTGCACCAGAGGTTGCGCGGCTAGCGCCGGGCGCGTGCATTCTCCAGCATCTGCCGGAACGCCGTGAAGATCTTGCGCATGGCCGGCTTCTTGTACGGGTAGGTGGCTTCGTCGTCCATCGCGTGCACGATCATCGCGTTGTCGACTTCGAACACGAGCAGCTTGCCGTCCGGCGTCTCGGCGCAATCCATGCCCACGTACCGCAGGCCGATGCGCCGGTCGATCTCGGCCAGCGCCTCGCGGTGGCGCACCGCGAACGTGGTGTCGAAATCTTCCATCGCCTGCGCCTCCAGCGCGCGCTTGGCGGCGCTCTCGCCCATGCCGGCGTTCAGGTAATGCACCATCCAGTGCTCCGAGCTGGCGAAGTGCGCCAGGTAAGGCACACCGTCGACCAGCACCACCCGGTACTTGCCGAACAGCCCATTGGCGCCGCGGTAGTCGACGAAGCGCGACAGGTAGAAAAAGTCGGCCGGCACCCGTTCCAGGTAGGCTGCCAGGTCGGCCGGCGTATCGATCCTGTCCAGGTCGTGGCCCGCGTGCGATCCCAGCGGGCGCACGATGAGGGGGAACACGCCGTCCGGCAGCACATCGCGCAGCGTGTGCGGCGCGGCCGCCAGCGCGGCGAGCTGCGCGCGCGCCAGCCGCACCGTCTGCGGCATTTCCACGCCGTCGATGCCGCACAGCGCATTGCAGGCGCCGTCGCGCGACAGCACGGCGATCCGCTCCGGCCCGTTGATGACCGGCCGCGGCCAGCCGGCGATCCATTCGGACAGCCGCGCCAGCAGCGGCTGGTTGGCATCGTTCTCGCCCATGCAGACCATCATCACGTCGTGCTCGGGCACCACGTCCGGCCAGGGCGCATCGGCCGTCACGAACAGCATTTCCAGCGTCACGTCCGAGTCTTCCAGCAGGAATTCGATCGGCGTGTTCGCCATCAGGTCGCCCAGGCCCATGACGGCCAGCAGGCGCAGCATCTCGCCCTGCCGCGCCGGCAGCGTGTAGTGCGGACGGATGCGTACCGCCTCGGCCTGCACGTCCATCGCCACGTCGCGGTCGCCCGTCAGCTGCAGCGTGATGGCGAAATCGAGATAGGCGTTGGCATCCAGCTGGTCGGCTTCGGCGCGCGCCAGCAGAACCTGCGCCACCGGCGCCATGTCCACCTTGTTGAAGGCGCGGCGCATCAGCGGCGCAGTGCCCACCAGCGGCGCGAACGGCAGCGCGGCGGCTGCCACCTGCGGATCGGCTTCGCGCGCCACGTCCGGCACGAAGCGCTTCAGCAGCGCCAGCTTGCTGGCCAGGCGCGGCGCATCCCAGCGCGGCGCATAGTCGACCGGCACGGCGCCGTCGAAGGCCCGCACGCTGTACGGGCGCTCCGACAGCACCATGTGGGCATACAGCGCGAACGCTTCGGCAAAGTCGTCGAGCGGACTTTGCGCGCCCCGCGGCGTCAGCCAGGCGGTCCCTTCGACAGCCCGGTACGCGGCGGCGGCATCGGCACCGGCGCCGGCCACCGCGTCGTCGAGCGGCGCCACGCGGCCGGCGTCGTCTACCTGCCAGGACAGGGGCAGGAACGCGTATTCACCATGCGCACCCTGCGCACCCTGCGCGCCATCGCTCCACCAGTCGGGAATGAAGCGGCGGCCGGCAGCCAGGGCCTTGCCGGCTTCGTGCAGAAACAGCAGGCGCAGCGCATTGGCGCGGGTGTCGGCGGCACCTTCCTCGACGCGCACCTCGACCAGCGAGGGCGACGACGGGAACGCGGCGCTGGCGCGTGCGCTGGCCCAGCTGTTCGCGGTGACGCTGGCCAGTTCGCCCGCGTCCAGCAAGGTGGCGATGCCGAGGAACTCCCCTTCCGGCGTCACCACCAGATCCGTCAGCGCTTCGCTCCCGAGCCCTTCCACGGCATAGGCGCCCAGCCAGCTGGTGTGCAGCCGCGCCAGCACGGCGGGCGGCAGGCTGGCCAATGCCTCTGCAATATCCGCATCGAAATCCGGCACGGTGCCGGCCGCGAGTCCGGCATGCGCTGCGCGCAGTGCCGCCAGCAGGTGGTCCGGCGCGGGGCCGTGGCGCCGCTCCGCCGGTTGTTGGATGGCGTCGTTCCAGAAGGCGATTTCCGGGCTGATGATCATGGCTGCGCTGACGGTGGTGGTGGAAAGTCCAGTATACGACGGATGATCGGAAGCTTGAGCGCAACTGGCCCGCGGCCCGCTCTACAATGGAAAAAACCACCGAGGAGACTTATGAAACCTGCCGCCGCAGTCCGCTCTTTCAGCCGCTCTTTCACCCTTCCGCTCGCCATCGCCATTGCCTGTGCTGCCGTGGCGAACGGCGCCATCGCCGTCGAACTGCTGCCGCGCGCCGGCGCGACCGGCGTCAGCCCGGATACGCCGCTACGCCTCGTGTTCGCCGCGCCGCCCGTGCCCGGCACGCGCGGACAGGTCCGCATCTACGATGCCGCCAACGACCGGCTGGTCGATACGCTGGACCTGTCGATCCCGGCCGGGCCAACGACGCGGCGCACGGCACCGCGCGCGCCCTACCTTGCCCATGCCTACCCGTACGGCGGAACGCGCCGCACCAATGCCGATACCAGGCCGGGAACGCCGACGTCCGGCGTCGATCCCGCGCCGGTGGCCGCGCCAGGCGACTACCAGCTGACGATCATCGGCGGCTTCACCGAAGGCTTCCACTTCCATCCGGTGATCGTGCGCGGCAACACGGCACTGGTCACGCCGCATCACAACCTGCTCGGCTACGGCAGGACATACTACGTGCAGGTCGATCCGGGCGTGCTGGCGGGAGACGGCTTCCAGGGCATCGCGGGCAAGGAGTGGCGCTTCACGACCAAGCCCCGCGCACCGGCCGTCGATGCGCCACTGGTCACGGTCAGCGCGGCGGGCGACGGCGATTTCTCGACCGTGCAGGGCGCGCTGGATCACGTGCCGGACCGCCCCAATCGCCGCACCACGATCTTCGTGAAGAACGGCGACTACGAGGAAATCGTCTATTTCCGCAACAAGCGAAACCTGGCCATCGTCGGCGAGGACCGCGACAAGGTGCGCATCCACTACGCCAACAACGAGGTATTCAATCCGCACCCGCTCAATGTGGCGACCAACGAACTGCCAGGCACGTTCCCGTCGCGCCGCGCCGCCTTCATGGCGGACAACGTGGAAGACATCGCCCTCGTCAACCTGACCATCGAGACCACGGCGAAAGGCCAGGCCGAGGGCCTGCTGCTGAACGGCGCGCGCAATATCGTCACGCACGTGACGGTGCGCGGTTCGGGCGACGCCCTGCAAACCAATGGCAGCGCATACTACAGCGACTTCAGCCTGGTCGGCGACGGCGACACCATCCTCGGGCGCGGCCCGGCATTCTTCCGCGCCTGCGACATCGGCTCGAAAGGGGCGTTCATGTGGATCAGGAATAGCGCGGCAAACCACGGCAACGTGTTCGTCGGCTGCCGCTTCACGGCAATCGGCGGACCAACCGAGATCGCGCGGCTGCCGGACAACAAGGGCAGGAATTATCCGCACGCCGAGGCGGTGCTGATCGATTCGACGCTGGACGGCATCAGCCCGGCCGGCTGGGCGGACGTGGGCGACGGCGCCACGCATGCGAAATTCTGGGAGTTCAACTCGCGCGGAATCGACGGCAAGCCGGTCGATGTCAGCGCCCGGCACCCGCGCTCGCGGCAGCTCGACGCCACGCGCGATGCCGCCACGATCGCCCGCTACCGTGACCCGGCCTGGGTGCTGGGCGGCTGGCAGCCGGCCCTTGCGCCGATCATCCTGGCGCAGCCCGCGCCCGGCCAGGACCGGACGCTGACCGTGCGGGCAGCCGGCGTGCCGGAACCTTCGTACAAATGGTATCGGGATGGCAAGCCGGTTGCCGGCAGTGGTGCCACGCTGCAGGCGCCGCAGCCGGGACGCTATGCGGTCGAGGTGTCGAACGACAGCGGGAAGGTGATGAGCAAGACGGTCGCCGTCGGCATCTGATGCATGGTGCCGGGCCGCCGCGGCGGTCCGGCACCATGCGGTACTTCTACCGATACCGGTACAGCTTCACTTTCTGGATCGTGAAGCCATCCCCGGCCGGCAGCCGAATGTGCCGCCCCTGGTGCGTCTCGTCGCCGTTCAGCCAGCGCCCTTCCTGCCAGCGGCCGTCGACGAAACGCCCTTCCGTCACCTTCTCGAAACCCACGCCGGTCTGAGGACCGGCCGGATCCTTGAACACCACCGTGATGCCCTTGCCGGCCACGATGAATTCGTCGTCGCCGGTCTGGATCACGAGCCCGCCGCGCTCCTCGAACTCCGCGGTCTCGGTCTTGCCCCACTGGTTCGCGAAGCTGACGTCGAGGGTATAGCCGCCGAGCCGGGTCTGGACATTGGCCGTGCTGACCACGCCGTCGTACGACACGTCGGCCTTGAAGCCGCGCATGCGGTCGCGTCCCTGCGCCGCCAGGATCAGCGGCGCCAGCTGCCTCAGCACCGCATACGCGCCGGGCAGGTTGTCGACCTTGGGATCGGCAATGGCATCGATCGCGAACGGCGAATAGCCGATCGCATCGAGCTCGCCGATCATGTAGAGCGCATAGGCGCCCTGCTCCGGCCGGCCAGCGCGGTTGGCTTCGGGGATGAACAGCGGATTGTCCGGCCGCTTGAACTGCTTCGCCCAGTGGATGAAGTTGGGCATGTAGGTATCGATGGCGAGAATGTCGATCGCCGGGCCGGCTGCCTTCCACACATCGAACAGGTGCGGCAGCGGCCCGGCGCTGGGGTACTCGCCGGGCTTGCGGCCGGGCCGGTTCAGCGCCACGTTGACGAACATCGGCAACGCATATTCGGCCTTGCCGGCGGCGGCCAGGCCGTTCGCGAACACGGCGTAGTGCCAGGCCTGGAACACTTCCTGGGCCTCGACCGAATCGCCGAATACCTCGGTCCAGCTGCCCGAGGAACGGCTGCCGTGCGCTTCCCACAGGCTGCGCACGTAGGGATGCAGCGTGGTGCGCTGCGCATCCAGGTAGGACAGCAGCGCGGCCGGCACCGGCTGCGCCAGCGCCGCATCGGCCAGCGGCCCGAAGTCGCGCACGTCCGGCAGCATGCCGATCTCGTTTTCCACCTGCACCATCAGCACGGTGCGCTGCGGGTCGGCCTGCTTCAGGTGCTTCATCAATGCTGCGAAGGCCTTGCGGTCGGCATCGAGCGTATTGCCGGAAAACGGCGTCAGGATCTCCTGCGGTTCGCCGGCGCGGTTGCGCGTGCGCGGGAACCGCTGGTGGTCTTTCTTCACCCAGGCCGGCACATAGGTCGACATCGAATTCTTCCACGCACCGAACCACAGCAGCACCAGCCGCGTATCGTTCGCGCGGGCCTGCTTCAGCATGCCGTCGAGGACCGTGAAATCGAATGTGCCTTCCACCTGCTCGACCTGGTCCCACTCGACGGGCGCGAGCAGCGTGTTCAGGCCCGTGGCCTTCAGGCGCGGCCACAGCTTCTCGAGGTAAGGCAGGCTGGAAGCGGAGGAATTGTACAGTTCGCCGCCGAGCACGAGATACGGCTTGCCGTCGACGATCAGTTGGGAAGTGGTGCCCTGCTTCTGCAGGGTGGGGATGGGACGGTCGGCGGCGGTGGCGCCCACCCCGGAGAGGGTGAGCGCCACCGCCATCACGACGGTCCTCAGCAGAGGAACCGTCATGCGCGCATCAGAACTTCATGCGCAGGCCGAGGGCGAAGGTGCGGCCCGGCTCGTACTGCGACATCGTGGCGTTCCCGTACTGGAAGTAGCCGCTGCGCTTGGCCTTGTTCAGGTTGACGATGTCGAACGTCAGCATCGGCAGGCCTTCGCGGTCGAAGATCTGGTCCAGCTCGAAGCTCGACGAGAAATCCAGCTGCTTGTAGTCGCGGCCGAACAGCGCCGCCTTCGTGATGCCGCTCTGGTTGGCGTTGGCCACCTGGCTGCCCTGCGAGTACGTGTGCATGAAGCGCAGCATGTAGCCGTAGTTCTCGTAGTAGACGCCGAAGTTGTTGGTCTTCTTCGGCACGCCCAGCGCGATGAAGCCGGAAGAACCTTCGCCGCTGGCCTTCTGGTTGATCAGCGTGAGCGTTTCGTTGATGCCGAAACCGCGCCACGGCAGGATCTTGTCGAGCGGCTGCACCCAGCCGATTTCCAGACCGCGGATACGCAGGATGCCATCGGCGTTGCGCGGACGGGTCATCACCACGGTCGCGTTGTTCGGACCGCCGCGTGAATCGATCGCCAGTTGCTGCGTCGGGATCAGCGTGTTGTAGTTGATACCGTACTGGGCCAGGTTGGAGAACGGCATCGTGATGTTCTCGTTCACCGTGAAGCCGTTCAGCCGCTTCTGGAACGCGGTCACCGACAGGTAGCCTTCGCGGCCCGTGTACCAGTCCACGCCCAGGTCGATGTTATCCGACAGGTACGGGTTCAGGCCCGGATTGCCGATCGTGCCCACGTCCGCCGAGACGCCGGAGAAGTTGATGCCCGGGCGCAGGTCGTTCGGGTTCACGCGGGTCATGCTGCGCGAAGCGGCGGCGCGGAAGACCACGTCCTTGGTCAGGTCCAGCGCAATGGTGCCGGATGGCAGCGTGTTGCTGTACTCGGTGTTCTGGTACACCCACTGGCTGATGTTCGGGTACTTGCTGCCGTTCAGCGTCAGGTTGGCATTGCGCGGATCGGCCGTCGAGTTCAGCGAGCCCACCTGCTGCTCGGTGCGCACGTAGCGCACGCCGGCATTCCAGCGCAGGTTGAAGCCGGCCGGCTGCAGTTCGCCGTTCGCTTCCACGTAGATCGCCTTCGACTTCTCGCGGATGTAGCCGGCGCTGGCGCCGGTCGACGAGGCGCCCGAATCCGGTGCCGTGCTGTTGAAGTAGTCGTAGTTCGAATCGTTGCGGAAGCGGTCCCAGTCCAGCGCCAGGCGGCCGTACGGGCCAGGCACCAGGTAGTTCTGCAGCGCGGCGTTCGGGATCAGCGAACCGCCATAGGTCAGTGCGGCGTTCTGGCCGGCGGTGTAGCCGGTGCCGTAGCCCGGATACAGGGCGGCGGCCGAAGCACCCGGCGTGTTGGCGCCATCGCACGGCGGCGCGCCGTTCGGGCCCTGCAGGAATACGCTCGGGTTGTTGCCGCAGACGGCAGCCTGCCATGCGGCCGAGTTGTCCTGCGCGCGGATGGTGCGGTTGATGTCGTCCCAGGCGAAGCCGGTGCGGATCGTCAGCTTCTTGTCGCCCCACGCCATGTTGGTGTGGAAGCCCTTGGTTTCCGTTTCGCGCAGTTCGTTCTGGATGTTGACGCGGCCGCCCACCCACTGGTAGCTGGCCGGGTTGTTCAGGTCCAGGTTCGACACGATCGACGGCACACCGCCATTGTTTTCATACGTGATCGTGTTGCCGCTGTTCGGGGCCGTGATCGGCATGATCGTCGGCGCTTCGTGCGTGAAGCGGCTGCGGTTCCAGTTGCCGGACGCATCGAACGTCAGCTTCGGCGTGATCTTCCATTCCACGCCCGGGTTGATGCCCAGCAGGTCGACCTTGTCGCGGCGCGGGCCGAACTCGATGAAGTTCAGCGCGTTGGCGAAGGTGCCCTTGGTGACCACGCAGCCGTCGGCGCAGTCGCTGCGATCGACTTCCATGTTCAGCGGGATCGAGCCATTGTTCCGCACTGCCCACGTGTAGGCATTGCGCTGCATGTCATCGTCCTTCTTGCTGTACATCGTGTCCAGGTAGAAGTGCAGGTCTTCGGTCGGACGGTATTCGCCGGCCAGCACGACGGAGATCTTGTCGCGGTTACCGTAGTACTCCATCGTGCGGCCCAGGCGCGGCACGATCGCGTTGTCGATCTGGTCGATCGACAGGCCGGGATTGTTCGCCAGCAGGAATGCCTGGTTGATCGCGGTGCCCGGCACCAGGCCGTTGCCGGCATTGGCCGGCACGACGGCAGGAATGGTCCAGTTGCCGCCGCCGGTGGCGTTGCGGCCCGGCGAATTGCTTTGCGCCGCGGTCAGGTTCGGGTTGGTCCAGCCGACGGTCTCGAAGCCGGTGGTGCGGTTTTCCTGGCGCGAGAACGAGATGCCGCCCAGCAGGCCGAACTTGCCGCCCCACGTGTTCGATGCGATCACATTGCCGCGGAAGCCGGCCTTGTCGGCGATCTGCTGCTTGGTGCCGGTGATGCCCATCGACAGCTGCCTGCCTTCCTTGTCGAAGGGCCGCGCGCTGCGCAGGTTGACGACGCCGGCGGCGCCGCCTTCGATCTGGCCTGCGGTCGGGCTCTTGCTGACGGTGAGCTTGGTGAACAGGTCGGTCGGCAGCAGGTCCAGGTCGACTTCGCGGTTCGTGTTGGCGCCGTCGATCGGGCCGGACGAGGCCACCGCGATCGGCGAATTGTTCAGCAGGATCTTCGTGAACGAAGAACCCAGGCCGCGGATCTGGATCGTCATGCCCTCGCCGGTCACGTCGCGCGCCACTTGCACGCCAGGGACGCGGCTCAGCGATTCGGCCAGGTTCTTGTCCGGGAATTTACCCAGGTCTTCGGCATTGATCGAATCCTGGAAGCCCACGGATTCCTTCTTGTCACGCGCGGAGGAAAGCAGGCTGTTGCGGTAGCCCGTGACTTGCACGGTCTGCATCGGCGCTTCGGCGGCCGTGGCGGTATTCGGGGTGGTGGTAGCGGTGTTAGCGGTGGTGTCCTGGGCGTAAGCCTGGGCGATCATGCTTGCCATCACGGTCAAGCCGAGCGCGACGCGCCGGCCGGCGGTCGTTCGATGATTCATGGTCTGTCTCCTGTTTTTATCAGCACTGCCGTGCTATCTGTTGCCTTTTGGTAGCACAGCGGAATCGAGTTTAGGAGTCGCACGAAACAAAGTCAACATTTTTTAACATCGTTTGTTAAGCGCTACCATTTGCGCAACACCTTGTCTCTTCGAAGCACTTTCCCCTATGACAGCAGGCAATCGAACTGGTCAGACCAGTGTGATATGCGCAACCATTTGGTAGCGCATATCAATTGCAAACCTGCCATCTTCGGTTACCTGACACCAAAACTGGGGACGTACCCCTGTTTCCAGGAAAGAGCGCGCATGCCGCAGAACGGAAAATCAGGGACGGACCCTGTTTTTGAGGAAACGGCGCAGGCGAGCGCGCAAAAAAAAAGCGATACCTCGACGGTATCGCTTTTCATTTGCGCGGCGCCTTGCGCCGCGCTGCCGGCATCAATGGTGGCCGTGCGCTGCCTCGTAGGCATCCGCCTCGGCCTTGTCCTTGTGGATCGTGCCGTCCGGGTGCTCGGGCGGCGTGTACAGCGTGTACAGCTTGAGCGGCTCGCTGCCGGTGTTGATCACGTTGTGGTGCGTGCCGGCCGGGATCACGACGCCGACGCCGTCTTCCAGCGCATGTTCCTCGCCGTCGAGGATCGCCTTGCCCTGCCCCGCTTCGACGCGGATGAACTGGTCGGTGTCGTCATGCTTCTCGGCGCCGATCTCTTCGCCGGCCTGCAGGGTCATCACGACCAGCTGGCTTTGCGGCGTGGTGAACAGCACTTCGCGGAAATTGTCGTTCGACAGGGTCTTTTCTTCGAGGTTGATACTGAATCCGGCCATGTTTGCTCCTTCTGGGTTACCGATATTGTTCAGAAAGTTGCCTGGAAAATGGGGTCTGCCGGAGCGCCGGACCGCCCCATTTTCCAGGCAACGAAGTGCGTCACTTGCACCTCAGGCCAGCGCGACCTTGTGCAGCCAGCCGTGCGTATCGGCCGCCGTGCCGCGCTGGATGCCCAGCAGCGCATCGCGCAGGGCCAGCGCGACCGGGCCGTTTTCATTGTTGTTGACGGTCACCTCGAAGCCGCGGCCCTTGATCAGGCCCACCGGCGTGATGACGGCGGCGGTGCCGCAGGCGAACACTTCGGAGATTTCGCCGGAGGCGATGGCCTCGCGCACTTCCGTCAGCGACAGGCGGCGTTCCTCGGCTTGATAGCCTTCGTCGGCGGCCAGTTGCAGCAGGGTCGAGCGCGTGATGCCCGGCAGCAGCGTGCCGGTCAGTTGCGGCGTGACGATGACCGGCTTGCCCTCTTTCCGGTAGACGAAGAACAGGTTCATGCCGCCCATTTCCTCGATGTACTCGCGCTCGATGGCGTCCAGCCAGATCACCTGGTCGCAACCATGCTGCGTCGCCTCGGCCTGCGCCAGCAGGCTGGCCGCATAGTTGCCGGCGCACTTGGCTTCACCGGTGCCGCCCGGCGCGGCGCGCACGTATTCCTTGCTGGCCCACACGCTGACCGGCTTCAGGCCCTGCGGGAAGTACTCGCCGGCCGGCGAGGCGATCAGCAGGAACAGGTATTCGTTGGATGGCCGCACGCCCAGGAACGGGTCGGTGGCGATCATGAACGGACGCAGATACAGGCTCTCGCCGGAACCGCCCGGCACCCACGCCTGGTCGATCTTCACCAGCGCATCGGCGGCGCCGATGAACAGCTCCTTCGGGATCGACGGCATCGCCAGGCGGTGCGCGCTGCGGTTGAAGCGCTCGGCGTTCTGCTCCGGGCGGAACAGGCTGATCGCGCCGTCCGGCTGGCGGTAAGCCTTGAAGCCCTCGAAGATCGCCTGGCCATAGTGCAGCACGGAGGCCGACGGATCGAGCGACAGCGGGCCATAGGCCTTCACTTCCGGATCGTGCCAGGTGCCGTTGCTGTACTTGACGACGGCCATGTGGTCGGTGAACACGCGGCCGAACTGGATGGCCTGCAGCTTTTGTGCACGGTCCGCGGCGGTGGCCGGGGCGGTCGAGGGGGTGATGTTGAACGTGGTGTTGGACATGTCGAAACTGCGGAGAAACGGAGTTGATCGTCGGGGGAGTTTAACACGCGGCATCAGTTTGGCACCGAGGGGGAGCGATACACGGCCTGTGCGCAGCGAGGCAGTGCTGGAAGTTCAAGGCCGACGACCCGGCATCCTAATTGTTGACCCTACGCAACATCAACAGTTCACCAATCCATATATTTCTCATTGGAACTTTTCGATGGGTGAATGGAGAGATATTCATGACAGGGGCAATCAATCGCACTGAAACAACCTATGTGGACGCACGCACTGGCACAGCCCGTTGCACAGTCCAGTGGCTTCTGGAAAACCGCAACCTGAAGGGGAAAACGACACACCCGATCACGCATAACAACAAGCTGACGATGTTCATCTGCGGGAAGGAAGGATTTCAGGACATCGCAAAGGAAATACGCAACGCGACGTGCAGCATCGATATCTGTTGCTGGGGATTCGATCCCGGGATGGAACTCGAACGCACGCGCAACGGTACCTGGCCTCGCGGTGATACCTATGGGGACCTGTTGATCGCCGCCGGAAAGCGCGGCGTGCGAGTCCGATTGCTGGTGTGGTACGACTGGACTGCGGCAAAGGCGGGCATGGCCCGCAACATGCCGGGCATGACGCATGACACGCACGTATGGCGAATGGATGGCGGATCGAAAACGAACGCCGGAACACTCAGTGCCGCCAACAGCATCGGGCTGCTGCGCTGTCATCACGGGGAGGCAAGGTCCGGCAAATCCGATCCGATCAGGAATCAGCGTGGCATCTTCCGGTTCACGGAAGAGACCATTCCCCTGCTGGCGCGGAAGGAATACTGCTTCAGCTGGTATCGGGCCGCCCGTGGAGGCTTGCTCAAGAATATCGAAGTACGGCTGCACAATGGTGATGGGGACAGTATCGAGCGGCAGCTGTCGACCGAAACCACGCAGCCGGGAATTCTGGAGAGAACGTGCATGGAGTCTTTCGGCACGCATCATCAAAAACCTCTGCTGATCGATTTCGACTATGCAGACGGTGCGAAGGCCGTAGGTTATGTGATGGGGTTGAATTCTGTTACGGAATACTGGGACACGACAGCGCATCAACTGGAAGATCCTCGTTGCGAAGAAGCAGGTCCAGCTGAAGCAGCGAAGGCAAGCGTTGAAGAACGCGGCTTCAAGACATTGAAACCATTTCGCGACTACGCCTGCCGCATCGATCGAGGCGGTGCGTTGGTCCCCTTGTATAACAACTTCATCTGCGCGTGGAACAGGGCCAGATCGAATGCCCCAAGTGGCGGATCGGCGGTGGACTTCAACGCCGCCACAGCGAACGCGGGAATTCCGGCGGCATTGCTGCGCAAACCCTGCCCGGACGACAGCACCGTCCAGATCGTTCGCACGCAACCTGCGGAGAATGACCTGACGATACGCGACCTATATTTCAAGGCTGCGGACAATGCCAGTCTCGCTTTCCGTTACCTCTACGTGGAGAACCAGTATTTCCAGTATGAGGACTGGACAAAGCGGCTTGTGCAAAAACGCCGCCAGGTGATGAAACTGTGGAACAAGGCCAGTACCGGAGCTGGCAAGCACCCGGCTCAGATGCCTGTCCTGCATGTATTCGTCGTGATCCCCGTACCGGAACGAAAGGAGATGATTCCCCGCACCTACGATGCGTTGGCACACCTTGGTGAGCAAGGTGCGATGAAGGGCCAGCAGGCGATGATCGACAAGGAAAACCGGCGCATGGCCGCCACAAAACCCACATCGCCACATTCTCTGGATGGCACGTTCGGACGGCCACAGGAAAACCATCGTCCATTGCCGGAGGTGGTGCAGCATGCCAACAGCATCGACAAGCCTGATCCGAAAAGGCTGGAGCGTGAAAGCGGCATCAAGGTCTGCACGGCGATGCTGAATGCATGCGGTTCGGATGGCACGCAGTGGCGATACCGCGAAATTTATATTCACTCGAAACTGCTGCTCGTAGACGATGTGTTTTGTACGTTAGGCAGCGCCAATCTCAATCAGCGCAGCATGACGGCGGACAGCGAGTTGAACCTCGCCACGATCGATCCGAAGTTGACGATGGATCTGCGGCGGAGGATATGGAAGCAGCTCAGTGGGGGCGCGTTCGATGGTGGCGACGGAAGCAAAGCCGAGATTGAAAAGGCATTCAGCCAGTGCCAGGCTCTTATGCGCACCAATGAGCTTCAAAAAAAGATTGGAGGGAAGCTGACAGGCTTTCTGTTACCCCTGGCCGATGAACGCAGTTCAACGATTCGCCTGGGCTAAGCCATGCTGCTCCGCCATCACTTGCTCAGGAAACTGGTCGTCGTTGTGACAGTCCTTCCCGCCCTATTCTTTGGATATAAGATGATTGATCTAAGCGAATATACATTGCCGCGCGAGCAGGAATTGCCTCTGTTCGATCCTCATATGAAAGCGTTCAACTGCACACATGAAACAAGGCATATTCCTCCCATCGATGCGGAAGCAGAAGCGTGGTTTCAGGAAGCACGCGCACTCGAAGACCCTGAGATCTACGTCGACGATCGCGACTACAAGAGGATAGTGGAATTGACCCGGCAGGCAGCGGAAAGACGCCACTGGAAAGCCATGCTGAACCTGGCCAGCCTGTATCTCGAAGGACGCGACCCCAGGCATGGTACGGATGATGCACTGCTTCTGGTCGAGCAAGCGATGCGCCTGGGAGTACCTGCCGCATATGACCGTATGGGCACTTATTACAGCAACGGCACTGGCGTGCCGGCCGACGTGGAGAGAGCCCATGCGTTCTGGCTGCGGGCCGCGGAAATGGGGAATCCCCAGTCAATGACATTCCTGGCCAATAAGATGAATGCAACCTGGGACAGCCCCAAGGATGGATTCTGGGCAAACATGTCAGTTGCGACAAAGATGTTCGAATGCGCACTGGCACAAGGCTTCGGCGATGCGGCATATCCGCTACATTTCCGCTATCTGCACCCGCAAGGCTCACATGCCGAAATTATTGCCGCGGATCCCAGAGAAACACGGTTGCGCGCGCTTCGGACGCTGCATCTGGGTGTAAAACTGGGCTGCGCCATGTGCGCAACTCATCTGTACATCGATTTCGATCACCCCTTCAAGCTGTCGGAAATGGTCGCACCGTTCGTCGACAAGGCCCGCGGTGAACGCTACCGTGTTCTGGCCGACTACCTGGATTTCAACCCCGACATCCGCTACCCCAACCTCGACCGTGTACTTCCCCTGCCCCCGGCAGACATCCCCACCTGGAATGGGGACACCTATACCCTGATCGAAGCGGCAATGGGGGCCTGCTTTCCACCACTCCCCGGCACGACCGCCTCCCCTGCGCAAAAGGCCGCCTGCAAGACGCTCGATCCCGTATTCCACCTGCGCCGCGGTATCGAACAAACGCAGGAAAAGACGGCGCCGTTCGCCGGCTACTGGCAACCGCAAGCGCCCGGCGCTCCAGATGTCGTCCAGAAGGCCGTGGCAGCCATGCCGCCTGCCCTGTATGCGCGAGGAGAACGCTTCATCCTGCCCCGCGTATTCGGACCTATCAGCAAGCCGGTCGGCTCATGGCTGGTGTGGCAGCATTGGCTCACCGTCGATGCCGACGATGGCGATGTACGCCCGAAAGCTGCGCGCGGGCTGGCACGAAACGTGGAACATCCGGAACGACTTCGCTCCTGTGGCAGCGACGTTCCATGCCCCGCAACGGGCATCTGGCAACCCTGGATCGATCCCGAACATCCTCTGCAAAGGATTGTCAACGTCACGTGGCGGCAAGCCTGGCTGAGGGAGGGCCAGTCGTTCCCGCAACCGCAGCGCGACTGGCTCCTCGACCTGCCGGACGAACTGGTTACCTGGCACTTGCTGGATACCGGTGTCGATATAGACGCGGACCGGGGCGGGTGACACGTCGTCAGCGACAAACAGGCTTACGCGCCCTTGGCTCTTCCGTCCACAAGCAAGGGCGCAGGATAGAAACTGCGAAATCGGGACGGACCGTATCGCCGGACCGCCTGCTTTTCAGAACACATTTCCTGAAAAACAGGGTCCGTCCCCATTTTTTACGATGTGGACGCGGGGATTTCCAGCCTGCTGCGTTGACTGTAATGTGGAGCCCGCCGTCCCCAACAACCTAATAGTTGACCGGATAATCCTTTGCGAACTTCGCGCCCGAATATGCCCTCTTCTGCGTCCAGTCCTGCGCCGGCGACGTCCAGTAGCTGTCCGTGGCGGGCAGGCCGAGCGACAGGAAGCCGGCGGAGGCGATGTACATGCTGCCGTTGTTCGAGTACCAGTCGCCCAGTTCCGGCTGGTGCCCCATGAAGCCGATCGTCAGGTAGCCGTCGCTGGTGAAGTTCGATGGCGTGGTCCAGATCGCGCGGTGGGCGGCGTCCAGCGCGGCGCGTACCTGGCCCTCGGGCAGCGACTTCGGCAGCTTCTTGCGCCAGGCCAGCAGCGCCAGCGGCTGGAACACGGCGGTGCGGTAGGTCAGCGAGCGGCCGACCGGCGGCCAGGTGCCCTGCGGCGAGATGAAACGTTCCAGGTGCTCGCCGTAGCGCTGCATGCGCTGGTAAGCCTGCGCCAGCAGCTCGTCCGGCTTGCCGTTCCAGAACGGGCCCTTGTGCTTCGCCAGCACTTCCAGGATCTCCACCAGCATCGGGTACATCACATAGGAGCTGTAATAGTCGAAGTGGAACGCTTCGCCATCCTTGATCCAGCCGTCGCCGATGTACCACTCGTTGATCTTGCGGATCGCCACGTTCATCCGCATCGGATCGTGCTCTTCGCCGATCGACAGCAGGAACGCCTCGTTCATCGCGGCAAACAGCAGCCAGTTGATGTACGGCGGCTCGATGCGGCGCAGGCTCTTGATCTCGGCGACGATGCGGCGCTTCGTCGTCGCATCGAGCGGCTCCCACAGCGCCTTCGGCGCGCGCATCAGCGCATTGGTGAAGTACGCCGAATCGACCAGCGTCTGCCCCGGCCCCTTCCACAGCAGGTAGTCGGGGCTCTTCGGATCGACCGAATGGACGTAGCTCTGCACCGCCAGCTCGCGCAGCCGCTTCCGCGACTTGCCTTCCGGCGTGGCGTCGTCCGGCAGTTCCAGCCACGGCGCCACGCCGGCGATCAGCCGCCCGAAGCATTCCAGGTACGTGACGCCCTTGTCGCGGCCATCCCACGTGGGACTGACCTCCAGCTGGAAGGTCTTTTTCAGCTGGCCCTTCGCCATGTTGGCCAGCACCGGCTCGGCCATCCGCTGCATCAGGCCGAGCTGGAAGGCGCGCGCATCGGCCGGCGACGACGACACCGATCCAGGCTGTCCGGCAGCCAGCGCATCGCCACCGCCGGCCAGCAGCGCAGCCCCCGGCGCGGCGGCCAGGCCGCGCATGAAGTTACGACGTTCCATCAATTCCCCCCTTTATCGATCAAGCGCACCATTTCCGCCCCGGCCAGCAGGAAGGCCCCCACGCCGAAATGCGCGGTCGAGTTCCTGTCCACCACCTGTCCCGGGATCGCCCGGTCGCCGATCGGCTGCACGTAGCCCAGGCGGCCGTCTTCCTGCACCGCGGTCTTCGTCAGGAAGTCCCAGCCCTTCCGTGCGGTCGGCAGGTATTCGCCCTTGTCCAGCAGGCCGTTATTGATGCCCCACAGGTAGCCATAGGTGAAGAACGCGGTGCCGCTGGTTTCCGGCCCCGGCGCGTGGGCCGGGTCGAGCAGGCTGCGCGTCCAGTACCCGTCGGCCTGCTGCGCCTTCTTCAGCGATGCCGCCATGTCGCGGAACATCTGTTCATACTCGGCGCGGTGCGGATCGTCCTTCGGCAGGTCGTCCAGCACGCGCGGCAATGCCGCGAACACCCAGCCCACGCCGCGCGACCAGAAGTCCTTCACGCCATTGACGCTCTTGTGCTTCGGGTAGACGTAGCGCTCATCGCGGAAGAACAGCTTGGCGTCCTCGTCGTACATGATCTTGCGCGCGTGCGCAAAGTACTCGTGCATCTTGGCGAGGTACTGCTTGTTGCCGGTGATCGAATACAGGCGCGACATCACCGGCATGCCCATGTACAGGCCATCCGACCACCACCAGTAATCGTTGTTCGGGGTGCTCATCTGGTATTCCATCACCTCGCGGGCGCGGGCGATCTTCACCGGATCGGGCTGCAGCTTGTACAGGTCGGCATAGACCTGGAAGCAGGTCTGCCAGTCGCCGAACAGCACGTGCTCGTCGGTCTCGCCGTACGTGTATTTCCATTTCGACCTGTCGGTGGATTTGGCGCCCATCCACTTGTTGTGCTCCGCCCAGTCCTGCGTGTAGCGCAGGTAGGCCGCGTTCTTCGTGATCTTGTACGCTTCCAGGTTGCCGGTGTGGTAGGCGGCGACGTTCCAGAACGGCCATTCCTTCGACGGCGTGGTCTTCTGCCAGTAGCCGTTCACCTTGTCCATCGCGGCCACCACCTCCGCCCTGCCCTGCGGCCCCCCACTGTCGCGTGCCGCCTGCTGCGCCGCACAGCCGGCCAGCACGAATGCCGCGACCAGCAGCATTCCCTTGGCCGCGTATTGCCTGTTCACCTGTTGCTTCATCGATTCCACTCCTTCGGTTTGAACGCCAGCACGCGCACCATCGATGGCGCTCCGCGTGCCAGTCCTTCGCCATCCGCCTGCCGCACGTCCTGCACGAACAGGTTCAATTCGCCCGTGCGCCGCCAGCGCTCCGGGTCCAGGTTCGGTTCCCACGCGCCCACCGGCGCCTCCGCGAGATCGCGCACCGTCCAGCTGCCGCGCGCGATATCGACCAGCGCCGCGGACACCTTGCTGCCGCGCTCCTCGTCCCTGAACAGCAGCAGGGCATTGGCGCCCGCCTGGTCCACGACGAGTTGCGGCCGCGACACCGGAATCGCCTTCGTGCCCATGCCGGACAGCGAGAACGGCGTGCGCCGGAATGGCAGGTCCAGCGTGCGCCAGCCGCCCTCGCCCAGGTGCACGATGCGGTACTGCGGCACCGTTTCGCCCGCCTTGCGCCAGTACGTGGCGATGTAAGGCCGGCCGGCGCCGTCCGCGGTCATCGACGTCTGGTTGATCAGCTCACTTTTCTGCGGCACGCGCGCCGCCACTTCGGCGCTGGCCTCGGTGACCGGCAGCGCCAGCCTGCGGCCGCGGCTGTCCTCCCACGTGATGCCGCCGTCGCGCGAGCGCGCATAGGCGATGTCGTGGTTGCTGGCGACATCCGGCGACTCGCGCCAGGTCCACGACAGGTGCAGCGTGCCCTGCCCGTCCACGGCAGCCTGCCAGTAGGCGTTGCGTTTTCCCTCGCCGGAAATCAGGTTGTCGTGCAGCCGCGCCCACCGCTTCGCCTCCGGATCGTAGCGGTTCACCACCAGGTTGCCCCGGCCCGAACCGCCGTCGCGGTACAGGAACAGCATGCCGCCATCGGCCAGCGGGTGGAACTCGGGATAGGTGACGGAACGCTCGTCGCGGCCCGTCATCGGCTCTTCGGCGCCCAGGGACAATGCATGCGGCGCGGTGCCGCGGGCGTAGCGCAACGGGCCATTGTGATGATCGAAGGCCACGTGCAGCACGCCGGCGGCATCCAGGCCGATGCTGATGCTGTTGTGGGCATCGCGCACATTGCCCTTGTACTGCGTGGGCGACAGCTCCCAGGACGCGGCATCCGGCTTGCGCCGGCCCAGCACCACGCGCCCGTCGGCATCGTAGAACGCGATGAATTGCCATTCGCGGTCGCTGACCAGCGCGTGACGCCGGAAGATGACGGCGTTGACGGAGTTGTCGGCCCAGCCGGGCGCCACGTCGATGAGCTTCACATCGGCCCTGGCGGCCGGCTGGCTGCCGCCGGCGCAGCCAGCCAGCAGGGGAATCAGCAGGGCCGCAGCCAGCGGGAGCGCCAGCCGCGGCGCCGCCGCGCCACCTCGGATCAGTCCCCGCATTACAGCGAACCGCGGATGCCGATCTTGATCGTGCGGCCGTCGTACTTGGCGTAGTCCATCCGGGTCTTCTTGCCGCTGCCGTACACGCCGTTGGCATCCTCGAAGTAGTCGTAGGTCAGCGTGTTGGACAGGTTCAGTGCATCGAGCCGCAGTTCCAGCTTGTCGCTGATCTTGTAGCTGATGTTGCCGTCCAGGTAGCCGCGGGCAGCGCGCCAGCGGATCAGGTCATCGCCGTTGTTGCGCGGGTTGTCGCCATGCAGCGAGCGGCCCTTGTAGTTCCACGACAGGCGCACCGCCAGCGGGCCCCGCTCATAGTAGCCGGTGGTGCTGTAGGCGAACTTCGGCACCGAGTTGACTTCGATCTCGCGGCCCGCGTTGGTGATCCAGCGCTGGCTGTTGAACGGATCGATGTGGGTGAAGCTGGCGAGCGCGCCGAAGCCCTTGAACGGATCGGGCAGGAAGTCGAATGCCTGCTGGTAGGCCAGCTCGTAGCCCTTCAGTACCTGCTTGCCCGCGTTCGAGTACGTGCGCAGCGTCATCGGCAGGTTCGGATCGATGCGGCCGTTGGCATCCTGGAAGATCGGGCCCAGCGCCGTTTCCGGCAGGCCCAGCGAACCGAAGGTCACGTTCTGCGTCGTCGACACCGTGGCATCCGTCAGCACCTTGCGGAAGTAGCCGGCCGACAGCAGGCTGCCCGGCTTGAAGTACCACTCCAGGCTCGTGTCCAGGTTCTTCGACTGCTGCGGCTTCAGGTTCGGATTGCCGGCGGTGGCCGTGTTGTCGAACTGGTTCGGGATGACGGTCTGCGCGGCGATGATGCCCAGCGATGCGCGGGAAATGGTCTTGCCCCACGAAGCACGCCACATCAGGGTATCGGTCACGTCGAAGGCGGCGCTGACGGCCGGCATCACGTTGCTGTACTTGCCCTCTTCCTCGTTCGGCACATAGGCGTTGTTGGCGCCGGCCTGCTTGAAGTTGTCGATGTAGGTCTTGGTTTCGGAGTAGCGCACGCCGGCATTGAAGCGCAGTTCGCGGCCGAATACCTCGCCACGGAAGTCCGACTGCACGAACGCGGAACTGACCTTTTCCTGCGCGGTGAAGCTCTGCGCCGGCGTGAACGTGGAGTTCGGGTTGTATTCGAGCGGATTGAACGTGCCGTACGTGTAGCCGCGGTCGAACGTGCCCCAGGCGCTCGGCCAGCCGCCGCCCATGTCCAGGTTCGAGATCGGCAGGTTCGACGTCATGCCGGCGCGCAGGCCGGCATTGCCCAGCTGGTTCAGCCGCGCGGTGGCCAGCGAAGTGCCGTTGCGCTTGTCGATGCCCTTGGTGGTTTCCACGAACGAGAAGCCGCTCTTCATCTTGCCGGTCCAGCCGCCGGGCAGCTCGTACGAGTACTCCGCCGCCGCGCGGGCCTGGCGGCCCTTGTCGAATTCCTTGGTCCAGCCGGTACCGATCTGGAAGCCCTGGAAGTTGTTCGGGTCGGTGTAGCTGGTCGGCGACGACATCGACGGGTACACGTGGTCGTCGCCATAGTCGATGGTCGAGGTGATGCCGAAGATCTGGCCGGACAGCGTGCTCTGGTACGACAGCGCGCTGCTGTTGTTGGCGCTGGCCTGGGCGGTAAACGTCAGCTTGTCGCTGGCCTTCCAGGTCAGGTTCAGCGCACCGTAGCCGAATTCCGTTTCATCGTTGGCGTAGGTGACGCCGCTGCTGTACGAGGTGTTGCCGAAGGTACCCTCCAGCAGGTTCGATCCCGGATCGATGCTGACATTGAGCGGAATGAAGCCGTTGTTGCCGTTCTGGCCGGCCGGCGCATTGCGGTTGGTGGTGCGGCTGTTGCGCACCAGGATGCCGAAGTACATCTCGTCGCGCTCGTTCTTCAGCTTCGAGTACAGCGTGTCGAAGCTGATGTTCAGGCCACCGTTCTTGTACTGCAGCGACGAGACCAGGCCATCGCGGGTGCGGTCGTTCTGCGAACCGTAGAAGCGATAGATGCGCGGCAGCAGCGCGTTGTCGATCTGGTCGCGCGTATAGCCGCCCAAGTTGGCCAGCGGCGAATCGTAGTCGAGCGCCACGGCGAAATTGCCGCGCAGCGGAGTGCGGCTGCCGTTGGCCGAACTGTTGTAGCCGCCGGTGGCCTCGAAGCCGGAGCGGTTGTTCTTGCTGCCGGAATGGGAGCCGCCGACCAGGAAGCCCCAGTTGCCCCAGGTGTTCGAATACAGCGCGAAGCCGGCCGGGTTGAAGCGCTCGGACATCGTGTTGTAGCCGGCCGTGATGCCGTAGCGCACCTGGCGCTTCGGGTTGTCGAACGGGCGCGGCGTCTGCAGGTCGACGATGCCGCCCAGGCCGCCCTCGGTCAGCTCGGCCAGCGGCGACTTGTAGAAGTCGATGCGGCCGAACAGTTCGGAGGCGAACACGTCGTAGTTGAAGCCGCGCGCGGCGCTGCCGATGGTGCTGGTCGACGTGGTGTTCACCGGCGCGCCGTTCAGCGTGGTGACGGAGTATTCGGTGGGCAGGCCGCGGATCGAGATGCGCTGGCCTTCGCCGGAGCTTTCGTCGCGGTTCAGGATCACGCCCGGCACGCGCTGCAGCGACTCGGCCACGTTCGCCTCGGGGAACTTGCCGATGTCCTCGGCCACGATCGAGTCGCGCACGCCGATCGCCTGCTGCTTCAGGTTCAGCGCCTTCTGCAGGCTGGAACGGAAGCCCGTGACGACGACGGTGCTGACCGCCTCCTGGCCTGGCGCGGGGCCCGCGCCGGTCGTGCCGCCGGTAGTCGATTGGCCCGAGGCGTCAGGCCCAGGTTGCGCGCTGGCCTGCGGTGCGGCCGCGTCCGACGTGGTGGCCGCTTCCTGTGCACTGGCATGGGTGCCGTAGGCCGCGGCGAGCGCCAGCGGCAGCAGGGTGGCGAGAAGCTTCTTGTTCATCTCCGTCTCCGATCTAATATGGTTATCTCGATGCCACGAGTTATGGTCACGTTACCACAAGCTGTTTTCAAAAATTCGCTCATCAAATTGAGCGGTTTGACGGCCCGGCCGTAAGTCATTGACTCCATTGAATAAAGTTCAAACAGGAAAAATGGCCAATGTGGTAACGTGACCACATTCCTGCCGGAACCATGTCTGCTCTGGTACAGTCGGTGCCTCCAGAACAACAGATCGCCAGCGTCCAGCCCATGCGCAAGACCAGCAAGCTCAGTGAAGTGGCAAAAATCGCCGGTGTGTCGCCGATCACCGCGTCGCGGGCGATCCGCGGTGTCGGCTACGTTTCCGAGGCGGCGCGCGCCCGCATCATGGAAGCGGCCGCGCAGCTCAACTACACACCGGACATGCTGGCGCGCCGCATGCGCGGCGACAAGAGCAACCTGATCGGCGTGTTCGTCAACAACTACGGTTCGCTGGTGCTGCACGAGGTCACGCGCGCGATCAGCAACGAGGCCCGGGCACGCGGCTACGACATCCTGCTGTTCAACGCCGAGCGCTTCGACAGCCCGGCCCGCGCCGGCACCGTCGACATGCTGAGCAAGCTGTGCGACGGCCTGCTGCTGGTGATGCCGAACGGCGCGGACGGCTACCTCGACGTACTGGAGCAGCACCGCATGCCGTGCGTGCTGGTGCACTACGACGCGCGGCCGGTGAACCTCCCCGTGATGGCGCTGGAAAACCGCAGCGGCGCGCGGCTGGCGGTGGAGCACCTGCTGGCGCTGGGCCACCGCCGCATCGCCTTCCTGGCCGGCACCTCGCATACGGGCCAGAGCGCCGAGCGGGAAAAAGGCTACAAGGATGCGTTGCGCGCGGCCGGCATCCGCGTCGATCCGGCCCTGGTCGTGGGCGGCGCGTTCAACCAGGCCGGCGGCAACGCGGCCACCCGGCAGCTGCTCGACCTGAAGCGGGCACCGACGGCGATCTTTGCCGCCAACGACGAAATGGCCTATGGCGCGATCGACGCGATCCACAGCCGCGGCCTGAAGGTGCCGGGCGATATTTCCGTGATCGGCTTCGACGACATTCCCCTCTCCTGCCACGTGTTCCCGCCGCTGACGACGATGCGCCAGCCGCTGGCCGACCTGGCGGCGCGCGCGGTGGGCGACGTGGTCACGCTGGCCCAGGGCGGCACCGTGCCTCCCGCGAGGGTGCCGTTCGCGATGGAACTGGTGGTCCGGCAGTCGACCGGACCGGTAGCCGGCGCCGCCGACGGGGCCGCATGATGCGGCAGGCTGCCGGCATCGCCCTGCCCCGCGACTCCGTCGAGGAGGCGGGCGCGGTTGCCGGTGGCATGGCCGGGCCGGACAGCGGCGCGGGAAAGACCAGCACGGAAGCCCGCGCAGGAAAGTCAGGCAGCACAGCCGGAGCAGGAAAGGCAAGCAGCACAGCCGGCGCAGGAATGTTGCGCGGCGCGGCCGGCGCAATAATGCCAGGCAGCGCGGCCGGTGCTGCCGCCCTGGCCGGCATGCTGGGCTGGCTGCTGCTGGGCGACCTGGGCATCGCGATGCGCGACCGCGCGGCGCTGCCGTCCGCGCTGGAACTGCTGCGCGTGGCCGGTGCATCGGATACGGCCACGTCGCTGCTGCTGTCCACCGTGCCGGCGCTGCTGTCGATGTTCGTGGTGCCGATCGTGGGCTGGCACTCGGACCGGCACCGCGGCCGCCTGGGGCGCCGCCGGCCGTTCCTGCTGGTGGCGGCACCGGCCGGCTGCCTGGCCCTGGTCGGCCTGGCATGCTCCCCCGCGCTGGGCGCGGCGGCCGACGCGGCGCTGGGCGACTGGTCCCCGGGCGCGCGCATCTGCCGGCTGGCCGCGTTCGGCCTGTTCTGGACCCTGTTCGACTGCGCGGCGCTGTGCGCGCTGTCGCTGTTCACGGGGCTGGTCAACGACGTGGTGCCGTTCGGCTGGCTGGGCCGCTTCTACGCGCTGTTCCGCATCGTCGGGCTGGGTGCCGGCATCGCCTTCCACACCTGGGTGTTTGCGCTCACCGACCACTACCTGGCCGAAATCCTCGCCTGCACCGCCGTGGTGTTCGGCGCCTGCATCGTGGCGATGTGCGTCGGCGTCCGCGAACCTGCGGCCGGGGCCACGGCGGCAGCCGCCCCGGGCGAGCGGGGCCGCGGCTTGCCCAAGGGGTTCATGACGCCGCCGGTCCTGTGGGCGATCGCGATGTTTGCCTGCGCCGCGTTCACCTTCAACCCGTTCAACACCTTCTACCAGTTCTTCGCCCACGCCAGCGCGGTGCCGAAGGCCACGCTGGGCATGCTGACCGCGATCGGCTATGCCGTCTCGATCGGCTCGGCCTTCGCCATCGGCTGGCTGGTGGACCGCTGCGGCGCGATGCGCATCTCCGCCATCGTCATGGCGTCGTACTGCGCGGTGGCCGCGCTGGGCACGCTGGTGGTCGACGATGCCGCCAGTTTCCAGGCCGTGTACCTGTGCCACGTGATCGTCTCCGGGGCCTGGTGGACCGCCGCGGCCTCGCTGCCGATGGCGCTGTTCCCGCGCGAGCGCTTCGTGCAGTTCAACGCCAGCAAGGATTTCGTCGTGGTGTCCGGCATGATCCTGCTGGGCATCGTGCAAGGCCCGCTGCTGGACCTGTCCGGCCACGATTACCGTCTCACCCTGGGCTGCGGCGCCGTATTCTCGGCGCTGTGCCTGGTCTGCCTGGCGCGCCTGCGCGCCCTTCATCAACCAACAGCCAGAACCACATGACCAACCAGCCATCCCGCCGGCGCGTACTGCTCGGCACCGCCGCTGCCGTCGGCAGCACCCTGCTCCCTTCGATCGCCGCCGCCGCCCCCGCGCACCGCTTCGCCGTCGGCGACAACGACTTCCTGCTGGACGGCAAGCCCGTGCAGATCCGCTGCGGCGAAGTGCACTTCGCCCGCGTGCCGCGCGAATACTGGATCCACCGGCTGAAGGCGATCAAGGCGATGGGCCTGAACGCCGTGTGCGCGTACCTGTTCTGGAACTACCACGAATGGCGCGAAGGCCGCTACGACTGGAGCGGCCAGCGCGACGCCGCCGAGTTCTGCCGGCTGGCCCAGGCCGAGGGCCTGTGGGTGATCCTGCGCCCCGGTCCCTACGCGTGCGCGGAATGGGAGATGGGCGGCCTGCCGTGGTGGCTGCTGAAGAGCGGCGGCAACGGCAAGCCGGATGCCTTCCTGCGCACCCGCGACGACAGCTTCGTGCAGCCGGTGCGCCGCTGGATGCGCGAAGTGGGCCGCGTGCTGGGCCCGCAGCAGGTCACCCAGGGCGGGCCGATCCTGATGGTGCAGGTCGAGAACGAATACGGCTTCTTCGGCGAAGACCTGGAATACATGCGCGTCATGCGCAAGGCGCTGCTCGACGGCGGCTTCGACGTGCCGCTGTTCCAGTGCAACCCGACCAACGCGGTGGCCAAGACGCATATTCCCGAACTGTTCTCGGTGGCGAACTTCGGCAGCGATCCGCAGCGCGGCTTCGCCGAACTGGCCAAGGTGCAGAAAGGCCCGCTGATGTGCGGCGAGTATTATTCCGGGTGGTTCGACACCTGGGGTGCGCCGCACCGCACCGGCAGCGCCGCCAAGGCGGTGGCCGACATCGAGGCCATGCTGGCGGCGAACGGCTCGTTCAGCCTGTACATGGCGCACGGCGGCACGTCGTTCGGGCTGTGGGGCGGCTGCGACCGGCCCTTCCGTCCCGACACCACCAGCTACGACTACGATGCGCCGATCAGCGAGGCCGGCTGGGTGGGCGAGAAGTTCGACGCCTACCGCGCCGGCATCGGCAAGCACCTGGCGCCCGGCGAGACGCTGCCGCAGCCGCCCGCGCACATGCCGGTGACGACGATCCCCGCCTTTACGCTGGCCGAGACGGCGCCGGTATTCGCCAACCTGCCGTCGCGCGTCATCCGGGATGTCACGCCGAAACCGATCGAGCAGTACGACATCAGCCGCGGCGTCATCGTCTACCGCGTCACCTTGCCCGCCGGGCCGGCCGCCGTGCTGGAAGCGGCCAAGGTGCGCGACCTGGCGTGGGTCTACATCGACGGCAAGGAAGTCGGCACGCTGGATACGCGCTACCGCCGTTTCCGCGTCAACCTGCCGGCCCGCACGAAGACCACCACGCTGGAAATCCTGCTGTACACGATTGCCCGCGTCAACTTCGGCGTGGAAATCCACGACCGCAAGGGCCTGCACGGACCGGTGACGCTGCGCGCAAAAGGGAAGGAAGCGATCGCGCTGGAGAACTGGGAGATCAGGGCCATCGACTTCGATGCGGACGGCGTGCTGCCGCCGCTGGAGTGGAAAGCCGGCAAGACCAGGGGCCCGGCCTTCTGGCGCGGCAGTTTCGATGCCGCCAGCGCCGCCGACACCTTCCTCGACATGACGAGCTGGGGCCAGGGCATCGTATGGATCAACGGCCGCTGCCTGGGCCGCTACTGGAGTATCGGCCCGACGCAGACCATGTACCTGCCCGGCCCGTGGATCAAGGCGGGTCGCAACGAGGTCGTGGTGCTGGACCTGACCGGCCCGCAGGACAACCGCATCGCCGGCGTGGCAAAGCCGGTGCTCGACCGGCTGCGTCCGGAGCGCGACCTGGTGCGCCCGCCGAGCACGGCGCGCCTGGCGCTGCAGGACGTGAAGCCGGTGCACGAAGGCCGCTTCCAGCCGGGCGGCGCCACGCAGGACGTGCCGTTTGCCCAGCCGGCCCGCGGCCGCCAGCTGTGCATCGAGGCGCTGGATGCGTTCGACGGCAAGCCGTTCGCCGCCATTGCCGAACTGGCACTGCTGGGCAAGGATGGCAAGACGCTGAACCAGACGCTGTGGACGATCGCCTATGCCAGCAGCGAGGAAGCGTCGAAGGAAGACGGCACGGCGCTCAACGCCATCAATGGCCAGAACACCGACTTCTGGCATTCGGCCTACAGCAAGTCGGTGGCGCAGCCGCCGCACCGTCTGGTGCTCGACCTGGGCACGCCGTTCGAGGTGGCGGGCCTGCGCTACACGCCGCGGCAGGGGCCGGAGGGCGTGACAGGCCGTATCCGCCGCTACCGCGTCTACGTCGGCGACAAGCTCGTTACGGAAGAGGCTTGAACGATAGGCATGCACAAGCGGCATGAACTAAAGGAACGCACGCTTGACTGAACGGTAACTGGACACTCTGCCCATGAGTGCACACTCACCGCGCGCACGGTTGACCCGGCTGTGCGCGCCGGAAATACTGGAGGCCTTCCACACGTTTTGAGGTCTTTCGGCATTCATGGCAACCGTTGCACAAGCTACCAGCACCACTCTCTCCGGCTACAACCACATCGACGCGCTGCTCGGCAATCTGCCGAACTGGAACTACGTCACCCCCGGCACCAACACGCTGTATTACTCGTTCTCCGTCGCCAGCAACCTGGAAGCGGGCAATTCTTCCCTGTTGAGCGCCCCGCAGGCGTTTACGGCTTCGCAGGCGGCCGCCACGCGCGGCGCCATGTCCTATCTATCGAAGCTCACCGGCATCAAGTTCGTGGAAACGGCCGATGCCAACCTGGCGCAGGTGCACTTCGCGAACGCCAACCTGGCCGGTTCCGGCACCACGGGGCTGGACAGCAACCGCATCGGCTATTCGTACAACGGCAGCGGCGTGGTGACGAAGTTCAGCGCCGCCTCCTATGTCTACCTCGACAACGCGGAGTGGGCCGGCATGAACGCCAACCTCGCGCCCGGCACGCAGGGCCATGAAACGCTGCTGCACGAGCTGGGCCACATGCTGGGCCTGAAGCACCCGTTCGAAGGCGCGATCAGGCTGCCGTCCACCACGAACGACACGTCGCACACGCTGATGTCGTACACGCACGCCGGCGGTATCCATTCGACGTTCAGCGAGAACGACATCGCCGCGCTGAAGTGGCTGTACGGCGGCGACGGCCTGGCCGGCAACCTCGGCGTCAATTCGGTCACCGGCGCGCGCTGGCTGGCCGGCACGAGCACGGCCAACTCGCTGGCGGGCGGCGTCGCCAACGACATCCTGGAAGGCGCCGGCGGCAACGACGCATTGAATGGCGGCGCCGGCACCGACACGGCGTTCTACAACGGTGCCCGCAGCGCCTACATGGTGACCCGCACCGGCACCGGCTCGTGGAACGTGACCGGCGCCGAAGGCAGCGACACGCTGTCGAACATCGAGCTGCTGCGCTTTACGGACGCGACGGTCACGCTGGCCACCGGTGCCGTCACGATGACCGCCCCGTCCACCGCCACGGTTGCGCTGGCCACGCCGTTTCCCGCCACCGACACCGTTGCGCTGCAATCCGGTCAATCGAAGGCCATGGTTCGCGCCGAGACGCATGCGGCCGAGGACAGCATCGACGTGCAGCTGGTGGGCCGCCACGAGCACGGCCTGGGGCATCACGACATGGCGTGATGTGGCGGCATGGTTCGGCGGCATGGTTCGGCGGCAACATCCGTCGCGCCGGGCCGTCGCCATATTGCCGGTTCTCCGCGCATTGCAACAAAGTGTAATCCCGCCGCGCGCGCCGTGCGCGGCGGGATTATGCTGACGCAAACCCACACGCGAGGACTCCGATGGCATCGTTTCCCTACCTGCAGCTGACCAACGCCGACATGGCGACGGCGGCGCACCTGACCTTCACCCCGCGCACCGCCGGCGACGGCTATGACAACGGTGCGCAAGTGGCCAGCACGGCGCCGGGCGCCGGCAACCAGCCGATCTTCAGTTTCGCGGCGGTGGCGGGCGCGCTGTACACCGTCACCTCGGAAAGCTGGTTCGATCCCTATAACCTGGTGCTGTACGACGAGGACGGCTACGCGCTGGCCGAGGACGACGGCTGGGGCCCCATCGGCCAGGACGGCCTGAGCTTCATCGCGCCCTATTCCGGCACCTACTACGTGGACGCTTCCTGGGACCAGGGGGCGCCGCCGAACAGCGGCATCCGGCTGGACATCCTGGAAGACCTCGACACGGTACCGCTGGCGATCGGCAACGGCACCGCGAACGACGACGACATCACCGGCACCAACGCCAACGATGCGCTGTACGGCCATGCCGGCTGGGACCTGCTGGAAGGCAAAGGCGGCAGCGACCTGCTCGACGGCGGTACCGGCATCGATACCGCGTGGTATGAAGGCAGGCTGGAGGATTACGACGTGGCCGTCGCCGGCCACCGCCTGTTCGTCACCGACACCGTGGGGCTGGACGGCAGCGACACGCTGGTCAATATCGAGCGGCTGGACTTCGCCGACGTGGCGCTCGCCTTCGATGTCGACGGCCCCGCCGGCGAAGCCTACCGGCTGTACCAGGCCGCGTTCGACCGCACGCCCGACGAGGACGGCCTCGGCTACTGGATCGCCCAGATGGATGCCGGCGCCAGCGTGCGCAACGTGGCCGCGTCGTTCGTGAACTCGAACGAGTTCCGCACCGTCTACGGCAGCAACCCGAACAACGCAACGATCATCACCGGCTTCTACGAGCACGTGCTGAACCGCACGCCGGACGCCCCTGGCATGGAATACTGGCTGGGCATCCTCAATGGCGGCAAGGACACCGTCGCCGGCGTGCTGGCCTCGTTCAGCGAAAGCCAGGAAAACTATGCTCAGCTGGTCGGCGTGATGCAGGACGGGATGGCGTACCAGGTGTGGGAGCCGCATGTCTAGCGTGCCGGCCTGTCACCGGCGACACCACCGGTGACAGGCTCCAGTTTCGCTAAAACACCTGTTGATTAACAGCAACCGCCCGGAAGTGGCTCCGCGCTACCTCGGCGCCTTGCCGCCCGCCGGCAAGGCCTGGAATCCCTTGCCGGTCGCGGCCCAGTAGATGCCGCCGTACAGATGGTGGCGGAAGACCGGGTCGGCGTAGGTTGCCGGCAGGTGGCCCAGCGCCGTATAGAACGACCGGCCGCCGTCGAACTGCTGGTACCAGCTGACCGGGTGAAAGGCGCCCATGCCCCGGGTCTTCGCGGTTTCCGGCCGGTAGGTCGATTCGTCGACCGACAGCAGGTAGCGCAGGCCCTTCGATTCGGCGCCACCGTACTCGTACCACTCCTCCGTCACCAGCGTGCGCGGCGCGAAGCGCTCCATGCCCGGGAAATTCGGGTCCTCCACCTTCAGCACGGCCGACTGCACGGCTGGATGCGTCACGAACATGTGCCCGACCAGCTGGCGGTACCACGGCCAGCCATGCTCGGTATCCGCCGCCGCATGCACGCCGACATAGCCGCCGCCGGCGCGGACATAGCGCTCGAAGGCGCGCTGCTGCTCGTCGTCGAGCACATCGCCGGTGGTCGACAGGAACACGACGGCCTTGTACTTCGCCAGCTCCCCGTCGTTGAAGACGCGCTTGGCATCCTCGGTCCAGAACACATTGAAGTCATGCAGCCTTCCCAGCTCGCGCAGCGCCGCCACGCCCTCATGGATCGACTCGTGATGCCACCCCGCCGTGCGCGAAAACACCAGCACATCGAACTGCGCCGCCAGGCCAGGTGTGGCTGCCAGGGCAAGTACTGCAGCTACAGCAAATTTCATGTCTCCTCCGAGAGTATTTCCTGAAACCGGGGTCTGACCCCATGTTCTGGAAATTGTTGTCAAATCTGGCTGTGTGAGCTCGGTTGCAGCAAAAAAATTGCCCAGACTGGCCTGGCTGCCTGTTCCGGCAATGCGACCAAGGTCTGGGCAATTAATTTCCTGAAACCGGGGTCAGACCCCGGTTTGCAGAAATATTTTACTATGGCAAGGCCAGCGTGGTGCGCGAGGTGATGGCGTCGGAGGCGCCGCCGAGGTGGAACTCGTAGGTGCCGGGGGCGCGCTGCCAGTCGCGGGATTTGGCGTCCCACACGGTCAGCATGCGCGGGTCGACGGTGACGCTGACGCTCTTGCTTTCGCCCGGCTGCAGCGCGACCTTGTCCCACCCGGCGAGGCGGCGCGGGGCTTCCCAGCCGGCGGCCCTGGCGGAACCGGCGGCGGGGCCGGCGTACACCTGGGCGACCGCCTGGCCGGCGCGCTTGCCGGTGTTGGCGACGGTGAACGACAGCACCACCTTGCCGCCGTCGTTGCGTGCTTTCAGGTCGCGGTATTCGTACGTGGTGTACGACAGCCCGTGACCGAATGCAAACAGCGGCTTCTTGCCGGTTTTCTCGAACCACTTGTAGCCGACGGCCGCGCCTTCGATGTTGTAGTCGGTGGTGAAGCGGCCATCGCGGCTGGTCGGGTCGCCGTCGATCTTCGGCCGCGGCAGCTGGGCTTCCGAGGCGGGGAACGTGAAGGCCAGGCGGCCGGACGGGTTGACCTCGCCCACCAGCAGCCGGGCGATCGCCTCGCCGCCGGCGGAGCCGGGGAACCACGCGGCCAGCACGGCGCTCACGTTGTCCAGCCACGGCATGGTGACGGGGTTGCCCGTCTCCAGCACGACGACGGTACGCTTGTTGGCACCGGCCACGGCGGAAATCAATGCATCCTGATTGTCCGGCAGCGCCATCGACGGCGCATCCAGGCTCTCGGCCGCCCACTGGGTGGCAAACACGATCGCGACGTCGGCCGACGCCGCAGCCTTCGCGGCGGCGGCGGCATCCTTGCCGTCGACGTAGGTCACGCGCGCCTTGGTGCGCGATGCAAGCGCCTTCATCGGCGACGACGGCAGCCAGATGATCGGCCCCGGGAAGCCCTTCGGCCCTTCACCCTTCACGGCGCTGCCGCCATGCGGGTGCACCTGCGCCGCGCCGCCGCCGGAGATCACCGCCTTGTCGGCATGGCCGCCGATGATGACGATCGACTTCACGTCGGCCGCCAGCGGCAGCACGTTGCCGGCGTTCTTCAGCAGCACGCTGCCCTCTTCCGCCACCTGCCGCGTCACCTTGGCATGCGCCGCGAAGTCGATCTTCTCCGGCTCCACCTTCGGCTGCGGTGCGTCCATCAGGCCATTCGCATACATCGCGCGCAGGATGCGCCGCGCCATGTCGTCCAGCCGCTCTTTCGGCACGTGGCCGTTGTCGACGGCTTCCTTCAGCGCGGGGCCAAAGTACATCGACTTGTCGAATGGCCAGCCGGACTGCTGGTCCAGGCCCCCGTTGGCGGCCTGCGTGGTCGAGTGCGTGGCGCCCCAGTCGGACATCACGAAGCCTTTATAGCCCCAGTCCTTCTTCAGCACCTGGTTCAGCAGCCAGTCGCTTTCGCAGGCGTACACGCCGTTGACCAGGTTGTACGAGCACATCACCGAACCCGGGTCGCCACGCTCGATCGCGATGCGCAGCGCCAGCAGGTCGGACATCTGCCCGGCCGGCTCGTCGATCTTCACGTCGATCGTGTTGCGGTTGGTTTCCTGGTCGTTGAAGGCAAAGTGCTTGATCGTGCCGACCAGATTGTTCGACTGGTTGCCGCGGATCTGTTCGCCGGTGATGACGCCGGCGAGCAGCGGATCCTCGCCCGCATATTCGAAGTTGCGGCCGTTGCGCGGATCGCGCATCAGGTTCACGGCCCCGCCCAGGATCACGTTGTGGCCGGACAGCCGCGCCTCGCGGCCGATCATCGCACCCGCCTCGTACGCCAGCTTCGTGTTCCAGCTCGACGCGGTGGCCATGCCCGACGGCAGCGCGGTGCGCTCGCGCGGCGCCGGCGACGGCTGCGTGGCCACGCCCAGGCCGGCATCGGTCTGCCACTGCGGCGGGATGTTCAGCCGCGGGATGCCCGGCACGTAGCCGGCCGTGTACGGAATCGCGTCCTTCGGCGGTTTCACGCCGCCGAACTCGGCGCCGAAATAGCCGAACACCAGCAGCAGCTTTTCCGCCTGCGTCATCTGCGCCACGGTGTCCTGGGCGCGCTTGTCGGCATCGGGCGCAGCATGCGCCGCGCCTGCAAAGGCCGCCGCCAGGGCGACGGCCACCACTTTCTTCATCAACGCCATTACAGTTTCACCGTCACTGGTTTGCCCTCATACGTCACTTCCTTGTCGGCCGTGTCGAACGTGTCCGCGCTCGATACGCCCGGCTTCACGAAGTGCACGCGGAACGTGCGCTTCGCCACCATGCCATGGTAGCCGTCGCCGCCGCGCTGGCCGATGGTCAGCGTGCCGCTCTTCTCGTCCCACGACAGCGGGATACGGGAGTACTTGCCGCGCTGGTAGTCCTCGGTCACGCCATCATCCTCGTAGAAGCTGAACTGGCCGTTGGCGCCCGTGTAGACCTTCAGCGTGATCGGCGCGTCCGGCTTCTCGTCCACGTACTGGGTAACAGGACCCATCGGCACGATCGAGCCGGCCTTGACGAACAGCGGCATGCGGGTTTCGGGCGCAGCGGCCGTCACCGTGCGGCCGCCCTGCAGGCGCTCGCCGGTATGGTAGTCGTACCACTGCGCGCCCTTCGGCAGGTACACCTTGCGCTCGCGGGCACCGTATTCGGACACCGGCGCCACCAGGAAGGCATGGCCGAACAGGAATTCGTCCTTGACGTCCTTCGAGCCCGGGTCGGTCGGGAAGTCCATCACCAGGCCGCGCATGATCGAGCCGTCGTTGAAGTAGGTGCTCGACGCGGTCGCGTAGATGTAAGGCATCAGGCGGTAGCGCAGTTTCAGGTACCACACCATCGAGTCGCGCATCGCCGAGCCTTCCGGCGCGATATTGTGGATCTCGCGCTTGACCACTTCGCCGTGCGAGCGGAACAGCGGCGTGAACGCGCCGAACTGCCACCAGCGCAGGTTCAGCTCGCGCCATTCCTTCAGGTCTTCCGGCTTGATTTCCACGCCGCCGATGCCGCGGTTTTCCTGGGCCGAACCCAGTTCGCCGCTCTGGAAACGGGTTTCCTGCGCATAGCCGCCGATATCGTGCGTCCAGTTCGGCACGCCGGACATCGACGAGCTGACGCCGGCCGAGATCTGGTCGTACAGGTTGTTCCAGCGGCCCACCGTGTCGCCGCTCCACGTCGCCACGTAGTTGCGCTGCACGCCGGCAAAGCCGGAACGCGACAGGATGAACTGGCGCTTGTTCGGCTGGTCGCGTTTCAGGCCCTCGTACAGCGCCTGCGTCTGCACCAGGCTGTACGAGTTGAACGTGATTTCGCCGGGACCGTAGACGGTCGGGCCGATCAGCTTCTTGAAGTCTTCCAGGCGCGTGTTCGACAGCACGTCCGGCTCGGTGTTGTCGAGCCACCATGCATCGAAGCCCAGGTCGACCAGCTTGGCCTTCATCTGGCGATAGTAGATGTCGCGCGCTTCCTGCGTGTACGGAGAATAATGGCTGTTCTTGTAGCCCGGGCCAACCCAGTCCAGCGCGCCATCTTCGACGTTCTTGGTCCACATGTGGCCCTTGGCCTTCAGCTCCTGGTAGTTGTCAGTGTTCTCGTAGAACTTGCCCCACACGGACAGCATGATGCGCGCGTTCATCTTGTGAACCTCGTCGACCATGCCCTTCGGGTTCGGGAAGCGCTTCGGATCCCAGTCGTGCGAACCCCAGCCGTTTTCCGGCCAGTAGAACCAGTCCTGCACGATGTTATCCAGCGGCCAGCCGTTCTGGCGGTAGGTCTTCACGGTGTCGAGCAGCTGCTCCTGCGTCTCGTAGCGCTGGCGCGACTGCCAGAAGCCGTAGGCCCACTTCGGCATCAGCGGCTGGGTGCCGGTCAGCACTCGGTAGCCGCCGATGACGTTGTCGATGCTGGTGCCGCGGATCACGTAGTAGTTCAGGCCTTCGGCGATCTCGGACGAGAACTGGAGCGAGTGGCGCTCGGCCTTCGGCAGCGGGTTGTTGTGCGCCACGTAGATCATGCCGCCTTCCGGCTTCCACTCCAGCTTGAAGTCCACCGGCTTGCTGGCGGCGAAGTCCACCTCGAAGTTGTGGTACCACGGGTTCCAGCCCTGGCGCCACACGTCCATCACCTGCTTGCCGTTCACGGTCAGCGTGGCGTAGTCGGACGAGTACAGCTTCATCTTGTGCACGCCCGGCTTGTCGCTGGACAGCTTGCCTTCCCAGACCACCTTGACGTCCTTCAGTTCCTTCAGCGGCTTGAGTTCCTTCGGCCAGAACTCGGCGACATCCTTCAGGTACTGGTAGTTGATGTTGTCTTCGCGGCGTTCCAGCGCCAGCTTGCCGCCGATGTAGTAGCGGGCCGTCAGCGCGCCTTCCTTGCCGGCGGCGTCCGTCAGCTTCAGGTCGCGGCCGATCGGGCCGTAGGGACGGGCATCGCCGAAGCGGGTGATGCCGTTGTTGTCCCACAGGATGCCGTAGTTCTTGTCCGAGACGACCAGCGGGATCGCGATGTCCATATTGTGCTGGAGCAGGTCGACGTCTTCACCGTTCAGGTTCATCTGGTTGTTCTGGTGCTGGCCGGTGCCGTAGAACGCATCCCTGGTGCCGTAGTTGAAGCCCTGCTTCACGGCCAGGTACGGCTTGCCGCCCACCGACACCGGCTGCAGGTCCTCGGCATCCTGCTTCAGGAACACGGCGCCGCCCTTGTCGGCGAACTGCACGCGGCCATCCTTCAGCGACACGGTGGCCACCAGTTTCTTCGTCGTCAAGGTCACGGCATCGCCGCTCTTCTTCACATCGAACGTACAGGCGCAAGGCTTGGCAATCGTCATCAGCGACGGCGTCAGTTCCTTGCCGGCCTGGTCGACTTTCACGACGTGGATGATGTTGTCGGCCATGACTTGCAGGCGGATTTCCTTCGCTGCGCCATTGTCCGGCGCGATCGTCACGCCGGCGGCGGTCTGCTGGAAGGTGCCGGCCCATGCCGGGGCACCCGCGGCGACCATCAGGCACGCCAGGCTCACTGCTTTGATATTCGATTTGATCATTGATATGTCCCGAGTTTAATTTTGAGCACGAATGGCTTGCTGCCGAAGTTGAGGCCGTAGTCCGTCTGGTCGCCGTTCCACACGCGTTCCATCACCCACTTGCCATTCGCATACTGCCCTTCTTCCACGCGTGCATACATCGACGATTTCCCGGCATTGCGGCCGGCCGGGTCGAACTTGATGCGTGCGTTCTGCGCCACGACGAAGAATTCGTTGTCGGCGATCTGTGCGATGGCCAGGCCGCCGTTCGGTTTTTCCGTGCCTTCGACCGGATCGTTCTTTTCCATCGAATCGCCGAACTGGCGCTGGCGGAAGCTGACGGTAGCCTTCCAGCCGTCCAGCGCGATATCCTGCGGCTTGCGGTCATCATGCTCGAACACGCCGCGGGTGCGGCCTTCGAAGCCCCATTTCGCCCACTCGCGCATCATCGGCCGGAACGCGCCGTACACCTTGCCGAACGGCGCGGTCATCGTCTTGTCGGTGGCCTTCGAACCGAGAGGATAGTTGGAGAACGCAAAATAGTCGATGCCGAACGGCGCGAAACCGATACCGCCCTGGCCGAACACCGCATACGCCACGCGCGCGAAATCTTCCGAGTTGCCGATTTCCGGCACGAACAGCGGATTGTCCTTCGTGTGGAACTGCTCGAGCGTCTTCGCCACCTTGTCGGACTCGTGCAGGTAGATGTCCGGACCAGCCACGTCGATATGCGGGGCGGCCGCTTCATAGATGCCCAGCACGTCGTAGGTCGGGCCGCCACTGGCGAAGTTGCCCTTCCACGGCGCCATCGGTTCCACCGGATCGCGCAGCGCATTATTGACGAACATCGGCAGGTCGTAGACGGCACGGCCGGCCTTGGCGATCTCCTCGATGTAGTTCGCCACCGCCCACGTGTGGAAGTACTGGTCGGCGTAGTCGCCGTAGACTTCCTTCCACGTGCCGCTGGACTTGCCCTTGACGGGAGATTTCTGCTTCGCCAGCACGGCGGACGGCACCGGGCCGTTGAACGCCTTCTGCGCGGCCGGGCTGTGATCGCGCACCAGGCCGTAGGTGCCGACTTCGTTCTGAACCTGCACCATGATCACGGTCTGCCTGTCGCCGTCGATGGCCTTCAGGTGCTTCATGAACTCGACGAAGGCGCGCTTGTCCAGCTTCAGCGTCTCGGTACCGAACGGCGAATGGCTGTAGCTGCTCTTGCCCTTCTCGTCGACCATGCGCGGGAAGCGCTTGTTGTCGAACTTGACCCACTCCGGCAGGTAGGCCGGCGCGGTGTTCTTCCAGGTGCCGAACCACAGCAGCACCAGGCGCACATCCTTTTCGCGCGCTTCCTTCACCAGCGTGTCGACGAAGCTGAAGTCGAACTTTCCTTCGACCGGTTCGACCTGCTCCCACGCGATCGGAATTTCCAGTGTGTTGGCCTGCGCATCGGCGACGGCGGCCCACACCTGCGGCAGCGCCTTCGGGTAATTGCTGGAGTTGTGCGCCTGCGCCCCCAGGATCAGGTACGGCGCGCCATCGACCATCAGGGCGTGGCGCCCGTCCTTCGATACGACACGCGGCAGCTCGGCGGCCATGGCCGCCGATACCACCATCATGCACGCACCGGCCAGCAAGCTCTTCGTGAAAATCTGCTTGGCGGTTTTCATCGGCTCCCTATCAGAACGTGTAGTTCAGTTTCGCGGAATAGCGCGGACCGGAGACGAACCATGCGCGGCCCATCATGCCGATCCCCTGCTGCATCAGCTGCTTGTACTTCGAGTCCGTCAGGTTCGAACCATCGACGACGATCTGCACGCGCTCGTTGAACTGGTACGACACGGAAGCATCCAGCTGGCCGTAGTCGTCCGCCCACGTCGGCAATGCCCAGCCGATGTTGGTGGCGCCCGGCGTGGCGCTGTTCGGATTGGTGTCCGTGCCGTCGCCGCCCTTCGTGCCGTTCACGTTGACGCCCTGCAGGTTCTTCGAACGCCAGCTCCATGCCGCGCGGGCCGACCACTTGCCGTAGTCGTACAGCAGCGCCAGGTTGTAGGCATTCTTCGACAGGTACTGCAGCGGCAGGTCGCCGAAGGATTGACCGTTGGTGTCGCAGCCGTTCTGGTTCAGGTTGACGTTCGCCGCGTTGTTGCCGCCGGTGCAGTAGGCGGTGAACGTGCTGGTCGACAGTTTCGTGTTGCTGTCCACGTAGGTGTAGTTGGCCTGTACGCCAAGGCCGGCCCAGGCGCCCGGCAGCTTGTCGAAGTACTGCTGGTAGGCGACCTCGAAGCCGGTGGCCCGGCCGCTCGCGCCGTTCACCGGTGCCGTGACGTTGAAGTTGTACATCCGGCCGTTCACGTCCGGGATCGCGTACTGGTACGTCTGGTTGACGATGATGTCCTTCAGGCGCTTGTGGAACATGGCCAGCGTGATCGAGCTGGATTTGCCGAAGTACCATTCGCCCGTCAGGTCCAGCTGGTCGGACTTGATCGGCTTCAGCATCGGGTTGCCCTTGCCTTCGCCGGTCTGGTTCACAAAGTTGACGTTCGTGTTGGACGGACGGTCCGGGAAGATGGTCGTCGTCGTGTCGGTCGACTGCGACAGCGTCGTGTAACCCTGCAGCTGCGAGAAGTCCGGACGCGAGATGGCCCGGGCCAGCGCGAAGCGGAACTGCAGGTCGTCGCGCGCCTTCAGGCGCAGGTTCAGGCTCGGCAGCACGTTGCTGTACGAGTTCTCGTAGTTCTGCGCGGCCGAGTAGGCCGGGATATTCGGAATCGGCACACCGGTGAGGGTTTGCGGCGGATTGACGATGGCACTGGTGTTGTTGAACACCGTGTAGCCACCGGCATCCATGTCCGTCTTCACGTAGCGCACGCCCACGTTGCCGTCGATCGGCATCTTCAGGTCATCCCAGCCGAAGCGCAGCTGCGTGTAGAACGCCTTGGTTTTCTCGGACTGTTCGTTGATGCCGGACGGATTGTCGCCGAACGCCGCAGGCGTCCAGGCGGCGCAGTTCGGTGCCGTGCCGGCGTTGGCCGCGGCCTCGCGGCACAGGATCTGGTAGTACTCGTGCAGTGCCGCGTAGCTTTGCGGGAAGCCGGTGGCCACCGACACGTCCGGGAACACCAGCGACGGCACGCTGGCCTTGCCGTTGAAGAAGTTCTCGAAGTTGTGCACGTGGGTATTGCCGGAGAAGCGCGGGTCCGACAGGTAGGCCAGGCCGCTGATCGACGTGCCCATCCACGGCGCCGTCACGGCGGCCCAGTGGTAATCCGGGTTCGACACTTCGGTGACGGCATCGCGCTTGGTGAAGCGCACGCCGAAGCGCAGGTCGCGCAGCACCGGATTGTCGAACGTGTACTTGGCATCGAGCTTCAGTGCCTTCGACTCCGATTCGCTCTGGTCCAGGTGTTCCTGCGTGAAGTTCCAGTAGTACTTGCCCGGGTCGGCCAGCTGGGCGCGCTGGGCGTCGTTGAAGATCAGGTTGGGACGGCGGCCGGTCAGGTCCAGCGTCTGCGTCTGCATCTTCACCGCGGTGGCCACGGTGGAGTCGAAGCCGTTGCTCTTGGCCTTGATGCGCTGCAGGTCGCCGGTGAACGTCCAGCTGTCGTTTGCGCGCCATTCGACATTCCACGAAATGTCGGTGGTGTCGGACTTGCGGCTGGCGATACGCGTATCGGCGCCGTAGTCGATGCCGCCGTCCAGCGGCGAGCTGAACGTGCCGGTCAGGAACTGGCCGTTGGCGCCCCACGTCGCGTCCGGGCTGACCTGGAAGTTATACGGGTTGGAAGCGGCGAAGATCGCGTTCTCATCCCACTGCATGTCGTACTTCGACTTGAAGAAGGTCAGGTGCGAACGCAGGTTGGCATCCTTCTTCCACTGCAGCGCGCCGTACATGCCCTGGCGTTCGCGGTTGAAGTTCAGCGTGCGCCATTGCGCGCCCTTCGGGATCCAGACGGTGCGGCCGGCAACGATGTTGTCGCGCGGGTAGTAAGGCTCCACCTGGAACGCGTCGGTGCGGGTACCGCTTTCCGAGTGCGCGAAGTCGACCAGCACGCCGAACTCGCCGAAGCCGGTCTTCCAGCGGTCCGACAGCAGGATCGAGGCGGATGGCGACCACTTGCCTTGCTTCAGTTCCGAATAGGTGGTCGACGCGGACAGCGCGACCTTGCGGCCCTTGAAGTCGAACGGCAGCGCGGTGCGCAGGTTGACCAGGCCGCCGATGCCGCCTTCGATCTGCTCGGCGGACGGGTTCTTGTAGATGTCCACGCCTGCCATCAGCTCGGGCGGCACGTCCTCGAAGTTCAGCGAGCGGCCGCCGTTGGCCGAGAACGAATCGCGGCCGTTCAGTTCCGAGCGCACCCACGAGAGGCCGCGGATCGATACGCCGGAGCCTTCGACGGAGTAGTGTTCCGGATCGGAACGCGACATCGTGCGGTCGATCGTCACGCCGACCACGCGCTGCAGCACTTCGGTGACCGACTTGTCGGGCAGCTTGCCGATATCGGCGGCGACGATCGAATCGACGATCTCGTCCGAGTTCTGCTTGATCTTCTGCGCGTTTTCCAGCGACGCACGCTGGCCCGTCACGACGACCGTCGCGGTGGTGGCGCTATTGCCGGCATCGGCGGTCTGCGCATGGGCCGCACCGGCCATGAACGCGATCTGCGCGGCGGCCAGGGCCATCGCATTGAGCTTGAATTGTTTCACCTGCATCTCCTAAAAAAATAATTCTCCGGGCCCTGGTGTCCAGGGCGTCCACCGCCTGTCTGGCGGCGTGCCCGGCGCTACAGCGCGCCGAGCTCCCTTGCCTCGCCCTGCTTCAGTTTCAGAATCACGGTCTTCGCACCCGTGCGCACGCGCACGGTGCCGGTCCCGTTGCCCGGTTTCGCCCTGACGGTCGCCGACGTCAACTGCCCGTCGCGCCACGTCATGTCCACTTCGTAGCCGCCGCGCCCGCGCAGCCCCGTTACCGATCCGTCGCGCCATGCCGCGGGCAGGGCCGGCAGCAGGTGCAGCACGCCGTCGTGCGACTGCAGCAGCATTTCGCAGATGGCCGCGGTGACGCCGAAATTGCCGTCGATCTGGAATGGCGGATGCGCATCCAGCAGGTTCGGATACATGCCGCCCGCGGTGTTTTCCTCGGTGCCCGGTTTATGCTCCTGTGCCCTTGCGCCCGGGGTGGCGATCACGCCGCGCAGCATCGCATGGGCTTTGTTGCCGTCGCCGAGGCGCGCCCAGAACGCGGTCTTCCAGGCCATCGACCAGCCGGTGCCGGCATCGCCGCGCGCCGCCAGCGATACGCGGGCCGCCTCGGCCAGCTTCGGCGTGCGGGCCGGGGTGATCTGCCGTCCCGGGAACACGCCGAACAGGTGCGACACGTGGCGGTGGTTGTCGTTCGGGGTATCGAGCACCGGATCCTTTTTTTCTTCCATCCATTCGAGCAGCTGGCCCCAGCTGCCGACCTTCGGCGCGGCCAGCCGGTCGCGCGCGGCGGCCACCCGGCGGGCGAACGCCGCATCCGTCTTCAGCTCTCCGGCGGCTTCCACCGTGTTCTGGAACAGGTCCCAGACGATCTGCTGGTCGTAGGTCACGCCGTCTTCCACCGGGCCGTGTTCCGGCGACCAGCCGTTCGGGGCCACCAGCCGGCCATCGGGGAGTTCCTTCAGGTAGTCGAGCCAGAACTGGCTGACTTCCTTCATCAGCGGGTAGGCGACCTTCGCCAGGAAGGCCTTGTCGCGGGTGAATGCGTAATGCTCCCAGAAGTGCTGCGCGTACCAGGCGTTGGCCGTCTTGTTCCACTTCCACCGCATGTAGCCGAACGGATTGGTTTCGGTACGGACCGTCCAGCCGCGCACCGGCTTGCCGTCCTTGCGCTGGAAGGTCTCGACCACCTGCCCGTCCTCGACGTCGCGCGACGGATTGGCGGCGCTTTGCGCCACCAGCCGGCGGTACGACGGCACCATCGATTCGACGAAGCCGAACAGCGGCAGCGCCAGCTCGGACAGGTTGGCCGTCTCCGCCGGCCAGTAGTTCATCTGGATGTTGATGTTGGTGTGGTAGTCGGCGTTCCACGGCGGCGTCAGGCTGTTGTTCCACAGGCCCTGCAGGTTGGCCGGCAGCGGGCCGCGCGAGCTGCCGATCAGCAGGTATCGGCCGTACTGGAACACCTGCGCTTCCAGTTCGGGATCGTTGCCGCTCTTCGTGTAGGCGGCCAGGCGGCGGTCGGTCGTCAGCGCGCGGCGCTCGCCGGAAGCGCTGCCCACATCGAGGCCCAGGCGGCCGAACAGATTCTTGAAATCGTTTTCCTGCTCGGCCTGCAAAACGGACCACGGGCGTGCCGCGGCGCGGTCCACCTGGCCCGACACGCGGGAAAGCGGGTGCGCGCCCTGGAAGTCCACGGACCCGTCGCGCACGTAGCTGGTACCGGCGCCCAGCACCAGCGTCAGCGCGTCGACGTTCTCGAAGCGCACCGTGTCGCCTTCCATGGTGACCTTGCCGCCTTCGTTCACGACCTGCACCTGGGCGGCATAGTCCATCTGGTTGCCGGTCAGCGGCTGCTGCGCCGGCGTCCACTGGTTGCCCCGTTCGCGCGGCACCACGAAGCCGGCCAGCGAACCGGTGGCATGGATGCGGTTGCCGAAGGCATTGATGTGCGCGCCGTGCTGGTCGGTCAGCCGCACCACGCCGCTATGGGCGCCGGGCCTGTCGGCGGTGAAGCGCAGCACGATCACGTCCGCCGGGTGGCTGGCGATGGTTTCGCGCCGATAGCGCACGCCGCCGTGCACGTACGTTACCGTGTGCAGGCCGCGCGCCAGGTCCAGCGTGCGCGAATAGTCCGTCGCGGCGGCGTGGCCCGGCAGGTCGACGAAGACGTCGCCGAACGGCTGGAATGCGCCCATCGAGTTCGCATCGCCGGTCCACAGCGTGATGTCGTTGAACTGCAGGTGCTCGCGGGCGGGCTGGCCGAACACCATCGCGCCGATGCGGCCATTGCCGACCGGCAGTGCCTCGCGCTCCCAGCCGTCGGCATTGTCGGTAGCCGGGCGGTCGTAGCGCAGGGTCAGGTCGGGCGCGGCCTGGACCACAGCCATGGTTTGCACGCCGATGAGCAGTGCGGTGTACACGATCCGCATCATTGTGCGATCTCTCCATAGACGATGCCCCGGCCGGCGCTGCTCATGTAGACGCGGCCAAAGACGTTCATGTCGCCGGCCACGAAGCGGCCGTCGCCCGGGCCGCCGTACTGGTGCGCATCGTCATTGATGCGCACCCAGTCGGCGCCTTCGTTGGTGGAGCGCCAGATGCCGCGCAGGCCGTCGACGGTGCCCCAGATGTAGACCGCCGGATACGCGCCATCGCGCGCGGCCTTGCCGAAGCCGACCGCCCCGGCATACGTCACGTCCCTGATCGTCGCGAACGTGCCGCCGGCATCGACCGAACGCGCCAGGCCGCCGTTCTTCAGTGCCACCCACACGTCGCCGGCACGGCCCGGCGCGGCGCGCACCAGGTCCGAACCGCCCTTCGGCAGTTGCGAGATGGCGGCGAACGTGCGGCCGGCATCGCGGCTAACGAGGAAGGCGCCATCCTGGTAGGCATAGAAGCGTTGCGGGTCCACCGGGTCGGCTACCGGGCGCACGCCCGCGATGCCCTGCGCCAGCGTCCACGTGTCGCCATCGTCTTTCGAAAGGTAAGTCACACGCGACTTTTCGGGAGAATGCAGAAGCACCCTGCCATCGGCCGACAGCGCCAGCTGGCCTTTTATACCGTTCGTGCCGTTCATGCCGCGCGCAAGGCGCCAGGTGGTCCCGCCGTCGCGGGTCACGTAGACCGACTTGCCCACGCGTGCCATGACCTGCGGCTGCAGGCCTGCGTACGCCAGGCCGAAGGTGGTACCCATCTGCGGTTCGTGGATGCGGCCATACTGTTTCAGGTCGTCATGGATGAAACCGTCGTAGTCGCCGATGGTCGACACCAGCGGCGCCCCCGGGCGGCTGACGAGGCCCAGCGGAACCGTTTCCTCCAGGCCCTTGACATCGAAGCGCCACGTCGTCGGCACCGCGCCGAGGTCCGACGTCTTGAATACACCGTTGCCGGACGTGACCCAGGCGGCTTTGCCATCGAACGGATCGAAGGCAACCGTGCTGGCCCAGTGGATCGCATGGCCCTTCACCCACGGCACGCCGGCACGGTCCATCGCGAAGCCGCGCGCGATCACGTCGGTCCACGTGGTGCCGCCGTCGGTCGACAGGTAGATCCGGTCGCCCCTGGCGTCACCCTTCATCTTGCTTTGCGGTGCATACAGGCTGATGGTCGAGGCCAGCAGGCGGCGCGCATCGTTGCGGTCCACGCTGATGCCGGAATACGAGGCGATCGGGCCCTTCGGCGTGACGTCCTGGCCGCCGCCGGAGGCGGTGCCGTACTTGCGGATCGCGCCCCGGTCCATTTTTTCGTCGCCGCGCGGGTGCGGGCCGGCGCCGTTGGCAAACGTCACGTACAGGTGGCCGGCGCCGTCGAGCGCGGCACGCTGCGGCATCAGGCCGTCCGACGTGGCATCCATCGGCACGAAGGTGGCGCCGCCGTCGTCGCTGCGGAACAGGTTCGTACCGGCGCGCGACACGCCGACGAACAGGCGTTGCGCCGTGCCGCCCGCTTTCACGCTGGCCGGATCGGGGATCACGAAGGCAATGCCGGCGCCGTTCGGCGTCGTCGTCACGTCGAGGCCCGGCAGGTGCTTCCAGGTGGCGCCGAAATCATCGCTGCGGAACAGGCCGTTGGCGCGCGTGCCCACGTACAGCACATTGCCGGCGCCCGGGTCGACGGCCAGGCGTTCGCCGTTGTTGCGGCCGGCGCCGTTGCCGTGGGTCTTGAACTGCGCGGTCACGTCGGTAACGGCGAAGGTCTTGCCGTAGTCGCGCGAACGCAGGATCGCCGAGCGGCCGCCGTTGTGGTAGGCGATGCCGGCCAGCAGGTACACTTTCGAGGCGTCGCGCGGATCGGCCGCCAGCGAATCCACGCCGAGCAGGCCGGTCTGGTCTTCGGACACCCAGTCCAGCAGCGGCACCCACCTGTCGCTGCTCCACCGGTAAGCGCCGCCGACATCGGTGCGGGCATACGCCACGCCCCGCTCCGTGGTCGGGATCACGGCCGGCACGAAACCGCCGCCGCCGATCGGCACGCTGTCCCAGCGGTAGCCGGTCAGCAGCGGCTGCAGGATCGGGTCCATCGCCTTGCCCCAGATCTCGTAGCCGCGCGCGTTCGGGTGCAGCAGGTCCGGCATGATGTCCTTCGACAGCGTGCCCGCCTCGTCGAGGAAGGCGCTGCCGATGTCGGCGAAGAATACGCGGCGGTTATCCGCGAACTTCGCGATGCGCTCGTTGATCGCGCCATTGATGCGGCGCGACTGGCTGTCCGCCGCATCGCGGGGGAAGACGCCGAGCAGCAGGATCTTCGCGTTCGGCAGGCGCTGCTGCAGCTCGTCGATGACGCGGCGCAGGCCGGCCGCCGTCGTCGACGGGTCTTCCTGCCGGCTGCCGGTGTTGTTGGTGCCGGCCATCAGCACGACCACCTTCGGGTCGATGCCGTCGACTTCGCCGTGCTGCACGCGCCACAGGATGTTCTCGGTGCGGTCGCCGCCGAAGCCCAGGTTGATCGGGTGGTAGCGCGCATAGCGGCGCGCGAATTCTTCCTTGCCGTCCTTGGCCCAGCCTTCGGTGATCGAATCGCCGATGAACACCAGTTGCGGCAGCGTGCCGCTGGCGCGGCGCTCGGCGTTTTCCCTGACGCGCTGTTCGTGGCGCGGCATCCACCAGTCGATGGCCCACGATTCGTTCAGCGGTTCCGGCGTGACGGAGCGCGTGCGGTAGTCGGGGCAGGCGGTGTTCGGCGTGCCCGTCTTCAGGATGCGCAGGTTGGCGATGGCCACTTCGCCCTGCCCCGTCGCTTCCACTGAAAACGGTTTCATGACCGTTTCAAAAATATCGCCGTCGCGGTAAAAGCATTTCAGCGCGAACGAGACAGGCTTCCAGCCCTGGCCCGCCGCGGCGCGGCCCGGCAGCACGTACGGCACCTTGCGTTCGCAATCCTTGCCGCAGTCGAGCTTGAAGTCGATGCCGCCCTGGGCCATCTCGCGGACGTTCAGGTCGAAGGCGACGATGCCCTTGTCGAGGTACGGCCGCAGATCCACGGGGGCATGCTCGAAACGCAGGCTGGCGTACCAGGTCTTCCGCCAGGCCAGCGTGAGGGCATCGCGGCCCGCCACCTTGCCGGCAGCGCCGCGCACGGCGGCTTCGGGCTGCTTGACGGATGGGGGAACGGCGGCACTTGCGCCGCTCAGCGGCACGGCGTTTTCCGGATCGGCGATCGTGACCTGCCAGCCGGCGCCCGGGCGGTTCTTGAAAAGCGTCAGCTGGTCGGGGGTGGCCGCGCCGGCAGCCGCCGCGTGTGCGGCGGCGACCGCCAGCAACAGCGGAAAGGTAGGACGCATGGTGTCTCGTCGTTATGTTTTTGGCAGCGTATCGTTCTGACAGCATTCTGGCTGCGGACGGTAACACGCATCAATTACGAAATTCACCATTCGGCCAAACGATATTTCACGCTTGCAGCGACACCTTGTACACCGTGGTCTGCCGATAGACCTGGCCGGGCCGCAGGATCACGGCCGCGGCGCCCTTGCCGTTGAGCTGGTCGGGGTAGGCGCCCGCTTCCAGGCAAAAACCGTCGTGTCGCGAATATGTCACACCATGGCGGCCGCGAATGCCCGTCAGGCCGTTGCCGCTGTAGAACTGCAGGCCCGCCTCGGTGGTGGACACGTCCAGCTGGCGCCCCGATCCGGGATCGATGACGCGCGCCACGTTGCGCAGCCGGCCCGGTTCGCGCGGATCGGAGGGCAGGCAGTAGCAGTGATCGAAGCCGCCGATCGCGCGGATCTGCGGATCGGGCCAGCGCATGCGCGGGCCGATGGCGGCCGGCTGCCGGAAATCGAACGGCGTGCCGGCCACTTCGGCGCGGCCGGTGGGGATGCCCACATCGTCGGTGGCCAGGTAATGATCGGCGTCGATGCGCAGCATGTGATCGCCCACGTCGGCCGTGCCGCCGTTCAGGTTGAAGCACGGGTGCGATGTGAGGTTGACCGGCGTCGGCGCGTCGCAGGTGGCCTGGTATTCGATCGTCAGGCTGCCGTCGTCGTCGAGCTGGTAGAACACCTGCACGGCCAGCGTGCCGGGAAAGCCGCCATGCCCGTCCGGCGACACGTACGACAGCGCCAGCCCGCCGTGCGCCAGCTCGCCGTCCCAGTGCGCGACATGGAAGCCGGTATCGCCGCCGTGCAGGTGGTTGCCGCGGTCGTTGACGTCGGCCTGCACCACGCGGCCATCGAGCGTGAAGCGGCCATGGGCGATGCGGTTGGCCCAGCGGCCGATGATCGCGCCGAACCAGGCATGGTGCAGCATGCCGTTCAGGCGCAGCTGCTCGCGGTCCGGATAGCCGAGCAGGATGTCGGCCATGCGGCCATAGCGGTCCGGCGCCAGCCACGAGACGAGGGCCGCGCCGCGCTCGCTGATCGTCACGCGCATGCCCCACGCGTTGGTCAGCGTGAACTGCTGGGCCATGGCGGCGGATGCGGCGATGGGCGGCATGAGGTTCATTCCTGCAGGTCGCCGGCCGGTTCGGCGCTGCGCTGGCGCTCCTGCCAGGCGCGCGGCGTGCAACCGAGTTCGCGCTTGAACACCGAATGCATGTACTGGCTGGACGTGAAGCCGCAGCGCACCGCCACGTCGGCCAGGTTGCACGTGCCGCGGGCCAGGAAGCCGGTGGCCGCTTCCAGGCGCAGGCGCAGGATTTCGTCGTGCACGCTGCGGCCCAGCTCCGCGCGGAAGTGCGCTTCCAGCGACGAGCGAGATATGCCGACGTATTCGGCCACCTGGTCGGTCTTGATGCCCTGGCAGGCGTACTGCCTGATGAAGTGCCGCGCGCGCATCACGTGCGGGTGCTTGCCCGCCTCGTGCCGGCTCGACGCGAGCACGTTGATGCCGGAAGGCGGCACCAGGATGCGCGTATCGGGCAGGCGCACGCCGTGCAGCATCTGGTCCAGCAAGTGCGCCGCGGTGCGGCCCATTTCCTGGGCGCCCTGGATCACGGAACTCATCGGGATGCGGGTCAGCATGCGCGCCAGCGGATCGTTGTCGATGCCGATCACGGCCACCTGCTCGGGCACTTCGATGCCGGCCAGCGCGCACGCCTGCATCAGCTGGCGCGCCCGCGCATCGGTGACGGCGATGATGCCGACCGGCTTGGGCAGGCTGTGCAGCCAGGCGATCTGCTGCTCGACGGCCTCGTTCCAGTGCTGCGCGCTGGTGGCATGGCCGCGGTATACCTCGGGCTGCAGCTTGTCGCGCAGCAGCAGCCTGCAGTACGCCTTCTCGCGTTCCTGCGCCCAGCGGTTTTCCCTTGCCTCGGGCAGGCTGAAACAGGCGATGTTGCGCAGGCCTGCCTCGATCAGGTGGTCGTAGGCCAGCTTGATCAGCTTGAAATTGTCGGTCGCGACATACGGCACCCCGGCCGGGTAGTCGGCCGGGTTCTCGTAGGAACCGCCGACCGCCACCAGCGGCACGCGGGCGGACGCGAGCGCGCTGGCCACCAGCGGATCGTCGAAGTCGGCGATGATGCCGTCGCCCTGCCACTGGTCGATGCCGGACAGGCGCAGCCGGAAGTCCTCTTCCAGGAACAGGTCCCACGCGGTGCGGGTACTGGCCAGGTAGCCGGCGACGCCGGTGATGACTTCGCGGTCGAAAATCTTGTTTGCATTGAAAAGCAGCGCAATGCGATGCGTTCTCAGCATTTGGTATGTCCCCCATGCTCCGTTTCGTGGGCGCCATTGTAGTTGTAGTCGGGGCGCAACGGATGACTTCTTGGCATTTTGCTCACAGCAAGATCCAGCCGCAATTGTGAAAATGACCGGCCATCATTGCGTTTCTTGACAACGTTTGCAAGCCCCTGTGGCGACATCGACACTTAATAGTGTTTCCATAAACCGGGGTCTGACCCCGGTTTTTGGCAATGTTGTCTTCAGGCAGCGTGGCGCAGCCGTTCAACCAGTTGCGCATGCAGCACCCGGTCGCCGCAGGCCAGCACGGTACCGCCGTGCTGGGCGTCGCCGCCGTCCCAGGAGGTGACGACGCCGCCGGCGCCTTCGATGATGGGGATCAGCGCCTGGATGTCGAACGGCTTCAGCCCCGCCTCGACGACGGCGTCGATGTGCCCCGCGGCCAGCATGCAGTAGGCGTAGCAGTCGGCGCCGAAGCGCACCAGCTGGGCTTCGGCGGCCAGCGCGTCCCAGGCGGCGCGCTGCGCGGGCACGCGGAGAATTTCCGGCGCCGTCGTCATCAGGCGGGCGGACGACAGGCTGGCGCAGGGGCGCGTGCGCAGCCGCTCGCCGTTCAGCCACGCGCCGTCCGGCGTGCCCGCATAGAATTCGCGTGTAAACGGCTGGTACATCGCGCCGACCACGGGCCGGGCGCCGTCGTTCAGCGCGATCAGCGTGCCCCACAGCGGCAGGCCGCAGATGAATGCGCGCGTGCCGTCGACCGGATCGAGCACCCAGTGATACGGACCGCTGCCCTGGTGGATGCCCTCTTCCTCGCCGACGATGCCGTGTTCCGGATAGCGTGCGCGGATCAGCTCGCGCATCGCCCGCTCGGCAGCCCGGTCGGCGATGGTGACGGGATCGTAGGCGCCCTGCTCCTTGTTTTCAACTTCCAGCCGGGTGCGGAAGTGCGGCATGGCCGCGGCGGCGGCGGCATCGGCCAGTTGGCGGGCGAAGTCCAGGTAGTCGTTCATCGAATACTCCTTGTTGAAATATGTTCTTGCAGGTAGTCGGCCACGCGCCGGGCGCGCGCCGGCAGCGGCCACTCGGCGCGGTGGATCAGCCACAGCGTATCGACGACCGGCGCGGCCATGTCGATGACGCGGATTGCCTCCTGCCGCGCGAACGCCCGCCGCGCGTGGGTGGGGATGACGGTGAAACCGAGCCCGCGCGCGACGGGCTCCAGCAGCAGTCCCACCTGATTCGAGAATCCGCGCGCCGGCACCGTGGCGATCCCGGGATTGCCGGGGAACGCACGGCTCAGCAGCCGCGTCGCCATCGCATGGCCTTCCGGGTGGTCGATGAAGCCCAGCGCGTGCAGGTCCTGCCAGCCGCGCACCTCGCTGGCGGCCGGCACCACCAGCTCCAGCGCTTCCTCGGCGAACGGCGTGGCGGCCAGCCGCGCATCGTCGGGCTTCAGCGCCACGATGCCCAGGTCGTAGCGCTTGTCCAGCACCTGGGCCAGCGTTTCGCGGTCGGGCGCGAAGCGGTGGCGGATCGCCAGGCCGGGGTGGGCCAGCTGGAAGTCCAGCAGCAGCGGATACAGGAACAGGCCCAGGCTGCCGGGCGTGACCAGCCCGACGTCGCCGCAGCAGGCTTCCTCGTCGGCGATGCGCACGGCCAGGCGCCGGTCCGCTTCCTCGATTTCGGCGCAGTACTGCAGCAGTGCCGTACCTGCCGGTGTCAGCTCGATGGCGCGCGGGCGGCGCAGCAGCAAGGGGCCGAGCCGGTCTTCCAGCTGGCGCACGTGCTGGCTGACAGCCGCCTGCGTGAGCCCCAGCCGTTCCGCGGCGCGGGTGAAGCTGCCGGTATGGGCCAGCGCGGTAAACGATTGCAGCCATTGTGGCGGATGCATAATGAATTCTAATGGGAGAGATAAGGTGCCATCAGTTTACATGATGCCGGGCGACGCTTACAGTGCTTCCTCTTCATTTTCCAGAACAGACATGTCCGCACTCTTCACCGAATTCACCCTGAAAGACGTCACGCTGCGCAACCGTATCGCGGTGCCGCCGATGTGCCAGTACAGCGCCGTCGACGGCTACACCAACGACTGGCACCTGGCCCATTACACGAGCATCGCGCGCGGCGGCGCCGGCCTGGTGATCGTCGAGGCCACCGCCGTGTCGCCGGAAGGCCGCATCACGCCGGGCTGCACGGGCCTGTGGGAAGACGGCCAGGCCGAGGGCATGGCGCGCATCGCCGCGGCGATCAAGGCCGGCGGCGCGGTGCCGGGCATACAGATCGCCCATGCGGGCCGCAAGGCAAGTTCCAACCGCCCGTGGGAAGGCGACGACCACATTGCCGCGGATGACCAGCGCGGCTGGCAGACCATCGCCCCGTCGGCGATCGCCTTCGGCGCCAACCTGCCGAAAGTGCCCCAGGCGATGACGATCGCCGACATCGAGCGCGTGAAATCCGGCTTCGTGCAGGCCGCGCGGCGTGCCCGCGACGCCGGCTTCGAGTGGCTCGAGCTGCATTTCGCGCACGGTTACCTGGCGCAGACCTTCTTCTCGGCCCACTCGAACCAGCGCGACGACATCTACGGCGGCACGCCTGAAAACCGTGGCCGCTTCCTGCTCGAGACGCTGGCCGCCGTGCGCGAGGTGTGGCCGGAAAACCTGCCGCTGACGGCCCGTTTCGGCGTTCTCGAATACGACGGCCGCGACGAGGAAACCCTGCGCGAATCGATCGCCCTGGTGCAGAAGATGCGCGCCGGCGGCCTCGACCTGCTGAATGTGTCGGTCGGCTTCACGATCCCGAAGACGGCGATTCCCTGGGGCCCGGCCTTCCTGGCGCCGGTCGCCGAACGCGTGCGCCGCGAAGCCGGCCTGCCGGTCGCCGCATCCTGGGGCATCGACGCGCCGGCCAACGCCGACCGCGTGGTTGCCGACGGCCAGATGGACCTCGTGATGGTGGGCCGCGCGCTGCTGGCCGATCCGCACTATCCGTACCGCGCGGCGAAGGACCTGGGCCTGGCACGGCCGTCGTGGGTGCTGCCGGCGCCGTATGCGCACTGGCTGGAACGTTACGCGATGCAGGCCTGAGTCGGCATCGGGGGATAGCGGTCGCTATCTCCCGCTGCCGACTCAGGCGAGCGTGTCGATGATGCCGCTGGTGTAGGAAGCGCCGATCACGAACGCAGCGGCGGAGGGATTGGCCTTCAGGATCGATGCCCATTGGCCGCTGTTGGCGAGGTCGGTTGCGTTGTTGCCGGTGCCTGTGCCTGTGCCGGTCCCCGTATCGCCATTGCCGGGCAGCGCCGCTGCGGTGCCGGCGTGCGCCAGGGTGTTCAGCAGCCCGGCCGGAGAGTACACCTGCGCGCCGGACGATCCGCCCAGCGTGGCGACGATGCCGGCCGTCGACGACAGGCTGGCCGCCCTGGCGGCCAGCGCGGGATTGCTGGTGCGGGCGACCGTCGTAGTGGTCGGGGTATAGACGCCGGAAGCGAGCGCGCTGGTTGCGGAGATGGCCATGGCACCATGCTAGCGCCAAAGATTCCACAAAGCAATATCCTGGCGATAAAAGCGCACTCTCTGCTGCACTTTTCCAAACTCGCTGCAACATGGCCCGCGGGATCGGCTCGTTCGAGCGTGTCGGGATGACATCCCGCTTCCCTGCCGCGTACATGCGTCAACCTCCTGAGCGATTCCCCTGCCCCGCCTCCATAGGACGGATGCGCGAAGTACCATGCGCCATTCCGCAGCCACAGGAGAACAGAACCGTGCCGTCCTTCAGCAAGCCATCCATCGACGTCCGGCGCCGCAGGATCATGCTCGCCGGTGCCGCCATGCCGCTGCTGGCGGCTTCGGGCTGTTCCTCGCCGCGCGCCACCGGTGGCATGCGCCACCAGGAAGTACGGGTGGCCGCGCCGTTCGAGATGCCGGCCATCCGCATTCCCGATTTCGCCGGCATGCCGCGTTTCGCCATCACCGCTTTCGGCGCCGACCAGGCCGACCAGCGCAAGACGTCCGCCGCGATCGCACGCGCGATCGATGCCGCCCATGCGGCAGGCGGCGGCATCGTCGTGGTCCCGGAAGGCGTGTGGCCCACCGCGAAGATCCACCTCAAAAGCAACGTCAACCTGCACGTGGAAAAAGGCGCCACGCTGCTGTTCTCGGAAAATCCTGCCGACTACCTGCCCGCCGTGCACACCACCTGGGAAGGACTCGAGTGCTACAACTATTCGCCGCTGGTGTACGCCTACCAGTGCGAGAACGTGGCACTGACCGGCGAAGGCACGCTGCGCGCGAAGCTGGACGTGTGGAGCATCTGGTACAAGCGCCCGAAGCCGCACATGGATGCGCTGGTGAAGCTGTACGACATGTCGGCAAAGGGGACTCCCCTGCCGGTCGAGCAGCGCGACATGACGGTCGGCGCGGCCAACCTGCGCCCCCAGTTCGTGCAGTTCAACCGCTGCAGGCACGTGCTGGTGGAGGACATCACGATCCACGACAGCCCGTTCTGGGTCATGCATCCCTACCTGACCAACGACGTGGTGATCCGCCGCGTAAAGATCGCCGCGCATGGCCACAACAACGATGGCGTCGACCCGGAAATGGCGCAGAACGTGCTGATCGAGGATTGCGTATTCGACCAGGGCGACGATGCGATCTCCGTGAAATCGGGCCGCGACCGCGATGCCTGGCGCCTGGCCACGCCGGCACGCAACATCGTGATGCGCAACTGCCGCATCAAGAACGGCCACCAGCTGTGCGCGATCGGCAGCGAACTGTCGGGCGGCATCGAGAACGTCTTCGTCGACAACTGCCACTTCGACAACCAGGGTTCCGGCGCGGCCAGCACGATCAACAACATCCTGTACGTGAAGACCAACGAGCGGCGCGGCGGCTTCGTGAAGAACATCCACGTGTCGAACGTGACGGCGACCAGCATCAAGGGTGGTGTGCTGGCGGTGGAAACGGACGTGCTGTACCAGTGGAAGAACCTGCTGCCGACCTACCAGCGGCGACTGACACCGATCGAGGGCCTCCACGTTTCCGACATCACCGTGGGCGAGGCGAAGTTCGTCTGCCTGATCAAGGCCGAGCGCGAGGCGCCTGTGCGCAACGTGTCGATGCGCGGCGTGACGGTGGAAAAAGTACACGGCACGCCAGTGACGACGGAGAACGTCGAGGGTTTCGTCCGCGCCTGAATTACACTGCTCCCGTCATCGTTTCCGGGAGCTTCCAGTGTCCGATTCCATCACCGCCTACTTCAACATGCTCGGTGTCGCGCCCGGCGCCGCGCTATCGCTCGACACGATGGCGCGCCTCCAGCGCGGCCATATCCAGGCCATCCCGTTCGAGAACCTGAATCCCCTGGCCGGGCTGGCCGTGCCACTGGAAATCCCGGCGCTGGTCAGTAAATTCACGGCGCGCCGGGGCGGCTACTGCTTCGAGCACAACACGCTGTACCGCCACGCGCTCGCCGCGCTGGGTTTTGACGCGACGCCACTGCTGGCGCGCGTGCGCATGACGGCGCCGCCCGACGCGGTCACGCCGCGCACGCACATGCTGCTGCTGGCGGAGATCGGTGGCGAGCGCTTCGTTTCCGACACCGGCTTCGGCAAGATGACCCCGACCGCGCCGCTGCAACTGGTTCCAGACGTCGTCCAGCATACGCCGCACGGCCGCTACCGCCTTGCCAGCCTGGGGGGGCCGGGCGACGAATGGCGGCTGGAAGCGGAAGCCGATGGCGGCTGGCTGCACCTGTACGTGTTCGACCTGCGCCCCGCCTATCCGGTGGATGTCGAGATGTCGAACTGGTACGTGTCGACCAATCCGGTGTCCCACTTCACCCGCGACCTGATCGCCGTGCGCACGGTCGACGGGGGCCGGCACGTGCTGCACAACACGCGCTATTCGTTCCAGCCGACGGATCTGCCGGCCGTGCGCCGCGAACTGCCATCGGGGGACGAGATCGCGCAGGTGCTGGAAGACACCTTCGGCCTTGCCGCCGCCGGCATCCCCGGGCTGGCGGCGAAGCTCGACGGCATCGCCCGGCGCCCGGCTTGAGCGCGGTTCACGAGGCATGAGCCGCGCAGCCGGCCGGTTGCGCCACGCTGCCTTCCCGCGGCCGCGCCACCGCCGGTTCGAGCAGGAAGCGCGCCAATGCCGGCAGAAAAAAAGGGGACAGACCCTGGTTTCCAGAAAATTTCCTGGAAACCAGGGTCCGTCCCCAGTTTTTTTCTGGCGGCGCCGCTACATCAGAACTTGTAGCTCGCCCCCAGCACGAAGGTGCGGCCCGACTTCACGAACAGCAGCGTGTCCTGCCGCTGCGTATCGTTGTAGTAGCGGGTCGGTTCGTTCGACAGGTTCTGCGCCTCGAACGAGATGCGCAGGTGCGGCGTGACCTGGTACGACGTGCTCATGTCGTACGTGGTGGTGCCGTCGGCGACCAGGTAGTCGTGGCCGTCGACATTGCCGCGGATGCCCCGGTAGTAGCTGGAACGGTTGGCGCGCGATACGCGGGCGCTGAACTTCTCGTCGTCGTAGTAGACGGTGAGATTGTTCGCGCGCGGCGACAGGCCGGTGAAGTTGGTGATCATGAACAGCTCCTCGTTGCCCGGCGTGCGCGGGTTGTCGAGGCGGGTCAGGTACTTGATCTTCGACTTCACGCGCGTCACGTTGGCCATCATGCCGAAGTTCGACCAGGCGCCCGGCAGGAACGAGAACGGCGTCTGCCACGAGAATTCCGCGCCGTTCAGCGGGCCGCCGCTGGTGTTGACCTGGCGGCTGACCGTCACGACCGTATCGGGCGTGGTCGGGCACGCCGGCGTGCCGCCGGTGATCGAGCAGCCGGTCGGCGTCTGCAGCAGGTCGTTCGGGATGCCCAGCGACGAGTAGGTGGCCAGTTCCGAGACGCCCTGGATGAACGACTTCATGTCCTTGCGGAACACGCCCAGGCCCACCATCGCGTTCTTCGCGTAGTACCACTCGCCCTGCAGGTCGAACGTGTTGGCGCGGATCGGGTCCAGGTTCGGATTGCCGATCGAGACCGACTGGCCGGTGGTGTTGACGGAGACCGAGGGCGTCAGGCCCACGTAGTCGGGGCGCGACAGCACCTTGCCGGCCGAGAAGCGCAGGAACACGTCGTTCGGCAGGATCGCCGTCAGGTTCAGCGCCGGCAGCCAGTCGCGGTATTTCTTGTAGCCATAGTTCGGCTGCAGCTGGCCGTTCACGTTGATCATCGCCCGCGAATTGAGCTTGGTCTCGGCGCCGCGCACGCCCAGGTTGCCGCGCAGCGTTACGGGACCCACGTCGTAGTTGAAGTCGACACTGGCGAACACCGCGTTGATCTTTTCCTCTACCGCACGGTTCGACTGCGTCAGGTAGTTGTACTCGGAGCCTGGCACGGCGGCGCAGTGGCACTCGATATCCCATGCGGAGCGGAACTTGTCGAGATCCACCGTGGCCCACGACGTCGGCACGCCGGTACCGCCCAGGTTCTTGCCGAAGCCGGTGATCTGCTGGGTATAGTCGCCCACCGTGGTGCCGGCCGGCAGCGTCAGGCCGTTGCCGCCCGAGGCCAGTTCCAGGTTGGTCCAGCGGTTCTTGCGGGCCGACAGGCCGGTTTTCAAGGTGATGTGGTCGTTCACTTCCCATTCCACGTCGGCCTGCGTGGTCTGCAGCCGGTTGGTGGTCTTCAGGTAGCGGCCCACGAACTGGCCATGCAGCGTGCCGTTGGCGTCCTGCGGCCCGAAGGTGAAGTTGTCTGGGTTCGCCACATCGATGCCGAAGTTCAGGATCGGCACGTCGCGGTTCTGGCGGAAGTCGAACGAGAAGCCGTCCACGTTCGGCGCGTCGAACTGCACGGTGGCGCGCATCGGCTCATCCAGCTTGGAGTCGGAGACGCCGTGCATGAAGTTGGCGCGCAGCGTGTCACTGAAACGGTGGCCGACCGTGAACACGTGCTGCTTGAAGATGGTCTCGTACACGTCCACCAGGCCTTCGCTGCGGATATCGACATCGTTGAACTTGCCGTACATCCAGCGGCCGTCCTCGTTGAATTCCGCATCGACGATCGAGGTCTGCGGCTTGCCGTTGGCCTGCGCCATGGTGCGGCCGAACGAGATCGCCGAGATGTAGTTGTCGTAGCGGATGTTGTCGAACTTGCCGTACATGAGGTCCAGGTTGACGTCCGTGTCGGCATTCGGCTTCCACTGCAGGGCGCCCGTCATGCCCAGGCGCTCGTAGTCCGTCATCGAGCGGCGGAAGCGGGGAATGCGCGGGTGGAACGCGCCATTGCCGGCCGCGGGGTTGGCCAGCAGTCCGCCGTAGTCGTCGCGCCGGCCGAACACCTCGTTGTAGGCGGTGGCGTCGGTGGGACGGTCGGCGCCGACGCCGCAGGACGTGGCGTTGACGCCTTTCACCGGGTCGTTCGGCGGGGTCTGCGGGCTGACGCCGACCGGCGAGCAGAAGCCGCCGTCGGTGTTGGCGGCCACGATGCTGACGGCCTCGTAGCCCTCTTCCTGCGCGCGCCGCTTGGACCAGGCACCCGAGATCAATGCGCCAAAGCGGCCATACGGCGTTTCCCAGCGGTCCGAGATCAGGCCCGTCACGCGCGGCTGGGTTTTCTTGCCCATCTCGCGGTACGATTCCTGCAGGCCGAAGCTGATCGTGCGGCCCTTGAAGTCGAACGGCCGGCCAGTGCGCAGATCGACGGTAGCGCCCAGCGAGCCCTCCTCGACGGCCGCTTCGGCGGTCTTGCGCACCGACAGGCTGTTGAAGAGCTCAGAGGCGAATACGGAAAAGTCGAAACCACGGCCGCGGTTCGTGCTGCCGTTGATGTCCGATGCGCCGGTGGCGGCCACGCCTTCGATGCCGTTGATGCGCACCCGCGTAAAGCCCGAGTTCAGGCCGCGCACGGTGATCTGCTTGCCCTCGCCGCCGTCGCCGCGCTCCAGTGCCACGCCGGGCACGCGCTGCAGCGACTCGGCCAGGTTCGCGTCGGGGAATTTGGAGATGTCCTCGGCCTTGATGACGTCGACGATGCCGTCGGCGTTCTTCTTCGTGTTCAGGGCGCTGTTCAGGCTGGCCCGAAAACCGGTGACGACGACGGTGTTGGCTTCCGCGCCGCTACCCTGGCTGGCCGGCTGGGCCGTGGAACCCGTTGCGCCCTGCGTTCCGGACTGGCCGCTGGATTGCGCGCCCGGCTGCGGGTCCGCCGGCACGGTTGCCTGCGCGACCTGTTGCCCATCCAGCTGCCCCGCGTCACCCGTCGCCTGCTGGGCATTGGCGTGGGCGGCCATCGCACACACAGCCAGTGCTGCAAGCGCTATCAACTTCGGTTGCGGTCTTTGCATGTCTCATCCTCTCTTGCGTTGTTATCAGGCGCCGTGAATGTTTATTACCGATTCAAGACACTTGTGAATGCACCAAGCCCGCGGCTGCGGGCTTGGCGTTACTGCGGAATCAGAATTTGTAGCTGAGGCCCAGCACGGCCGAGCGGCCGGAATGCACGTACAGCAGCGTGTCGTTGCGCTGCGTGTCGCGGCCGTAGCGCAACGGCTCGTCGGTCAGGTTCTGGCCTTCGAGCGAGATACGCAGGTTCGGCGTCAGCTGGTAGGAAATGCTGGCGTCGATATTGGTCGAGCCGTCGACGATCGTGAAGTCGTGGCCCTGCACGTCGCCCAGCACGGCGAGCAGGTAGGACGAGCGGTGCGCCTTCGATACGCGCGCCGAGAATTTCTCGTCCTCGTAGAAGAACGTCAGGTTGTGGGCACGGGGCGACAGGCCGGTGAAGTTGGCGCGCACGCTCAGCAGCTCGTTGGCCTCGGTCCTTGGGTTGTCGACCCGCGTGATGTAGGTGATCTTCGATTTCACGTGCGTGTAGTTGGCCAGCATGCCGAAGTTCTTCCACACGCCCGGCAGGAACGTGAACGGCGCCTGCAGGTTGAACTCCAGGCCGTTGAGCGGGCCGCCCGGCGTATTGACCTTGCGGCTCACCACCACCGAGTCGGTCGGCGACGTCGGGCAGCCCGGCGTACCGCCGGTGATCGAGCAGCCGTTGAAGACCAGCAGGTCGTTCGGCAGGCCCAGCGTGTTGTACACGGCGCGCTCGGAAACGGTCTGGATGAAGCTGTCGATCTCCTTGCGGAACACGCCCACCGACACCATCGCGTTCTTGGCGTAATACCACTCGGCCTGCAGGTCGTAGGTCTTGGCGCGGATCGGATCGAGGTTGCCGTTGCCGATGCTGACCGTGCCGGACTGGCCGGACACGGTGGCCGACGGCGCCAGGTCCACGTACTCCGGCCGCGACAGCGTCTTGCCCGCCGAGAAGCGCAGGTACACGTCCTTCGGCAACTGCGCCGTCAGGTTGAAGGCCGGCAGCCAGTCGCGGTATTTTTTCGTGACGACGTTCGGCTGCAGCTGGCCGTTGACGTTGATGAGCGCCATCGACGTGGCCTTCGTTTCGGCGCCGCGCACACCCACGTTGCCGCGCCAGCCGATGCCGAACAGGTCGTAGTTGAAGTCGACCATGCCGTACAGCGCATCGATCTTTTCCTCGACGGCGCGGTTGGCCTGCGTCAGGTATGCATACTGCGAACCGGGCACCGCGTCGCAATGGCACTCGATGTCGTAGATGGCGCGCAGCTTGTCCAAGTCGACCGCCGCCCACGACGATGGCACGTTTGCGCCCAGGCCCTTGCCGAAGCCGGACACCTGCTGCGAGATGTCGGCCAGGCTCACGCCGGACGGCAATGCCAGGCCGTTGCCGCCCGAGCCGATTTCCACGTTGCTCCAGGTGTTCTTGCGGTTCGAGTAGCCGCCGCGCAGGGTCAGGTTGTCGTTCAGTTCGAAGGAGCCGTTCAGCTCCGTGGTCTTCAGCTTGTTGCGGGTGTTCAGGAAGCGGCCCACGAACTGGCCATGCAGCGTGCCGTCAGCCTCCTGCGGACCGAACGTGAAGCTGTTCGGGTTCGACACGTCGATGCCGAAATTGAGCGCCGGCACGTTGCGGTTATCGCGGAAGTCGTACGAGAAACCATCCACGTTCGGCGAATCGAACTGCACGGTGGCGCGCATCGGCTCGTCCAGCTCCGAATTCGACGTGCCGTGCAGGAAATTGACCTTGAAGCGGTCGCTGAAACGGTGGCCGCCCGAGAACACGTACTGCTTGAACGTAGTGGTATATACGTCGAGCAGGCCTTCGCTGCGGATATCGACGCCGTTGAACTTGCCGTAGTCCCAGCTGCCGTTCTCGTTGAAGTGCGATTCCACGATCGACGTCTGCGGCTTGCCATTCGCCGTCTGCAGCGTGCGGCCGAACGAGATCGCGGAGATGTAGTTGTCGTAGCGGCGGTTCTCGAACTTGCCGTACATGAGATCGAGATTGACATCGGTGTCCGCCGACGGCCGCCATTGCAGGGCGCCGGTGATGCCGGTGCGCTCATAGTCCGTCATCGAACGGCGGTAGCGCGGGATGCGCGGGTGGAATGCGCCCGAACCCGCCGCCGGGCTGGCGATCGTGCCGCCGTTGCTGTCGGTGCGGCCCATCACGTCGTTCCAGGCCGCCAGGTTCGATGTGCGCGGTTCGCCGAAGCCGCAGTTGGCCGCGTCGATCCCCTTCACCGCGCTGCTGGCCGGGTTCTGCGGCGTCACGCCGGCCGGCGAGCAGAAGCCCCCGTCGGCATTGGCCGACAGCAGGTCCACCGCTTCGTAGCCCTCTTCCAGCGCGCGGCGCTTCGACCATGCGCCGGAAACCAGCGCGCCGACCTTGCCGTACGGCGTTTCCCAGCGGTCCGACAGCAGCGCCGTCACGCGCGGCTGGGTCTTCTTCGACAGGTCGTTGTAGTACTCCTGCGCGCCCACGCTGACGGTGCGGCCCTTGAAGTCGAACGGCCGTCCCGTGCGCAAGTCGACGGTGGCGCCAAGCGACCCTTCCTCGACGGCGGCCTCGGAGGTCTTCCGGACTTCCAGGCTGTTGAACAGTTCCGATGCGAACACGGAGAAATCGAAGCCGCGGCCGCGGTTGGTGCTGCCGTTGATGTCCGACGAGCCCGTGGCGGCCACGCCTTCGATGCCGTTGATGCGCACCCGCGTGAAGCCGGCATTCAGGCCGCGCACCGTGATCTGCTTGCCCTCGCCGCCGTCGCCGCGCGCCAGCGCCACGCCGGGCACGCGCTGCAGCGACTCGGCCAGGTTCGCGTCCGGGAACTTGGCGATGTCCTCGGCCTTGATCACGTCGACGATGCCGTCGGAATTCTTTTTCGTGTTCAGCGCGCTGTTCAGGCTCGCCCGGAACCCCGTCACGACGACGACGTTCGGATCCTGCGCCGCCTGTGCGCCCTGCTGCGCCGCCGGTGCTCCCTGCGCGGCCGGTGCTTCCTGCGCGGCTGCCTGCGCGGCCAGCGTGGCGATCGCCAGCGCCAGGCTCGTCAACCGCACGGCCGGCAGCGCGCGATTCCCCATGTGCTTCGTGGACTTCATCCCGTCTCCTCACTCTTTTAATTGTCACGCCCCGTTTGCCGGAGTCGCTTCGATCTTAGGACGATTGTTTTTTATGAAGGAGGTACACGCAGCAATCACTCACGCAGTTGAGCCGTTACGGCCGGTTTTGGCGCAAAAGATGACGATGCTGTCGGCTGGAAGCAACGCCATGCACCTCTTGCGCACCGAGGCAGCGCTGCTTACAGTGTGGCCTGTTCCGCCACCGCGGGGCTTCAACGAACAAGGAGACCGATTTGAAAAACACGTTTGCGCCCGCGCGGCGCAACCTGCTGGCCGCCGCATTCACGCTGGCGGCATGGGCCGCCGTGCCGTTCGCCCATGGTGCGCAGGAACCCGGCAAGGAGGAACCCGGCAAGGACTGGGTGGGCACCTGGGGCACGGCACCGGCCGATGCGGCGCCGAAAACGCTGCAGACGTTCAACAACCAGACGGTGCGGCTGATCGTGCGCACCAGCATCGGCGGCAGCAAGGTGCGCATCCGGCTGTCGAACGAACTGGGCAGCACGCCGCTGCGCATCGGCGCGGCGCACGTGGCGCTGCGCGCCGGCGGTGCCGGGACCGTTGCCGGTTCCAGCCGCGCGCTGACATTCGGCGGCTGGCCATTCGTGGTGATACCGCCCGGTGCACCGGTGCTGTCCGATCCGGTGGAGATGTCCGTACCGGCGCGAACCGATCTCGCCGTGAGCCTGCACCTGCCGGGCGAAGCACCGGCAACGACGGTGCACGGCAACGCGTTCCAGACCAGCTACGTTTCCGGTCCCGGCAACTTTACCGACACCGCGGCGTTTCCAACCCAGCGCACGATGACGTCATGGCCGTTCCTGACCGCAGTGGACGTGACGGCCGCCGGCGCAGGCGCCATCGTCGCGCTGGGCGATTCGATCACCGACGGTTCCAACACGACGGTGGACGCCAACCAGCGCTGGCCGGACATGCTGGCGCAGCGCCTGCAGGCAAGCCGTCCGGAGATGCCGTCAGGTGCACGATTCGGCGTCGTCAACCGCGGCATCGGCGGCAACCGGCTGCTGCGCGATCCGGGCGAATGGCCGCCGTTCGGCCGCGCCGTGCTGGCCCGCTTCGACCGCGACGTGCTGGCCACCGCCGGCGTGCGCCACGTCGTGCTCCTCATCGGCATCAACGACATCGGCCACCCGGGAACCGGTTCGATGCCTGCCGCCGAAGGCCCCACCGCGGAAGACCTGATCGCCGGCTACCGCCAGCTGATCGCGCGCGCCCGCACCCAAGGCATCGCCATCCACGGCGCCACGCTGACGCCGTTCGAAGGCACGGTGTTCCCCGGCTATTACACGGCAGCGAAGGAGGCCGTGCGGCAGGCCGTCAACCGCTGGATCAGGGAAAGCCGCGAATTCGACTCGGTGATCGACTTCGACCGCACCCTGCGCGACCCGGCGCGACCGGCGCGGCTGTTGGCGAAGTACGACAGCGGCGACCACCTGCACCCGAACGATGCGGGCATGGCCGCGATGGCCGAGGCGGTACCGCTGGAACTGTTTGGCGCGCAGCCAGCGCCGCGCTGATCGACACCCTGCTTCAGCCGAATGGCCTCACCGAGGTCATCGGCGTGGCATTTTCGGCGCTGCCAGGCGGGTCGGTCTCGTCGAGGGTGCCTTCGATGCCATCCCACACCTGCACCAGCGCGGCCCAGCAGGCCAGCGCCGGATCGGTGCGCGTCACCAGGTGGGCGACTGCGGTGTCATTGCTCAGCTTCACATAACCTGCGTCCATGGGTCCTCCCGTCGATCACCGAGAGGTTGGACCCATCGTGGCTTGCCGTCCGTTAGCTGGCGCACCAAGGGATGAAGGTACCCCGCCGGGCGGATCGCCCGGCCGGATACCTGTCAGTGCCGGGCGTCCTGCGGCGTCGCCACCATCTCCAGCGGCACGCCGCCGCGCGCCGTGCGCAGGTTCACCAGGCGTACTGGCTCCAGCGCGTTTTCCTTCCTGCCGTCGGTAGTCACCGCCAGCGCGATCGTGTTGCGGCCGTTCGGGTTCAGGATGCCTGGCGGGATCACGAACGTGCGCTGCGGGCCGATATGGGCGATGAATTGCCCCATGTTCCAGCCGTTCACGAAGATCAGCGCGCGGTTCTCCCGGTCGGAGCGCGGCTTCGACGTATCGCCGAATGCCAGGCCCAGTTGCACGTCGTGCCCTTTCGGCAGGTCGAGGTCGAAGCTGGTCCTGACCCAGTAGGTGCCGGCGGCCGGCGGCGCGTCGGTCGGCTTCGCGGCGGTCCAGCCGGCGCCGTCCTTGCCGGCCGATGGCAGGTGCCAGCCTTCGCGCTCGCCATGCAGGCCGCCATTGTTCAGTGGACCGCGTGCCACGTCGGCCAGGGTTTCGCCGCCGCGGCGGCCCTGGATGCGCCATTCGATCGGCACGCCGAAGCGCTTGCCGCCTTTCGATGTCAGCGATGCCGAGATCAGGCCGCGCGCCTCGCGATGGTAATCGTCGGCCATCAGGTTCCAGTTGTGCGAATTATTGCGCACCATGACCGCGATCACGTGCTTGCCCGGTTTTAGTTCACCCAGCGCCAGCTTCACGCTGTCGGTGGTTTCCGGGAACGAGCGGCCGGTATCCATTTCGTGCTGGCCGACGAAGCGGCCGTCGATCCACACCTGCGCCATGCCGGCGCCGCCGGCGCCGATGAACAGTTCGAGCTGGTTTGCGGGTTGGCCACGTCCTGGATCGGCGATCTCCACATGGCCGCGGTACCACACGTCGCCATGGTGGAAGCCGTAGTCGCTCATCGCCAGCGTGGGCTGGCCGCGCTCGGGCATCGTCCACGTCTGCGCCGCCGACGCGCGGCTGTCCGCCTTGATCCATGCGGCGTCGTCGAAGCCCGGCTGCGCTTCGGGGCTGTCGGCGCGGCGCGTCCACGGCAGCGCCGCCAGGTCGGGCAGCTTCACGGCGGCCGGTCCCTTCAGGTCGTTCGACCTGAAGCTCCCGTCCGGCTGCGCGCTCAGCGACAGCGCCTCGCCATTGAAGGAGGCGGTGCCGAACTTCGGCCCCCAGATCTCGATCGCGCCGGCGGCGGTGGTATCGCCCGTCAGCGCCAGCCTGTCGCCGGCCAGCGTGGCGCTGCGCACCAATGCCGGCGTCAGTTGCAGCACCTGGCCGGCCGGGGTTTTCTGCGTCCAGAACTGCTGGCTGGTTTTCTCGTCGGCCAGCAGCAGCAGCAGCGGTGCGCGGCCGCCGCCGGTGATGCGCACGCGCGCCAGGCCGTCGTGCGTGTAGGTCAGCTTCAGGTCGCCCTTCGCGGCGTCGTAGCGCGATGCCACCTTGCCGGCCAGGACTTCGACCTTCGGCGCACCGGTGAAACGCAGCACCGTTTCGCCTGTTTCGCCAGCGCGGCCGTGCAGCAGCGCGATATCGCGTTCGCCGTTGTTGAAGTGCGTCTGCAACTCGGAACTCGAATACACCAGGTGCTGCCGCTCCATCGGATAGGAAGCCAGCAGCATCTTGGCATCCTGCCCGTTCAGGCGCAGCGGCACCTGGTAGCTGCCGTCCTTCGTCGCCAGCTCGAACGTGAAGCTGTCGTCGCTCAGCAGGTCCGACGGGCTGTGCACGGCCAGCAGAACGTGCGCACCCAGCTTGGGGTTGACGTTGTGGTAGACCTTCACCTTGTCGGACGACGTCCTGATCGCCGGCCCCTTGTCCATCTGCGCGATGGCCTGCTCGGCCGCCTGCACGAACATGCCCTGCTGCTTCAGCGCCAGCGCCTTGGGCCGCAGGCCGCGGTCTTCCGAGATCGGTGCGCCATAGTCGTAGGATGTGTACACCACCGGCCCGCCCAGCCAGCCCCACGAGGTGCCGCCGAACGTCATGTAGACGTTGTGGATCGTGATCCGGTTGATCAGGTTGGTGCCGTAGAACACGCGCTGGTAGCCGGCGCCCTGGCGTTCCGCCGTGCAGTTGTAGGTGCCGTTCGAACCCCAGTAGTCGAACCAGCCGCCGCCCAGTTCGGCCGCGAAGCCGGGTGTGCCGGGCGACGACAGGGCCCCCGCCTTCGGTCCCGGCTGTGCATAGATGCCCCAGTCCGGCGCCTTGTTCGGGCCGGACGGATCTGCGAACACATTGCAGCTGCCGCCCGGGTAGCCATCGAATGCATAGATGTCGGTCGGGCCGGTGTTGGCCCATGGCGCCGTCGAATTCTTCGGCGTCCAGTCGGGCAGGCGGCCGGCCGCGTTGTGGAAGAAAGGCACCGTGATGCCGTCGGCGCGCGCCTTCTTCGCCAGGTGCTCCATCTGGCGCACGTGCTTCGGCTCCACCTTGCCCAGCTCGTTCTCGAGCTGGTAGGCCACGATATTGCCGCCGCCATCGGTGGCCTGGTGGCGCGCGATGATCGCGTTAATCTGGGTCATCCACTCGTCGGACGCCGCCAGGTAGACCGGGTCGTCGGTGCGCGCTTCGGCGCGGTTGCGGAACATCCAGCCCGGATAGCCGCCGCCGGTCAGCTCCGAGTTGATGTAGGGGCCCGTGCGGGCGATGATGTACATGCCCTCTTCCTCGGCGATCTCGATCGCGCGTTCGACGTTGCGGATGCCGTTGAAGTCGTAGACGCCCGGCGCCGGCGAGTGATAGCCCCAGTGGAAATAGAAGGCGATGCCGTTGAAGCCGAGCGCCTTCATCTTCTGGATCACGTCGCGCCACAGCGAAGGGCTGGGCAGCCGGAACGGGTGTACTTCGCCGGACCAGACGACGATGCGCTTGCCGTCGACCATCAGCGAATGCTGGTCCCATGATACCTTCTTCGGCTGGCCCTTCGGCTTCGTGGCGGCGGCAAACGCCTTGCGCTCCTCGGCGATGACCGAGGCGCTGCCGATCATGCCGGACACGCCGCCCACCCTCGCCTTCGGCGACCAGGTGCGCAGGTCGCGGCTGTCCGCATACCAGTACTGGCGGCCATCGGCATCGGCGAAGTAGGCGCGCCATGCACCGTCGGCCAGCCTGACCAGCGACTGGCCACCCGACGACGCTCCCGGGCCGCTTTGCTGCGTTACGGTCCATGGGCCCGTGAGCGTTTGCGCGGTCGCCACTTCCAGCATGCCGCTGGAGGGGTTGCGCACCAGCGCCGTGTAGCCGCCATCGGTGGCGACGATCGATGCGCCGCCGGCCAGGCCCTGCGCCGGCTGCGGCGCCGACCATGCGGTAAAGCCCGCGTCCGGGGCGACGATGAACGTTTGCTTGCCGGCCGCGACCACCACCTTCAGCGCGCCGTTCGTTTCGCGCACCCAGCGCGGTGCCGAAACGGACGTGCTATCCGGCGTGCCGCCGGCCAGCGCCAGTGGCGCCGTGCGGACCGTCTCCCAATTCTTCAGGTCGGCCGAGCGGGCGATGGCCAGGCCACCGCCTTGCGCGTAAACCGCGTAGTACTGGCCGTCGTGCCGCACGATCGATGGCTCGGCCAGCGCGGCGCCGCCAGGCGCATGGGCCTCCGATGCCAGAGTCGTGAACGTCACGCCGTCGCTCGACGAATACACGCTGAACTTCCCTTCCGCCGACAGCGGCACCGCCGCCATCAGGAACACCGGCGCATTGGCGCCGATGCCGGCCTGCGCCTGGCGCTGCTGGATATCGGAAGCTTGCGGAATGCCCAGCTCCTGGGCGTTGGCTTGCAGCGCCAGCGCGGCGAGACTCAGTTGAAGGACGTGTGGAACACAGCGGCGACGGAACGAGGCAGGGATCTTGGGCATCGGGGCTTCTGGGTTAGTCTATGGGACAGTGGCAGATCATAAAGCCTTTTTCCCATGAGCCATGAGCCCTCATTGGTCAATCCATTGAGCGTTTCGCCGCCGGCGCGATTGTTTACCGGCGCATTCGCGCACCCGCCGGTGCCGTCACGGCACCGGATTCCACCCCTTCCCGCCACCGAAGCCGGAGAAATACGCTTCCCGCGAACCATAGGCTTTCCTGGCCTCCTCGGCACCGAGCACGCGCCCGTGCACGCGCTGGCTCGTATCCAGCGGCTTGCCGTCGAGGTCCATGGTGCCGAACTCGCGCCACCCAGACGTGGCGGTGGCGATCGCGGGATTCGGCACCGGCTGCTTCGCGTTCGGCCCGGCCCAGCCGGCCGGCGCGATGTGCGGGCCCATGCGGCAGTCGATGAAGGCGATGTGATCCCAGGTGTAGGCATAGCCCGGGCTGCGCGCCAGCCAGGTGGCGCCGGCCGGCACGTCGTTGCCGGTCGGGCCGGGGCCGTGCGTGAGACGGCTGTTGACGAACATGAAGCCCCTGTCGCCGGACGACATGGTGCGCGCCTGCAGAAGATAGCCACCGTTCCTCGAGTTGGCGCTGTCGCCCACGGTGCGGATCTCGCTGTCCTCGAACAGCGCGGCCCGGTTGTTCCCCCAGATGAAGTCCACGTTGCCGGCGATGAGCGTGCGGTAGAACCACGCATAGCCGCGCACCTGGATGGTGTCCTGCTCGCTGAAGAAGCTGGCGTTCTTCGCGACCAGGCGCCCTTCGCTGTTGAAGAAGATCGCTTCGGCCTGGCCGCCATTCGGCGATGACCTCAGCGTGCTGTTGCGGATCGTCAGCGTATCGAGCGTGAGCAGGTCGGCATCCTCGACGAGGAAGATGGCACGGCCGCCGCTGATGCCGGGCGATCGGGCATCCTGGGCAGTGCCGGAACCGGGATTGAGGCCGTCGCCGTTCAGCGCGTCGATCACCACGCCGTCGCGGCTCTGGCCGCGCAGGGTCAGGTTGTCCTTGCCGCGCAGGTACAGCTGCTCCTGGTAGCGGCCATTGCGGATGTCCACCGTGACCGGCGTGGCGCGGCCGGCATGCTGCATCGCATGGTTCAGCGCGCCCTGCACGGTGCGGAAGTCGGCCGCGCCATCGTCGTCCACCACGAGTTTCGTGCTGCGCGGGATGGCGGCGCGGGTGCGGAATGTCCAGCCCTGCTCCTTGCCGATGCCGGCGAACGGCTGGCCGTTGAAACTTCCGGCGAAGACGCCGTCGTCGATGGTGACGGCGTACTCCTCGTTGGCCTGCAGCTTCGCGCTGTGCAGGTGGATGACGACGTTGCGGCCTTCGATGGCGATGGGCTGCAGTCGCACCGCGCGGCGATATTCCTGGCCTTCGTAGCCCAGCCGGTCGTACTCGCCGCTGGCGTGGATCGTGTCGACGAGTGCGCCGTCGCGCTTGCGGTGGATACGGATCGCGCCCGAGGTACCCAGCACGGGCATCGCGTCGAAGCGCAGGCGCAGCGGCGTGTCGTACGGCACATCGCGCTCGCCGGGCGACGGGGCGACGGCACCGCCCAGGCGGTATGCCGCGCCGGCAGGCGCCTTCCGTTCGGCGATGCGCACCGCGACCACCGAGCGGACATTCGGATCGTCGGCGCTGGCCAGCGTGACCGTGGTGGTGCCGGCCGCCAGCGGCGTCAGGGTGACGGATTCCTTGCCGGCTTCGACGCGAACCAGCGCGGCATCGGCCGCCACGGCGGTGAAGCGGAACGGCACGGCGCCGAAGGCGGTGGCGTTGCGCGGGCTGGCGGCGGTCAGGAACGAGCCGGGCTTGCCATCAGAGGGCGCCGCGGTCGGGTCGCCAGCGAACCTGTAGCTGCCCAGCGCGCTGACGTCGAGCCGCAGCGGGCCATCGCCCACGGCCAGCTGCGCCGCCTGCGGCGCGCGCGCCAGCGCCAGCCGCGCCGGCTTCAGCGTGGCGTCGCCGGTCACCGGCACGCTGGCTTCGAAGGCGGTTCCGCTGGCGACGACGCCGAAACGGCCCGCCCGCGACAGCGCGGTATCGGTCACGCCCGTGATGCGTTCGCCGTCCAGGTAGACAGCCAGCGTGCTGCCCGCCATCTCCAGCCGCACGGTGTGGAAGCGGCCGTCGGCGGCGGCGGCGCGGCCGAAACCCTTCAGGCGCGTCATCTGGCCGCCCTGCATGCGCACGATCTCGACCTGCATGCGTCCCGTGGCCGGCTGGTAGCCCAGTCCCGCGCCATACCAGTTACCCTCGTCCTGGTAGCGGCCGACCACGTACAGTTTCCCGTTGCCGCCATTCGCGGCGAGTGGGCGGAAGCGCGCTTCCACCCAGGTATCGGCACCGGCCGCGCCGGCAAGGCGCACCGGCGCATCGGGCTCGATGCGTGCAAGCCGGTCGGCCGCGGCTGCGGGCACTGAAACCAAGACCGTCAAGGCCATCACGCTGAAATACCGCATCTTCGTCTCCTCCAGTTTTTGTCGACAGCCAAAGCTTACCCTCTGGCCTGACCACTTTACCGCAGGTCAGGCCACATGCGCCAGCCTGTCAATGATTGCGCTAACAGCTATCGCCAGAGTGAAATCCTGAATGTCCATGGTAGGGCCGAACAAAAACTGTTTGCGTAATCATGCATTTTAAGCCATTCTAAAAAAAGGTTGGTCAGGCCAAATGATCAGCGGCCTGACCAATGTGCAATGAATAGCACCGTCAAGAAAACAGGAGACCAGATGCACCGAATTCCCCATCGGATCGCGTTGTCCGCGATCGCCCTTGCCATCGCCACGCTCGCGCAAACGGCCGCAGCCCAGCAGTCCGCGGCCCCGGCCGACTCGCCGATGACCCGCGTGGAAGTCACCGGCTCCTCGATCCGCCAGCTGGCCACCGAGAACGCGCTGCCGCTGACAACCATCAAGTCCGATGAACTCGTCGCGCGCGGCCTGACCACGATGTCCGAGGTGGCGACCGCGCTGACGGTCGGCTCCACCAATGAGCCGGTCGGCGGCGGTGGCGGCGGCACGATGATCAATATGCGCGGCCTGAACACCAACCGCTCGCTGGTGCTGCTGAACGGCCGGCGCCTGCCGAACGAGGCGATCGGCGCCAGTTCCGTCAATGTCGACGTGATCCCGATGAGCGCGGTGGAGCGCGTCGAAGTGCTGCGCGACGGCGCCTCCTCAATCTACGGTACCGATGCCATCGCCGGGGTGGTCAACTTCATCACGAAACGCACGCACACCGGTACCACCGTCACCGGCGGCTGGGTCCAGCCGGAACGCCACGGCGGCGGCGACCAGCAGCGCGTCAGCATCGTCAGCGGCATCGGCGACCTGAACGAACAGGGCTGGAACGTCTACGCCAGCGTGGATTTCCAGCAGCGCGCGCGCCTGGCGCAGAGCGACCGCCCGAACATCAGCGATCCGAACCTGATCGCGCAACTGGGCGGCAACCCGTTCTCGTCGGCGGTGGCTGGATCGTCGTCGGCGCCGGCCAACTTCACGGCCTACCAGAACGGCAAGGCCACCACGCTGACCGGCAACCCCTACTTCGCCAGCGGCTGCACCGGGCCGTATGGCGGCGGACAATATGCGATCCCGTCCACCAAGGCGAGCGGCGCCGGCGTCGGCACATGCGTGCTGGATCCGGACCTGTACCCGCAGCTGCTGCCCGATAACATGCAGGCCACGCTGTTTACGCGCGCTTCGCTGCGCCACCACGGCGACCGCCTGCTGACAGTGGAACTGCTGGCGACGGAGTCGTTCATCAAGGCGCAGAACCCGCCGCAGGTGTTCGGCGCCCAGACGGATTACGACAAGTACAACCCCGGCGTGCGCAAGCCGCTGTTCATCACGCCGTCCAGCAACTGGTATCCGGGCGGCAGCGGCGGCGTGCCCGCCGTGGCCGGCATCACGAACCAGCCGCTGGCGCTGACGTGGAGCATGGACGAAGCCGGGCCGGCGAAGACGGACGACCGCCAGAACACGCGCCGCCTGGCCATCGCCGACCAGGGCGAATTCATGGGCTGGGATTACCGGGTCGGCGTGACCGCCGCGGAAAGCAAGCGCGCGGTCGGCTGGCGCAGCGGCTTCTTCGCCACCGACGGCATCTACCAGGGCGTGGCCGACGGCACGCTCAATCCGTTCGGCGCGCAGGATGCCGAGGGCGCCGCCTACCTGGACAGCATCAGCCGCGACGGCCTGACCTACCGTGTCGCCCGCGTCGGCTACGTCGGTACCGACTTCAACATCGCCCGCCCGCTGATGGACCTGGCCGGCGGCCCGCTGACGCTGGCCATCGGCGGTGACTGGCACCGCGAGACGTACCGCGACGCGACCGCCCCGGTCGCCAACGAAGTCACCTATAAAGTATCCGGTACGCCGAACTCCTACCCGCGCGGCGAGCGCAAGGTATCGGCCCTGTACCTGGAAGCCGATGCGCCGCTGACAAAGGAACTGACGCTGACCGGCGCGGTGCGCGCCGACCACTTCAGCGATTTCGGCAATACCGTCAATCCCAAGCTGAGCGTGCGCTGGCAGCCGTCGCAGAGCGTGCTGCTGCGCGGCACGGCCAGCACGGGCTTCCGCGCCCCCACGCTGCCCGAACTGTACGGCACACCGCAGACCCGGACCCCGTCGACCAACCGCTGGGATGATCCGCTGCTGTGCCCGAGCGCGACGCCTTCCGTGACCGGCACGGGCAGCCTGACCACCGACCCGCGCTTCGCGGGCCTGAACCTGGACCCGGCGCGCGTCTGCAACACCACCCTGGTCACGCTGCAGGGGGCCAATCCCGACCTGGAGCCGGAAAAAGCGCGTACCGTCACCGCCGGCATCGTGCTCTCGCCGGTCAAGAACCTGAGCGTATCGTTCGACTGGTGGTCGATCAAGATGAAGGGCACGATCGCGCAGATCACCGAAGAAACGATCTTCGACAACCTGGACCGCTACCAGGACCTGTTCGTGCGCAACGCCGACGGCACGCTGGACTACATCGTCAAGACGCGCCTGAACATGGGCGGGCTGCGCACGCGCGGGATCGATACCAGCGCCAGCTATACGTGGCCGACGACGCCGTGGGGCAAGTTCGGCGTCAGCATGGACGGCACCTATGTCGACCGCTACGAAGGCCAGAACGAAGCGGGCGGCGAGTGGATCGACAGCGTCGGCAAGCCTGGCGCGCTGGCCACCGGCTCCACCTCGGCCAATACCTACGTGTACCGCTGGAAGCACAACCTGCGCGTGTCGTGGAACTACCAGAAATTCGGTGCCCAGCTGACCCAGGCCTACACCTCGCACTATGAAGACACCAACGCGCTGCCGAGCCAGAAACCGGGCCAGCCGTTCTTCAACGAGATCGACCACTACACGCTGTACAACCTGACCACGAACTGGAAGTTCTCGGACCAGCTGCGCCTGACGTTCGGCATCAACAACGTGCTCGACGAAGATCCGCCGCTGTCGAACCAGCGCATCGGTTCGCGCGTGGTGTTCGCCCAGAACGTCTCGAAGCCGATCGGCCGCGCCTACAACGTGCGCGTCAACTACACCTTCTGAGGACCGCCATGATGACCACCACGCTGCGCGCGATTCCACTGCTCCTGCTGGCCCTGTCCGGCCACGCGGCCGAGGCCTGGGTGCCCGATCTCGGCAACGGCAAGTACCAGAATCCCGTGCTGAACGCGGACTATTCTGACCCGGACGCGGTGCGCGTCGGCGACACCTACTACATGACGTCGTCGAGCTTCAACAGCGCGCCCGGCCTGCCGCTGCTGCAATCGAAGGACATGGTGAACTGGACACTGGTCGGCCACGCGCTGCCGAAACAGGTGCCCGTGGCGCATTTCGCGACACCGCGCCACGGCGGCGGCGTGTGGGCGCCCTGCCTGCGCCACCACGACGGCAAGTTCTGGATCTTCTATCCCGACCCGGACCACGGCGTGTACGTGACGACGGCCACCGATTTCACCGGCCCGTGGAGCGAACCGCGCCTGCTGTTGCCGGGCAAGGGCATCATCGATCCGTCGCCGCTGTGGGACGACGACGGCAAGGCGTATCTCGTGCACGCCTGGGCGAAAAGCCGCGCCGGCATCAACAACCGCCTGACCCTGCGCAGCATGGCGCCGGACGGCAGCCGCCTGCTCGACAAGGAGGGCAAGGTCATCGTCGACGGCGACAGGCTGCCGGGCTACCGCACGCTGGAGGGGCCGAAATTCTACAAGCACGACGGCTACTACTACGTGTTCGCGCCGGCCGGCGGCGTGGAGCACGGCTGGCAGTCGGTGTTCCGCTCGCGCACCATCGATGGCCCCTACGAGGACCGCATCGTGATGGAACAGGGCGACACTCCAGTCAACGGCCCGCACCAGGGCGCCTGGGTGCGCGCGCAGGACGGCAAGGACTGGTTCCTGCACTTCCAGGACCGCCAGGCCTATGGCCGCGTGGTGCACCTGCAGCCGATGGCGTGGCGCGATGGCTGGCCGGTCATCGGCCGGCCCGGGCCGAAGCCTGGCGTCGGCAATCCGGTCGCCACGTACGACAAGCCGGTGGCCGGGCAGCCAGTCGCCGTGCCGGCCACCACCGATGAATTCGACGGCAAGGTGCTGGGCCTGCAATGGCAGTGGAACGCCAACCCGCAGGACGGCTGGTATTCGCTGGCCGCCCGCCCCGGCCACCTGCGCCTGCCGGTGCAGGCCGTGCCGGCATCGAAAGACTTCGTGCGCGCCGCGCCGAACATCGTCGCCCAGAAGCTGCCGGCCACCACGTTCACCACGGAGACCAGGATCGCGCTGCACGGCGCGAAGGACGGCGACCGCGCGGGCCTGATCCTGAATGGCCGGAGCTATGCGGCACTGGGCCTGCGCCAGCGCGGCGCCGGGCTGCAGCTGGTCTATACCACCTGCACGCCATTCGGCCCGCGCTGCACGGAAAAGGAAACGGTGCTGCTGCAAAAAGCGCCGTCGGAACTGACGCTGCGGATGGCGATGGCGAGCGGCGCCAATGCGCGCTTCCAGTACAGCGTGGACGGCAAGACGTTCGCCGACGCCGGCGCGCCGTTCGCCGCCACCAAGGGCCACTGGGTCGGCGCCCAGATGGGCCTGTACAGCGCCAGCGACGCCGCGCAGCCTTCCGGCGCGTATCTCGATGCCGATTACTTCCGGGTGACGAAATGAAGAAGATCACGCTCTGCATGCTGCTGGCGGCACTGGCGGCCACGTCGGCCCACGCCGCCGGCCCGTACCGCAATCCCGACAACAAGAACCTGAACGATCCACTGGAAGGCACGTATCCGGTTCCCTACAAGCTGCCGGTGGTGGCCGAGATCACGGCCCAGCTGACCGCCGTGCGCGGCTTTATCGACCGCGCCACGCCCAGCCGCATCGTCGACAAGGCCACAGGCCAGCCGGTCACCGATTTCAGTACGCCGGTCGCGACGGCGATCGTGGAACCGTCGCCGAACGATTTCGGCATCATGAATTACGAGATGGGCGTGATGCACGCCGGCCTGATGCTGGGCCGCCGCGTGACGGGCGATCCGGCATGGACGGCGATGACCGAACGCCACCTGGCTTTTTTCAATGAGCGCATCGGCTACTTCACGGAACAGGAAAAGCGCTTCAAGCTGGGCCGCGCGAACAGTTTCGCGCGCTGGGTGAAACCCCATGCGCTCGACGACTCCGGCTCGATGTGCGCGGCGCTGGTGCGCGCCCGCCTGGAGAAGATCGGGCCGGACATGTCGCCGGTGATCGCCACGCTGGCCGACTGGGTGCACAGCAGGCAGGTGCGACTGAAGGATGGCACGCTTGCGCGCAACCGCCCGCAGGCGTGGTCCGTGTGGGCGGACGACATGTACATGAGCATTCCCGCGCTGGCCGAGATGGGCCGCATGACAGGCGAGCGGCGCTACTACGACGACGCCGTGAAGAACGTGCTGGGCATCTCGAAGTACCTGTTCGACAGGCAGATCGGGCTGTACACGCATGGCTGGAACCAGAACAATCCCGATGCGCCCGAGTTCTACTGGGGCCGCGCCAACGGCTGGGCGGTGCTGGCCATGTCCGACCTGCTCGACGTGCTGCCGAAGAGCCACCCCGGCTACCAGAAGGTGCTGGCGCAGCACCGCGCGGCGCTGCGCGGCATCGCCAGGCAGCAGTCCGGCGAAGGCATGTGGCACCAGATGCTGGACCGGCACGACTCGTACCTGGAAACCTCCGGCACGGCGATGTTCGTCTACGCGCTGGCGCACGCCATCAACCAGGGCTGGATCAGTCCGACCACGTACGGCTCGATCGCGCAGGCGGGATGGGCCGGCATCTCGGCGCGCATCAAGCCGGACGGCAGCGTCGTCGACGGCGTGACGGCCACCACGTTCGCCAGCGACCACGTGTACTACTACAACCGGCCGACCAGCATCAATGCGATGGCCGGCTATGGCCCGGTGCTGCTGGCCGGCTTCGAGATGATCAAGCTGCTGAACAACCCGGACGTGGTCATTACCGACAAGGTCAAGACTTATCACTACGGGCCGAGGAAGCCGCAGCCTTGAACACCGCGCACGCGGCACTCGCCGCGAACGTCACAGCTCGACCGCGCCGGCCGGATGCGCAAGGTAGCCGTTCAGCCAGTTGAAGACCTTGTTGGCGCGGTCCTGCACGCGCCGGTCGAAGCCCCGCTCGGCCAGCAGCGCGATGCCGTTCGTTTCGACCAGCACGCCAGGCCGCAGCGCCAGGCTGCCGTCCTCCGCGCTGACCTGCAGCGGCGCGAGGCGGTGGTCGAGGATCGACGCCAGCACCAGGTTGTGCGACGAGACGATGACCAGTCCGTTCTGCGCGATCTCGTCGAGCACCGCAGCGGCCGCCGAAATGGATTCCAGGTGATTCGTGCCACGGAAGACTTCATCGATCAGGTAGATGCCGGCATGCGGTTCCTGCGCCGATGCCAGCAGCTCGCGGGCGCGCCGCAGCTCGGCCACGTACAGGCTTTCGCCCGCCGCCAGCGAATCCTCGTTCTGCATGCTGGCGTACACCACGCGGGTCGATACCGCCGCGCTGTCCGCGTAGCAGAAGCCGAACCCGCGCGCCGCCAGCAGGTTCAGGCCGATGGTACGCAGCAGCGTGCTCTTGCCCACGCCGTTGCGGCCCGACAGGAACACGCCCTTGCCTTCGACCCGGATCGACAGCGGCAACGCCTGCGCCAGCAGCGGATTCACCACGCCGCCGAACGCGAGCGCCTTGCCGGCATGCCGTTCGGCCCAGCAGGACTTCGGCACGGCACCCAGGTGGCGTGCCAGCGCGAGGTCCGCTTCCAGGTTCGCGGCCAGCAGGAAGCACTCGCGCAGCGCGGGCAGGTTGGCGCGCAGGTTGCGCCGGCCCGCGAGGCAATGCCGCACGTCGCCCAGCAGGAACCAGTTGACGTATTCCTTCAAGCCCGGCACGGTCATCACGACCGTGCTGCGCGACAGGAGACGGCGCAGCCGGTTTGCCTTGCCGCGCAGTTCCCGGAACCGCTCGCACACGCCATCGTCGCGCGTACCCAGCGCACCGCATGTGAACAGCATCAGCTGCAGCGCTTCGGCTTCCATTTCCCACACGCGCACGGCCTTGCTGTAGCCGATGCTGGCCGCCACCAGCAGCACGCCGAGCAGACCCGCGGCTGCCCAGGCGAGCGGCCAGCCGAACGATGCCAGCACGGCCAGCAGGAAGGCCGGGCCGAGCAGGCCGAGGCAGCGGGTCCACCACGGCTCGGCCTTCGCCGGGGCGGGCGCAAACAGGATGGTGGCCACCTCGACCCTGGCGCGGCGCAGCGGCGCGCAGGCTTCGGCCAGGCCGGCGCGCAGCATGCCGTCGGCCGACAGCGTGCGGACCCTGTCCGCGTTCTCCCGGCATGCGGCATCGTCCACGCCGGCGCGCAGCCGGCGATACAGGATCTGCTGTCCGAAGATGCCGGTGCCGGCCGACAGGCCGGCAAGGTAGCGGCCGGCCAGCAGGTCGCGCCATGTCTGGTCATCCACGGCGTTCGCGCCGCCGGCGGCTTCGTGGAAGCGGGCAACTTCGGCTTCGTCGAACGTGAAGTCGGCGGAGCCGGAAGCCGGAATCGCCAGCACGTTTTCGAGAAAATCGTCGTAGCGGCGGCGCAGGCGCGGCAGCAGGTGCTGCAGGTCGGTGAACATGGTTCCTTTCAAATGAGTAGTATGGCGGCTCGATGCGAACCGCCGCGTATCTGTCGATCACGGGAGAAATTACAAGATGTCCATGCCAAATAATCATCGCCGCTGCGCGCTCGCCCTTGCACGGACTGTCGCACTGGCCGCCTGCGTGGCGATGCCCGCGGTGGCCGCCGCGGCGCCGCCGGCCGAACTGCGCTTCGACTTCACAGGCCAGCCCGCGCCGGGCGCGGTGCCGGTCAGCGGCAACGGGCGGGTGCCCCTGTACGACGCCGCGACCGGCCACGGCTTCGTCGACCAAACCGGCGCCCTGCCCGCACGCCCGGTGCACACCGAAGGCATCCGTTGCGGCAACGATGGCTGCACGATCACCGAGCCGGCCATCGAAGCCGGTACCGGCAACCATTACAACCACTTCGGCATGGCGTTCCGCATCAAGGCGGCGCCGGGCGCGTATGCGGTGAAGGTACGCACCACGTCGGACGCGGCCGATACGGTCGTGTCGCTGACCGGCATGCAGACCAGCCGCCTGACCTCGCCCGTGACCTGGGACGCGGCCGGCCTGATGCCGAACCAGACCCGCGTGACGGCCCAGGGCCGCGACTGGTCGTACCGCTACGTGAACGGACGGGGATTCATCGATATCGAGATCGAGCCGAAAAAAGCCGGCGTGGCGGTCGGCGTGGCCGAAATCGTGCTGGCGCCGATCGCGCCGCAGGCGCGCTCCGCCGGCACGCCGCCAACGCTGTTCACGCTGGGCGATTCCACCGTCAAGACGTATACCTTCGACGAGGCGCCGATGAGCGGCTGGGGCCAGGTGTTCGACAGCCTGTTCGACCCCGCGCGCGTCACCGTGCTGAACTACTCGATGGGTGGCCGCTCGTTCCGCAATGCCTATGCCGAGGGCCGCCTGAACGACCTGCTGATGGCCGGCCGCGTGGGCGACGTGGTGATGATCCAGTTCGGCCACAACGACGAAAGCACCGACGAAGCGCAGCGCTATGGCCGCGGCGCCACCGAGGGGATGTACGAGGAAATGATCCGCGACGTCTACCTGCCGGCGATCCGCGCGCGCGGCATGGTGCCGGTGTTCGTGACGCCGATGTCGCGCGTGAACGGCGCGCAGAAGGCCGGCGAGCCGTACGTGAACTCGTTCGCCAGGCGCCGCTTCCCCGAGCTGATGAAGAAGCTGGGCGCCGAACTGGGCGTGACGGCCGTGGACCTCAATGCGCGCAGCGTGGAGTACTACAACTGCGCCGGCGCCGATGCGATCACGGCGATGGTGATGTCGATCGAAGCTGGCGAGACGCCGGGCAAGACCAATGACGGCAGCTACGCCAACGGCCATCCGGCCAACAAGATAGACGGCACGCACTACAAGGAAGCGCTGGCGAAACAGTATGCCCGGCTGGTGGTGACGGAACTGGCGCGCCTGGCCGCGGCGGGCGACAAGGTGGCGGCCGGCATCGTGGCGCAACTGAAGGGCGACGTGCGCCAGGCGGTGGCCGCGAACGACTGGTCCGCGATCTACCCTGAGATCGCCGTCGACATTCGCACCGGCGAAGGCGCCTATTACCGCAACCAGATCGAGAAGCTGCTGCAACTGGGCGTGCTGCGCAAGGACGCGCAAGGCAATTTCAACCCGCAGGCGCCGATGCAGGCCGGCGAGTTCGCGGGCGCGCTGAAGAAGGCGATGGGCCTGCCGGCGGCGGCGCTGTCCGGCTACGCGGCCGGTTCGCTGACGCGCGAAACGATGGGCGCCATCCTGCTCGACGCCTACCATGCGAAGTTCACGGCGAAGCCGGCCTACATGACCGACTACAACGGCAAGACCATCCTGCCCGGCTCTCCCGGCTACGATCCGAACCTGGACAGCGGCGCGCAGGGGGCGATGTACTATCCGCTGGTGCGCTGGTCGCAGTTGCGGGACACCGCCGCGATCGCGCCGGCGTACGCGGACAAGGTGCGCGATGCCTACGAGCTGGGCCTGATCCGTTCGGAGGCGGGCATCGCGCGGGGAAAGATGATCAACGGGACGCTGCTGGAGCCGCGCACGGTGGTCACCCGCGCGAAGGCCGCGAAGGCGCTGTATTTCATGTGGGTGCTGGCGCAGCCGCCAAAGGGTGAGAACGACCGGCACTGATGCCGGCTGGCGGTTCCGCCTGCTCCGCGATCCGGCATGATTTCTCTCGAATCGGTAGTATGGCGGCTGGTCCCGAACCGCCGCCTATCCGTCGATCACAGGAGAAACCACAAGATGTCCATGCCAACCAATCGTCACCGCCGCGCGATCGCCGCCGTGCTGGCCGCATGCGCGGCCATGCCCGCGGTGCGCGCCGCGACGACGCCGTCCGAACTGCGCTTCGATTTCACGGGCCGCCCCGCGCCCGGCGCGGCAGCGGTCAAGTCGGACGGCCAGGCGCCGATGTATGACGCCGCCACCGGCCATGGCTTCGTCGAGCGGACCGCCGCCCTGCCTGCCCGCGCGGTGCACACGCAAGGCATCCGCTGCGGCAGCGACGGTTGCACGATTACGGAAACGGCCATCGACCCGAAGGCCGCCACCGACCACTACAACAACTTCGGCATGGCCTTCCGCATCAAGGCAGCGCCGGGCGCCTACGCGGTGAAGGTACGCACCACGTCCGACGCCGCCGATACCTCGGTATCGATCAACGGCATGAAGACCAGCCGGCTCGGCTCCCCCCTGACCTGGGACACGGTCCGCCTGCTGCCGAACGGAACGCCTGTAACGGCCAAGGGCCGCGACTGGTCGTACCGCTACGTGAACGGGCGCGATGCCATCGACATCGAGATCGAGCCGAAAAAGGCCGGCGTGCCGGTCGGCGTGGCGGAAATCGTGCTGACGCCGATCGCGCCACAGGCGCGCCCCGCCGGCACGGCACCGGCCCTGTTCACGCTGGGCGACTCCACCATGCAGACCTACACCTTCGACGAGGCGCCGATGAGCGGCTGGGGCCAGGTGTTCGACAGCCTGTTCGATCCGGCGCGCGTGAAAGTGCTCAATTACGCGATGGGCGGCCGCTCGGTCCGCAGCGCGTACGCCGAGGGTCGCCTGAACGACCTGCTGATGTCCGGCCGGGTGGGAGATGTCGTCATGATCCAGTTCGGCCACAACGATGAAGCCGGGGATGAAACGCGGCGCTTCGGCCGCGGCGCAACCGAGGCGATGTACGAGGAAATGATCCGCGACGTCTACCTGCCGGCGATCCGCGCGCGCGGCATGGTGCCGGTGTTCGTGACGCCGATGTCGCGGGTCAATGTTGCCCAGAAGGCCGGCCAGCCCTACGGGAATTCGTTCGCCAGGCGCCGTTTCCCCGACGTGATGAGAAAACTCGGCGCCGAACTGGGCGTGACGACCGTGGACCTGAATGCGCGCAGCGTGGAATACCACAATGCCGAAGGTGCCGATGCGATCACGGCGATGGTGATGTCGATCGAGGCCGGAGAATCGCCGGGCAGGACCGCGCAGGGCAGCTATGCGAACGGCCACCCGGCCAACCGGATCGACACGCACTTCAAGGAGGCGCTGGCAAAGCAGTATGCGCGGCTGGTGGTGATGGAACTGGCACGCCTGGCCGCGGCAGGCGACAAGGTGGCGGCCGGCATCGTGGCGCAACTGAAGGGCGACGTGCGCAAGGCGGTGGCCGCGAACGACTGGTCCGCGATCTACCCCGAGATCGCCGGCGACATTCGCCACGGCAATGGGGCCTACTACCGCAACCAGATCGAGAAGCTGCTGCAACTGGGCGCGCTGCGCAAGGACGCGCAAGGCAACTTCAACCCGGGGGCGCCGATGCAGGCCGGCGAGTTCGCAGGCGCGCTAAGGAAGGCGATGGGCCTGCCGGCGGCGTCGCTGTCCGGCCACGCGGCCGGCCCGCTGACGCGCGAAGCGATGGGCGCCATCCTCCTCGACGCCTACCATGCGAAGTTCACGGCGAAGCCGGCCTACATGACCGACTACAACGGCAAGACCGTCCTGCCCGGCACTCCAGGCGACGGTACGAACCTGGGCAGCGGCGCGCAGGGGCCGATGTACTACCCGCTGGTGCGCTGGCCGCAGTTGCAGGACACCGCCGCGGTCTCGCCGGCTTACGCGGACAAGGTGCGCGAAGCCTACGAGCTGGGCCTGATCCGTTCGGAGACGGGCATCGCACGCGGGAAGATGATCAACGGGACGCTGCTGGAACCGCGCACGGTGGTCACCCGCGCGAAGGCGGCGAAGGCGCTGTATTTCATGTGGGTGCTGGCGCAGCCGCCGAAGGCGGCGAACGACCGGCACTGACCTTGCGCTGATCTGGCGCTGATCTGGCGCTGATCTGGCGCCGAGCCGGCGCATCGTGCAGGATCAGCCGTCGCTGTAGACGGTGGCGGGTTCGGCCAGCGGGATGCCGAGGTCGCTGCTCAGCTCACGCAACTCTTCCAGGTACTCGCCGCGCACCACCACGGCATTCCAGCCATCGGTGCCCAGGTCGACCGGAACCAGGCGGTAGCCGCGCGCCGCGAGCCAGCCATCCCAGGCGCGCAGCAGGGCGATGCAGCGGTCGATACCGGCCGGCGGTTGGGCCGGCTCCGTGAAGTCGCCCAGTCCGCGGGCATCGCCAAGAATGTGGATCCGGGCCGCGACGCTGTCGTCGTCCTTGATGTCGGCGTCGATGCCGAGGTGGACGCCGTTCAGCGCTTCCGCCAGCTCATAGGGCTCGATGGCCCCGGCGTCAATGCCCATCGCCAGCGCGGCGTCTGTTGCGGCCTGGTCGCCGTCGCTGACCAGTTCGAACCAGCGGGCCAGTCCCTTGCGCCGGCTGCCGTCCAGGCCGGAGCGTACCGGCGCGGCTGGCGCGTCGACCGGCACGCCCGCCCCCGCTCCACCGGCACGCCACGCGTCGCGGGTATGCCGGATGTGCGCGCGATAATGCTGCACCAGTTCGCGCGGATAGTAGGGATGGTGGGCAAAGCTGCTGTCGTCGATGTCCCAGCCGCACACCGCGAGCGCCACTTCAAAGGCGAAGTCGCTGAACAGCGGGTCGCTGCCGGCGCCGGTGTCCAGGTCCGGCTTCCAGCCGTGCGGCCGCATCAGGCGCGTCCAGTTTTCCATGTGCGCCGCCAGCGCGGCCGCGCGCCGCTCCGCCGGCAGCGCCAGCGCGCGCAGCACCGGGTCCGTCCACGGCTTGAGGTAGCCGTTCCACGCATAGGCAGCGGCTACCGGCTGGGCCGGGTCGAACGCCTTGACCAGCAGGTCGAACAGCTGGTTGCGGGTATCGTCCTGCGGCGACACCAGCCGGTGAAACGCCTTCGCCAGCCCGGCATCCGGCACGAGCAGCAGCGCGATGGCCGCGAAGCCGAGCGCGAACCGGCTGTGGCCCGCCAGGGCGTAGACGCCGCGCCATTCCTCGCTGCCGTGCTCGCGGATATAGCGCGAATTCGTGTCCAGGCTGGCCATGCATTGCGCGGCTTCGGCGCCCAGGTCGGCAAGGGGCGCGCCGGCGGCATGCAGGTAGACGACGTATTGCGGCTCGTCGTGGATGCGCATGTTCAGCGTCCGCAGGCGCGTATCGAGCTTGTGCCGTTTCAGGTCGGTCTGCAGCGTACGCCGCCGCTCCAGCAGCCGATGCAGGTATTCCGCGTAGCGCTCCGTGTTGCCCTGCGGGTCGCGCATCGCGTCCGGATACACGGGATAGCCCGCCTCTTCGGTGTTGCGCCGCTGGCGGAACAGCGCGGCGATGGTGGCGGTCACTGAGGAAAGGTTCACGCTGCTCCCTGAATTCGAAACGGATGGACCGGCGCGCGTGGTCGGCGGCGCTGGGAAAGCGGCCAGCATAACAGCCCGGCGGGACCGCAAAACTCGCACACTGTCACACGCGCGGCCTCCCCGCACTTGCTTACACCGGCTGCGTGCCGGGCCAGGCGCCTTCGGCGGGGTCGAAGACTTCGGAACGGCCGCCGGCCAGCAGGATGCTGAACGGCGAACTGTCGCGGTGACCACAGCGCGAATTCGACAGCAAGGCGCTGAAATCGCCGAAGCCTTCGATGCGGCCGCGGCGCGGCGCGGGATGCTCGCGCGGAACGGTGGCCGCCGTGCCGGGAGCGCCCTGGGTTTCCAGCGTCGCCACGCGGGCGGCCAGCGCGGCCACGGTGCGCCGCAATTCGGCCAGTTCCTCGTCTTTCCGGCGCAATGCCCGGTCGCGCTCGGCCAGCAGCGCCTGCACGCTGCCTTCGGCGTCCGCATGCAGGCGCTGCGCCAGTTGCGCTACCAGTGCCAGCAGCGCGTTTTCGGTGTCGTCGCGCAGCGCCGCGCTGTCCGGGTCTTCGCCGGCCAGCTCCTTCAGGTACTTGTGGATGGTCGACTTCGAGCCGGTATCGCCCAGCGCATGCCGCACCGCGTCGGCGGACGGGTAGCGGCCGGCCGCCACCAGCTGGTCGCGGATCGCCCTGACCTGGTTTTTCGTGAGCCCGTTGCGTGCCATGGGGTTCTCCTACGAGCTGGCCTGGCCGGCCAGCCCGCTATTGGCCGCCCGGTTCAGTTTCGGATGCACCACCGGAATGGTCAGCATCGTGCTGCCCACCGCCATCAACAGCAGCGCGGTGAACGTTTCGCTGGTGATGATGCCCTTGTCGAGCAGGATGTTGGCGAAAATGATCTCGATCAGGCCCTTTGTCTGCAACAGCCAGCCGATGATCGACGCTTCGCCGCTCTTCCACTTCAACGCCTTGCCGGCAATGTGCGCGCCGGCCAGCTTGCCGCCCACCGACGCGAACAGCAGCAGGCCGGCGGCGAAGAACACCGCATAGCCGCCGAGGTCCCACTTGGTCTTCAGGCCGGTGCTGAGGAAGAAGACCGGCATCATCACCAGCAGCACATTCTTGAACAGGTTATCGAGCTCCTCCTGGCCGAACCAGTCGGCATCCATCACCACGCCGGCCAGGAAAGCGCCGACCATGAAGTGCAGGCCGGCCCAGTCGGCGCCGAAACCGCAGGCCACCAGCCAGATCAGCGCCACATACCAGCGGTCGCTCTGCCGCAGGCGCACCATCAGGCGGCGGTACAGCAGGGTCAGCACGGTAAAGGCAAGCAGGAAGCCGACCTGGCGGCCCATGCGTTCCCAGTCGAGCATGATCACCGCCAGCACGCCCCAGATCGCCACGTCGTCCAGGCTGGCATAGCGCAGGATGCGCTGGCCCATCGGCTGGCGCAGGATATCGAGCTTTTCCATCAGCAGCACCAGCACCGGCAGCGCGGTCACGGCACACGACATGCCGGTACCCAGCAGGAACTGCCAAGTCGCCGCCTTCGGCCCGATCCAGCCCGGATAGGCCAGCAGCACGAATGCCGCGGCACAGCCGAGCAGCAGCGGCACGCCCAGCGACAGGCCGGCGGCGGTGGCGCTTTCGCGGCGGTATTGCCACACCTTCTTCAGGTCGAGCTCGATGCCGGCCAGCATCACGAACAGCATCACGCCCCACAGCGCGATGCCGTTCAGGGTCTTGACGACATCCGGGTTGAAGATGAAGGCATGGTATTCGGGCAGCGCGGCGCCCAGCACACCCGGGCCCAGCACGACGCCCATGATGATCTGCACGATCGCCAGCGGGGCAAAATAATCGGTCCGGCCGAGCCGCCAGATCAGGAACGGCACGACGAAAATCATCAGCATTGCCAGCAAAAACACTTCGGTGGTGTTCATGGGTCTCCCAGTCGTTATTTGTTATGTAATTACGTACTGTCGGGAATAGTAGCGGAGAGCTGGTTATTGTGAAAGCGATTTCATGGAATAGTGGTACCGTTTCCACATCGAGCAGGGCGGAATGGTTCCAGCGAGAGGAGATTGTTGCGGCGAGAGACATGCGATGTCGGACACCGAAGAGTGTCCGGCACTGGAGCGCTTCGATCGCGCCTATGAAAACCGGGGACAGTCCCCATGCGGGGACAGTCCCCTGTCGTCCTGTTGCTCTACAGCCTGCCCACCGCCCACAGCACGCCGCGGGCGACGAAGTCGAGGTAGCGCGGATCGGCCATCACCGCTTCGTTGTGGGCCAGCGTGGTGCTGAACACCCGGGCGCGCTGCGGGCCATAGTGATGGGTCCAGGCCACCACATAGGTCCTGGTGCGGTCCGCCGCCACCGGCGATTCGGGCTGCACGCCGTACAGCACGGGCGTCACGTCGAATGTCGTCAGGTTGTTGTACAGCTCGTCGCTGGCCGTGGTGTAGCGCTGGAAGCCGGCGGCGATCGGATGGCCCTGGCCGGTGGCCGACAGCTGGATCGGCGATTGCGGGCCGTGGCCGCTGGACTGGATGCCGGTGAATTCGAACCAGCGCGCGTTCGGGGCGCCCGCCGTCACCGGCTTTTTCCACTCCCCGGAACGGTAGGAGTGCATCGCGCAGTGCAGGTTCACGGCCGGCTTGCCGGCACGGTGAGGCGCCAGCACGGCATCGAGCGCCTGCGCGCTGTCCTCGTCCGCCGCGCATTCGTTGTGGATCACCACGTCGAAGCCGTCCGCGTAGCGCGGGTTGCCGTAGATCGGCAACGCCGGCCGCGTGGCCTTTTCGCCCGGTTTCGGGTCGTGGTACAGGTGGCTGACTTCGGCCGCCATGCGTTCCTTCAGGCCCGCTTCGAGCAGCTTGCGCTGCTGGGCATAGTCGTGGCAGCAGCCGCCGCTGACGATCAGGATTTTCACCGGCCCGACCGGTTCGGCGCCTGCCGGGGCGTTGGAGACGATGGTGAGGGCAAGCGCGCCCGCGATGGATTTCAGCATGGCCAGCCTTCCACGAAAGAAAAAAGCAAATTCTAGAATGAAAGCGAGCCGCCATCCGATCAATCGGCCGATTTTCCAGCGCAGCGCCGGCACTTCACTGCACGTTTTGCCGTGCGTTGTACTCGACGGGCCGCACAGCGTAGCACCGCGCGAACGATTGAAAATGCACGCTTTGTCACAGTGTCTACAATAGAGATACTGGCGAGATTCCGGCGAGATTGTGGAGGGCAGCATGCGTGCAGTTGAAAATGAACATATCGTTTCCTATCTGGCGTTGCGCAACACCATCGGCTGGACCGGCCTGCTGATGCCGCTGGCCGTGCGGGGCGGCGGCCTGCTGCTGGAAGGGATCCGCACCACCGATTCGATCAGCGCCTATTACTACACCAGCATGCGCGACATTTTCGTGGCGACGACCGTGCTGACCGGCGTGTTGCTGGCGTGCTACCGCACCCCTCGCCTGCTCGACAATATCGTGGCCACCGTGGCCGGCCTGGCGGCGATCGGCGCGGCGCTGTTCCCGATGGATCCCACTTACGCGGCCGAACTGCTGGCGCGCTATCCCGACCTGGGCACGCAGGCCCATTACTCGAACCACGGCATCCTCGGCTACCACCTGCTGTTCGCGATCACGTTCGCGGCGCTGTCGTTCTACCTGGTGTTCTTCCGCTTCGGCGCGGGCACGCCGCCGGACAATATCCAGGCGTTCCGGCGCAAGGTGGTGTACAAGATCTGCGGGGCCGTCATGCTGCTGTCGTTCGCGGCGATCGCCTGGATGGGCCTGGCGCTGGAAGGCCAGTCGGTATTCTGGCCGGAAACCTGCGCCGTGGCCGCGTTCGGCGTGGCATGGCTGGTCAACGGGCAGACGGTGCTGAAGGACCACTCCCCGGCCATCGCCGCCGGGCAGCCAGTCCAGCCTTAGGGGGCTTGCGGCGGCAGCGCCGTCATCAGGCGGTCATCTTGCATGGTTAAAGTTGCGATTTTTCCAACTGCCAAACCATCCCATGAACCGCAAGTCCATTTTCATCGCCGGCCTGAGCGCGGTACTGCTGTCCGCCTGCGGCAGCGACAGCGACGGCGCCCCCGCTCCCACCACCACCGCGCCGGAAGTCACGGTACCGAAGAACGTGATCTTCTTCCTGGGCGACGGCATGGGCCTGACCACGATGACCGCGGCGCGCATCTACTCGGTGGGCGAAGACGGCGACCTGACGATGGACACGCTGCCGGAAACGGCCTTCGTGAAGACCTTCTCGAACGACGCCCAGGTGACCGACAGCGCGCCGTCGATGGCGGCCTACATGACCGGCGTGAAGATGAACAACGAGGTCATCTCGATGTCGCAGAACACCACGGCGATCGACCCCGTCATCGACAGCGCCGGCAACCGGCTGGGCAACAACTGCGGCACGAACAACGGCACGCCGGCCACCACGCTGCTGGAACTGGCCAAGGCGCAGGGGCTGGGCACCGGCGTCGTGTCGACCGCGCGCGTCACGCACGCGACACCGGCCGCCACCTACAGCCACATCTGCCACCGCGACCTGGAGAACGACATCGCCGCGGCGCTGGTGCCGGGCGCCACCGGCTACAACAGCGCGCTGGGCACCACTGGCCTGGACGTGATCATGGGCGGCGGCAGCCAGTTCTTCAAGCCTGTCAAGGATGGCGGCAAGCGCGCCGACGGCCGCGACCTGATGGCCGAACTGAAGGCGAAGAACTACGCCGTCGCCAGCAACGCCACCGAATTTTCCGCGCTCGACGGCACGAAGACGGACAAACTGCTGGCCCTGTTCACGTCCAGCCACATGAGCTACGACCTGGACCGCGATCCCGCGAAGGAGCCCAGCCTGGCCGACATGACGACCAAGGCGATGGACGTGCTGGCCCGCAACGGCAAGGGCTACTTCCTGATGGTGGAAGGCGGCCGCATCGACCACGCGCTGCATGAAACCACGGCAAGGAAGGCGCTGCAGGACACCGTGGCATTCGACAACGCCATCAAGGCGGCGATCGCGAAAGCCAAGGCCACCGACCCGGAGCTGAAGAACACGCTGATCGTCGTCACCGCCGACCATGACCACACGCTGGTGCTGAACGGCTACGCGAAACGCACCGGCAAGACGGCGGCGGGCAATGCCGGCGTGCTGGGCGTGGTGAAGAACTACGTGACGGGCGAAGCCGACAAGGATCTGGACGGCGCGCCGTATTCGATCATCGGCTTTGGCAACGGCGAAAATCGCGTGCAGGCCAGCCGCGGCAGCCAGGCGGCACTGGACGACAACGCCACCAGCGCCAACACCTATCACCAGGAAGCCGCGGTGCGCATGGGCGTGGGCAGCGAAACGCACGGCGGTACCGACGTGTTCCTGGGCGCCATCGGCAAGGGCGCGGACACGTTCTCCGGCACCATCGACAACACCAGGGTCTTCAGCCTGGTGAAGAACGCCGCCGGCCTGTAAGCCAAGAACAATCGATACGGAACCACCGCACATGAAACGCACACCGCTGAAACGTACCCTGCTGGGCGCCGCGCTGGCGCTCTCCTTCCCCGCCGCGCACGCCGCCGGCGAGGCAAAGAACATCATCTTCTTCCTGGGCGACGGCATGGGCCCGTCCACCATCACCGCCGCGCGCATCTACAAATATGGCGAAGACGGCAGCCTGACGATGGACACGCTGGAACGCACCGCGCGCATCAAGACCTTTTCCAACGATGCGCAAACCACCGACAGCGCACCGTCGATGGCGGCCTACATGACCGGTGTGAAGATGAACAACGAGGTCATCTCGATGTCTTCCGAAACGGTGGCCACCAATCCGGGCCGCGATGCCAACGGCAACCTGGGCATTAACAACTGCGCCCCCGGCAACGGCAGCCCCGCGGCGACGATCCTGGAACTGGCCAAGGCCAGGGGCAAGGCGGTGGGCGCGGTCACCACGACCGAGCTGACGCACGCCACGCCCGCGGCCACGTTCTCGCACATCTGCAACCGCAACGCCCAGTACGCGATCGCGGCCCAGCTGGTGCCGGGCGGCGCCGGCTTCAACACGGCGCTGGGCGACGGCGTGGACGTGCTGATGGGCGGCGGCCGGAACCACTTCACGCCCTACGCCGCCGGCACCAACCCGGCCGGGCGTGCCGACGGCCGCAACCTGCTGGCCGAACTGGCGGCCAAGGGCTATACGGTCGCCGCCAGCAAGACCGAGATGGCCGCGGCGGCGGCCGGCAAAAAGTTCATCGGGCTGTACAGCAGCAGAAGCCAGCTGGAATACGAGCTGGACCGCACGGCGACGCCGCCGCTCGGCGAAGGCGCGCTCCAGCCAAGCCTGGCCGACATGACCGTCAAGGCCATGGAACTGCTGGGGCAGAACACCAACGGCTATTTCCTGATGGTGGAAGGCGGCCGCATCGACCACGCGCTGCACGGCACCAACGCCAAGCGCGCGCTGACCGATACCATCGCGCTCGACGACGCCGTCAAGGCCGCGCTGGCCAAGGCGAAGCAGACCGACCCGACCCTGGCCAACACGCTGATCGTCGTCACCGCCGACCATGACCACACGCTGACGATCAACGGCTACGGCAAGCGCGGCAACCCGATCCTGGACATCAACCGCGGCTACCGCGACAACCAGCCGAGCCGCGATGCCGACGGCAATACCTACACCACGCTGGTGTTCGGCAACGGCCCGAACCGCCCCAACCTGCGCACCAGGCTGGACAGCGCCACCGTCCTGGCCGACAACTACCTGCAGGAGACCGGCGTGCGGCTGTCCACCGAAACGCACGGCGGCGGCGACGTGAAACTGTTCGCCACCGGCGCCGGCGCGAAGACGTTCAAGGGCACGCTGGACAACACCAAGGTGTTCGGCCTGCTGAAAGCCGCCGGTGGTCTGTAACGCATGGGCAGGGGATCGAGCATGAGCAGCAGCAGCAGCAGCAGCAGCATCAGCAGGATCAGCAGCGGGAGCAGGCGCGCGGCGGTTTTCCTGGCGGGCGCCATTGCTCTGACCCTCGCGGCCGGCGGCGCGCACGCCGGCGCGGACCTGGACCTGCACATCACCCGCTACAGCAAGGTCGTCACGGCGGAAGGCGTGACGCGCGAAGCGCGCTATGAGGAAACCATGCTGCGCCGCGCCGGCCACGTATGGACCGCGCGCGTGCTGCCCGGCACCGGGCATGGCCATGGGCACGGGCATGAGGACGAGCATGGGGACAGGCACGGGCATGGGGATGGGCACGGGCATGGGGATGGGCACGGGAAGGCCGCGGGGCCGCACAAGGTGGCGGCCCGCAAGAGCATCGGCCACAAGCACTTCAATCCCGTGACGCTGCCGCGCCACGTGGCCATGGAGGGCGGCAGGCTGCGCCTCGCCTACGTCGATGCGCAGTCGAAGGAGGTGATCGCGATTCCGCCGGGCGAGTTCGACAACGTGGGCTTCGACGGCTCATGGGACCACGCCTACCACCTGCTCGACACCAGGGGCCTGCAATCGATGGCGGTATCGACGCGCCGTTCACCCGTGCCCGGCGCGCGCTGGCGCGAGCGCGAACGCGACGGCCTGTACGAACGTGTGCTGTGGGACGAGAAAAAGCAGGTTCCGCTCGTGATCGAGAGCGGCGACAAGGCGGGCACGTTCTACAACCGCACCGAGCTGAAGGCGGCGGCCGGCGTCACGCGCGACCTGCCGTGGCGGAAGCTGAACGGCTATGCGCAGCGGGAGTACGCGGACTTCCTGGATTGACCCGGCCCGGATCGGATCGCAGCGGATCGGATCAGGGCCGCGGTAGCAGCGGATCGAGCAATTGCCCGCGCAGCGAGGCGGCGTGCGGCGTATCTGTGCCCACCTCGGCCGGCCAGTGGCGCGGCAGGTAATGGGTGCCGAACAGGCGGTCCAGGAACGGCAGCGTGGACGCGTAGTTGCGGTCGATGTGATCGCGGCGGCTGTGGTGCCAGTGGTGAAAAGCCGGCGTCGTCACCAGCCATTCGAGCGGCCCCAGACGCCAGCGGACGTTGGCGTGGATGAAGAACCCCCACAGCGTCCCCAGCACCAGCAGCAGCGCCGGCGTGCCACTGCCTGCCACGCCCGGGCTGGCGAGGCCCAGCAGGTAGAGCGGCACGAGGCCGAACAGCCGCGTGACCACCATGTCGACCGGATGCGAACGGGTATTGGCAAGGAAGTGCATGTGTTCGGTGGTGTGGTGCAGCGCATGGAAGCGCCACAGCCACGGCAGCTCGTGGCTGAGCCGGTGGCCCCAGTAGAACCCCGTCTCGGCGATGACGAAGGCCAGCGCGATACGCGCCGCCGCCGGCAGTTGCCCGAGCGCCTCGGTCAATGCGGCCGGCACGAGGTACTGGGCAGCGGCGGCCAGCAGCGCCATCGGCGCGGCCAGCACGACGACCGGCACCAGGCTGCTGATCACGTAGTAGGCGAGATCGTGCAGCCGCTCGCGGCGCGAGCGCCGCGGATGGCGCGCGCCGAACCAGCGTTCGAGCGGCACGAACAGTACTGTCAGCAGCACCAGCCAGGCGAACAGGCGCAGCGCGGCGATGGCGAACTCATTCAGCATGGCGGATGCTTCGACAATTTGACACTTCGATGCTTCGATGCTTCGATGCTTCGATGCTTCGATGCTTCGATGCTTCGATGCTTCGATGCTTCAGGATCTGCGGTAATCGATCAGGCTTGCGCGACTCAGGCGGTCTTTTTCACGCGCCGGCGCACCGCGAAGCCCACCAGGCCGATGCCGCCCAGCAGCATGCCCCACGTGGCTGGTTCCGGGACGGCGGACACCAGCGACACCCCGTCCAGCAGCAGGAACGGCGGCGCGCCCGGCGCGGTGCCCTTGGCGAGGAACGACAGCACCTGGCTGGCGCCGTTGGCCGTGAACGTCATCGTCGCCGTCTGCCAGCCGCTGAAGCCGCCGTTGGCGATCGACAGCGCGGTGCTGTCCTGGCTGGTGCCGCCGAAGCCCACCTGCCAGTAGTTGTCCGCATTGGCGCCGTTGAAGCCGACCTGCTGGGCCAGCGCGTAGTCGAAGCTCAGCGTGTAGGCGCTGCCGGCGGTCAGGCCGCTCACGGTCTGCGACAGCACGCCCGGCCAGTACTGCGAATCGGAAGCGAAGATGTTGCCGCGCCCGTCCAGCGGGTTGTAACCATTGTCGTTGCCCTTCAGCCAGATCACCGAATCGCTGGTGGGCGCGGTCTTCGCGTCCAGCACGAAGTTGTAGCCGCCATCATTGCCGTTGCTGCTGGTCCAATCCGTGATGGTGGTGCGCTTTGCTTCGCTGGTGACGGTGGCGGACAGCTGCTTGTTGGTGCCGTTGGTGGTTTTTTCAAAGTCGCCGTTGGCGACGAGGTTGGTGGCCGCATAGGCCGGGCCGGCGCCCAGGGTGGCGACAGCGAACAGGGACAGCAGGACGGATTTGAGGCGCATGGCGCAGGCTCCAATAAAGGTCGGACAGCAAGGGGAGAAACTGCCGGCGATTTTTGGGCCGACGACAGCTCGACGTAACACTTTTGCCGGGCTGGGAAGAGAGGCTGATTATTGCTTTATAAAAACAATAATTGCATAGGGAAATTATATCAGACAATGGGTGGCAGTGACCAACTGTCCAGAACAATTTGAGCGCTGTGCGCGCCCGCGCGGGTATGTGGCGCGGCCGATACATGGCCTGGTTCGCCCCTGCCGTTCCCTTATGGAGAACATCTGAACCGCATCGCTGAACTGCCCTGTTTCGAACTATTTTTCCCTGAAACTGTCCAATTGAGTAGTAAGCGATGAATTACGTCACTTTTCAGAGAAATACAGGGCGATGCAGCCTGTTCCAGCGAGGAGATTCAGAATGATTCCATTAGTGGCCCTGCCGGTAGCACCACACACCATGCTCGCGCTATTGCAGTTCATCGAGCAATCGCACGCTCCGCTGACACCGGACGAGCTCGCGGACGAGGCGATTCATGCCTGGCTGGAGAGTCGTCGCATGGAAGCCGAGCGCCCCGCCCTTCCCGTGCTGCGCGGCTATCAGTGGAAAAGCCTGTTCCTGCCTGAAGGCACTCGGCTGCGGGTATGGTGCCGTTCCGAGCATGGATATGCCGAGGTCATCGGCGATAGGCTGATGTTCAAAGGGCAATCGGTGTCACCCAACCAGTTCGTGGCGGCCTGTTCGGATACCGTGCGCAATGCATGGGTCGAGATCAATGTGCTGATGCCCGGCGAAAAGTCATGGAAGCTGGCCAGCGTGCGGCGGCGCGAGATCGCAGCGGCGGCGAAACTGGCCGGGGCACACAACATCCCGCCGCCCACGCAGCCGGCTGCACCGGCGCCCGCTGGCAGACCGCACATCGGCACACCGTCCGCCGGCACCCCGCCCGCGGCCATGGCGCACGCAACCACGGCGCACGCAACCATGGCGCACGCGCCCATACCGCACGCGGCCATACCGCACGACAGCGCCGAGGAACCGGAAGATGACGGATTCGGCAACCCGCTTCCAGTCCGTCATGGCCGGCTCGCCAGCCATGTCCTGTCTTCCGGGTACACGGAAGGACGGCGCGGGAACGTTGCCGACCGGCGCGACCCGAACGCGCCGCTGGATCGGCGCGAGTACTAGCCCACTACACCAGCCCACTATACTAGCCCACTAACTAGCCCACTAACTAGCCCACTACTTCAGCGCCGCCATCGCCCCCACCATGCGGTCGCAATCGGCCGGCTCGGCCTTTTTCTGCATGCCGATGCCCAGGCCGGCCATCCACTGCTTCAGTGCCTCGACTTCCTCGCCGGCGAACTGCTTCGGGTCGCCGCGGCCGCGGAGGAACAGCATTGCGCCACGGTTCAGCGCCTCCTTGCGCGATGCTTCCCAGCTTTTCACGGCCGCGCCGTACTTGTCCGCGCCGGCGGGGAACCGCTTGCCGCATTCGTTCATCGCGGCCAGCAGCAGGTCGCGCCGCACCATCAGGCGCAGGTCGGCGGCTTCCGCCGCGTCCATCGGCTCGGGAGCTGGCTGCGGCCCGGGGGCTGGCTGCGGCCCCGGGGCTGGCTGCGCCGCTGCGGCGACAGGCACCGGCTCCCTCGGTGGCCCGGCCAGCACGGTATCGACCTTATCGTAGAACATGCTGACATATTCCCGGTCGCGGGCCATCTCGACCTGCCCGACCTGCTTGCCGTCGCGGAAAACCGCGTGGCCCGGCACGCCCCACACCGACATCAGCTGCCCCCAGTCGGGCATGGCGCGCCATGGCGAGTGCTGTACCCGGGCAAACGCGAACTTGCGGCCGCCGGCTGCCGCGGCGATCGTGTCGAACTTCTTGTCGGCGCCGATGCAATAACCGCACTTCCTGTCAGGCGACGTCACCTGCACGATCGCAAGGTCGTGGCGGGCCACAAAGGCAGCCACCTCCGACGGCTTCAGCTCCTTGACCGCTGCGGCTCCGGCAGCGCCGGCGGCGCCGGACAGCAATGCCGCAGCAACGGGCGGCATCCATGCACCGGCCCACGCGGCAGCTGTTAGCCATGCTTTCATCGTGACTCCCCCTTTGCAAGTAAATGTTATAAATATAACAATTATATAATGTTGCCGCACGGTGCACATCCGCGCTTCAAACCGCCGAAGTGCACTATCATCCGGCAATGTCCAACTCGTCCGTTCGGCTGCCCGGCAGCGGCCGGATCGTCAATCACGCCGGTTCTTCATGTTTCCGAAACGCCCTTCCAACTTTCTCCTGACCGTCACCTGCGCGATCGCCCTGCTGCATTTCGGCCGCGAAGTGCTGCAACCGATCACGCTGGCACTGGTGCTCAGCCTGGCGCTGGCGCCGCTGATCCGCGCCATCGGCTCGCTGGGCATCCCCCGCACCATCGCCACGTTTGCCGCGCTGGTGGTGGCGATTTCGGCGCTGGCGGGAGCGGCCGTGGTGCTGGTCGCCCAGCTGTACGCGCTGACGGCCGACCTGCCCCAGTACCGGGCGGAGATCCGCGCCAAGCTGAAGGAAGTGCAGGTACTGACCGAGCGGCCGCTGTCCCGGCTGCCGACCGAACTGCTGGAGGGCGAGCCGGCCGCGCCGGCGACCGGCACCTCGCTGCGCGCGCGCCGCGGCGCGACGCAGCCGGTACCGGTGGTGATCCGGGAGCCGACGTCCACGCAGGATTCGCTGACCCGCGCCATCGGCGTCGTTTCCGGCCCGCTCGGCACCGTCGGCCTCGTGCTGGTGCTGCTGGTATTCATCCTGCTCGACCAGGAAAACCTGCGCGACCGGCTGGTGCGCCTGGCCGGGCAGCGCGAGGTGAGCCGCACGCTGAAGGGGCTGGAGGATGCGGCGCACGGCGTCTCGCGCTTCTTCTTTTCCCAGTTCATCGTCAATATCGTGTTCGGCGCCGTCATCGGCGTGATTTTGTGGCTGCTGGGGATTCCCCATGCGGTGCTGTGGGCAGCCCTGTGTGCGGTGCTGCGCTTCGTGCCCTACATCGGCGCGCTGATCGCCGGCGGAGCGATCGCGCTGTTCGCCGCCGCGGTCGATCCGGGCTGGTCGCTCGCGCTGCTGGCGCTGGCGCTGTTCGTGGCGCTGGAAGTGGTGCTGGCGAACGTGATCGAACCGCGCGTCTACGGGCACAGCTCGGGCATGTCGCCGCTGGCGGTGATCGTGTCGGCGCTGTTCTGGAGCGCGGTGTGGGGGCCGGTGGGCCTGCTGCTGTCGACGCCGCTGACGCTGTGCCTGGTGGTGGCGGGCCGCTACATCAAGGGCCTGGAGCCGGTGACCATCCTGCTGGCCGAGGCGCCCGACGCCAGCGCGGCGCAGCGCTTCTTCCACCGCGCGCTGTCCGGCGACGCGGCCGCGATCATCGGCGATGCCCGCGTGTTCCTGCGCAAGTCCACGCTGGCGCGCTACTGCGACCAGGTCATGCTGCCCGGCCTGGCGCTGGCCATCGGCGACCTGCGCGGCGGCGTGACCGACAAGGTGCAGGAAGAGCGCCTGCGCGCCACCATCGCGCTGGTGGCCGACACGCTGGCCGCCGGCAAGCACACCGGGCGGGCGCGCCGCATGAACGTCTCGATGCTCAACGAAAGCATCGGCGCCCACCTGCGCCACCTGCGCGAAGAGCGCCTGGGGCGCTGGCAGGGTTCGCTCGACGTGCCGGCCCGCTCGATCGTGCTCAGCGTGGGATTCGCCAACATCCGCGAGGAATTCCGCAGCGAGCTGCTGGTGCTGGCGCTGCGCGAAGCCGGCATCGATGCGCGCAGCATCATGCTGGACGAAGAGGACGACGGCGAAACGCGGCCCGATGCCGAGCATCTCGTGTCGACCGTGTTCGTCGTCTATCCGATCGATACCGCGTTCGGGCCATGGTGCGAAGCCGTCGCCGCGCTGCGCGACACCCTGCCCGACGTGCCGCTGGTAACGATCCGGCCGCGCGAGGACGGCCAGGCCGATGCCGCGCTGGTGGCCGAGCGGGTCGACATGGTGCTGCAATCGTTCGAGGAAGCGCTGGCGTTCGTGGCGCCAGTAAAGGCATCGAAGCCGGCCAAGGCATAGGCGCCGGCCGAGGCATAACGCCGGTCAAGGCATGGGGCCGGCAAGGCATGGGGTTCGCAGCTCAGTCGGCGACCTTGCCCCGCAGCGCCTTGATCTTCCCGCTGCGCACCTTGGCATCGACCCGCCGCACCTGCGAGCCGCGGGTCGGCTTCGTGGCGCGGCGCACAACCGGAACGTGCGCCGCCGCGTCGACCAGCTCCTGGATGCGGCGCAGCGCCTCTTCCTTGTTCTGTTCCAGGCTGCGCGATGCCTGCGCCTTGATCACCAGCACGCCCTCCTGGGTGATGCGCGCGTCGCGCATGGCCAGCAGGCGTTCCTTCACGCGCGCCGGCAGCGACGAAGCTGCGATGTCGAACCGCGCATGCACCGCGCACGACACCTTGTTGACGTTCTGCCCGCCCGGCCCCTGGGCACGGATGGCGTTGAACTCTACTTCACTGGGATTGATGACCGCCATGCCGCCTCGCTGAACCTGACCGGCCGCACCGGCCGCGACGCGCATGATAGCGTAATCCATGAACGTGATGCCCGGCCCCCTGCGCTGCCCCAACACGGACGGCCGCGCGCCCCGAGGCGTGGTACACTTGCCGCGTTCCGTGTAACGTTATGTTTATGAGACGATTATTCGTCATCTTCCTTGCCCTGCTGTTCCCCCTGAATGTCCTCGCGCTGTCGATGTCCGTCGCCGCTCATGCGCCGGCGCCCATCGAGGCATTGGTCCTGTCGATCGACAGCCAGGCCGGTGAAGCCGTGTGCGACATCGATCCGGACGAACCGCCCGCCGGCATGGATTTCCATGACACCGTGCACGCCGCCGCACCGCTGCCGTACACCGCGCCACCCGATGCTTCGGTCTCCTCGTTCGTGCCGTCCCGGCGCGGGCGCGATCCCCTGCCGCCGATAAAACCGCCTCCCGCAGCCTGATACGGCAGCGCCGTACCGGTTGGCGTTCGCCTGCGTTCGCCTGCGCTTGCCGGCGCGCGGCCCCCCGCACTCTCCTGTTTTTCCTTCAAGAAGTACTGTTGTCTTAACGAGGTTTTATCAAATGGAATGGCTCTTCGACCCGGCAATCTGGGCGGGTTTGCTGACGCTTGTCGTCCTGGAAATCGTCCTGGGCATCGACAACCTGATTTTCATCGCGATCCTGGCGGACAAGCTGCCGCCCCACCAGCGCGACAAGGCGCGGCTGATCGGCCTGTCGCTGGCGATGCTGATGCGCCTTGGCCTGCTGACGATCGTCTCCTGGCTGGTCACGCTGACCACGCCGCTGTTTTTCGTGGCGGGCCAGGGCTTCTCCGGCCGCGACCTGATCCTGCTGGCCGGCGGCGTGTTCCTGCTGTTCAAGGCCACCATCGAACTGCATGAGCGGCTCGAAGGTGTCACCCATGCGCCGACCGGGTCGAAGGTGTATGCCGGCTTCGGCGCCGTGGTGGCGCAGATCGTCGTGCTCGATGCCGTGTTCTCGCTCGATGCCGTGATCACGGCCGTCGGCATGGTCGACGAGCTGGGCGTGATGATGGCCGCCGTCATCATCTCGATCGGCGTGATGATCCTGGCATCGAAGCCGCTGACGCGCTTCGTCAACGCGCATCCGACCGTGGTCGTGCTGTGCCTGTCGTTCCTGCTGATGATCGGCCTGTCGCTGGTGGCCGAAGGCCTGGGCTTCCATATCCCGAAGGGTTACCTGTACGCGGCCATCGGCTTCTCGATCGTGATCGAGACGCTGAACCAGTTCGCGCGCCGCAATTTCCTGAAAAGCCAGGCGCGCGTGCCGTTCCGCGACCGCACGGCCGACACCGTGCTGCGCCTGATGGGTGGCCGCAAGCGCACCGAAACCGCGGACGACACGCAGGACGCCCGGCCCGTGGAACGTGACGCGTTTGCCGTGGAGGAGCGCAATATGGTCAGCGGCGTGCTGACCCTGGGCGACCGCTCGGTGCGTTCGATCATGACGCCGCGCTCGGAAATGTCGTGGGTCAACCTCGACGATGACGCCGGCACGATCCTGCACCAACTTCAGGAAACGCCGCACAGCCTGATGCCGGTGTGCCGGGGCCAGCTGGACAACGTGCTGGGCATTGCCCGCACCAAGGACCTGATCGGCGACCTGCTGCAGCACCGTCCGATCGACGACTCCGGCGGCCGCATGCGCACGCCGATCGTGCTGCCCGATACCGCCGGCGTGCTGAAGGCGATGGAGACGCTGAAGCGCTCGCACGGCCAGGTCGTGCTGGTAACGGACGAATACGGCGTCGTGCAGGGCCTGCTGACGCCAGTCGACATCCTGGAAGCCATCGCCGGCGAATTCCCCGACGAGGACGAGGAACTGACCATCCAGCCGAAGGCGCCCGGTGTATGGGAAGTCGACGGCGCGGCCGACCTGCACCTGCTCGAACAGGTGCTGGAAACCGATACGCTGGTCAGTGACGATACCGACTACACGTCGCTGGCCGGCTTCCTGCTGGCACACTTCGAGAGCTTCCCCGAAACGGGCCAGGTGCTCGAACTCGATGGCCTGCGCTATGAAATCCTCGCCGTCGAGGAACGGCGCATCGCCAAGGTGCTGGTGTGCCGCATCGTTGCCGATACCCCGGGCGAGGCTATCCCATGAGCAAGCAAGCGGGTGGCCCCGCCCTGTCGGAAGTACTGCAGCAGCTCGCCGAGGACGGCACGCGCGAACGCATCTCGATCGGCGACCTGCTGACGGCGCTGGCCGACCGCGCGCTGGCCGCGCTGCTGTTCGTGTTCGCGTGCCCCAACGTACTGCCGACGCTGCCCGGCACCTCGGCGATCCTCGGCGCGCCGCTGGTGATCCTGGCCGCCCAGCTGGCGTTCGCGCGCAAGCCCTGGCTGCCGGCCTTCATCGCCACGCGCTCGATCGCGCGCACCGATTTCCAGGCGCTGATCGGCCGCATCCGGCCATGGCTGCTGCGCGCCGAACGCATGCTGCGCCCGCGCGGCAGTGCGTGGGCGCTGCCGCCGATGGAATACGTGGTGGGCGTGATCTGCCTGCTGCTCGCCATCGTGGTGCTGCTGCCGATCCCACTGGGCAACATGCTGCCGTCGCTGGCGATCAGCATGCTGGCGCTCGGCGTGCTGGAGCGCGATGGCGTGTGGATCGTGGCCGGGCTGGCGACCGCCGCCGCGTCGGCCGTGCTCGTTTCAGGTGTTGTATTTGCTGCAATGAAGGCATTGTTGTATATCATGATGACTTTTTGACATTTCAGGATAAACACGCATGACCGCAACATCGATCGGATGGCTGGAAGCCGCCTTGCTGGGACTGGTCCAGGGATTGACCGAATTCCTCCCCATTTCCTCCAGCGCGCACCTGCGCATCATCGGCCCGTTCCTGCCCTCCGGCATGGACCCGGGCGCCGCCTTCACCGCCATCACGCAGATCGGCACCGAGCTCGCCGTGCTGATCTACTTCCGCCACGACATCGCCCGCATCGCCGCGGCCTGGCTGCGCGGCCTGTCCGATCCCTCCCTGCGCAAGGACCCGGACGTGCGCCTGGGCTGGCTGATCATCGTCGGCTCGATCCCCATCGGCGTGCTCGGGCTGCTGCTGCAGGACGCCATCGAAACCTACCTGCGCAACCTGTACCTGACCGCCACCATGCTGATCGCCTTCGGCGTCCTGCTGGGCTTTGCCGACCGCTTCGGCAAGCAGCGGCTGTCGCTGGGCCAGATGACCTGGCGCGACGGCATCGTCTTCGGCTTCGCCCAGGCGATGGCGCTGATCCCGGGCGTGTCCCGCTCGGGCGGCACCATCACGGCCGGCCTGCTGATGGGCTATTCGCGCGAGGCCGCCGCACGCTACTCCTTCCTGCTGGCGATTCCGGCCGTGATGGCGTCCGGCGGCTACCAGCTGGTGAAAAGCTGGGGCGTGGCCGGCCCGGTGGCACCCGGCCCGACCGCGCTGGCAACCGTGGTGGCCTTCTTCGTCGGCTACGCGGTCATCGTCGGCTTCCTGAAAATCGTCAGCAGCCGCGGTTTCATGCCGTTCGTGATCTACCGGATCATGCTGGGCATCGTGCTGCTCGCATTGCTGGGCACCGGGCGCATCGCACCGATCTGACGGCAGGCATGCCGCGGTGACCAGCAAACGGCGGCTTCGGCCGCCGTTTGCTTTTCACGACCACAACATGAAGCCGCACATGGCAGCGGCGCCTCAGGGGTCTGTCCCCGCCAGTCCTTGACTGCTGCCCCGGCCACCGGCTTCAACCAAGGGGACCGACCCGGTTTTTGGCTTGACTCACTTGATAATGCATTCTCATTATCGTATAGTTCAGTCCTTTCGCCTTTGCCTGGAGCTCGATCTTGCTTTCCCTGCCACGCCGCGCCGTCCCTCCCGCCCCGCCCGTCCGTGCGCTGCCGCGCGCCGTCTTCATCGCCTGCGCGATTCACGGCATCGCCCGCGCCGCGGGTGAACCGGCCGGCGAGGCACCGTCGCAGGTCGTGGAAATCCGCGGCAGCAAGGTGGAAGAAGAACGTACCGCACCGTCCGTGGCGCCTGGCGCGCTGCCCGGCACCGTGAACACGATCACCGCCGACGACATCGCCACGCTGGCCGTCGGCCGCGACATCTCCAACATCTTCCAGCGCATTCCCGGCGTGGTGGCCAACAACATCGACCAGGGCGACACCGGCAACGGCTTCCGCATGCGCGGCTTCGCCACCCAGGGCACGCACGGCGCCGATACCGCCATCTACATCGACGGTGTGCCCCAGAACATCCCGTCCAGCCAGGGCGGCGCGGGCCATGGACCGGCGTTCCTGGAATGGATGACGGCGGACATGATCGACAGCGTCGCCGTCATCAAGGGCCCGGTCTCGGCACTGTACGGCGACCAGAACCGCGCCGGTTCGATCGCCATCGCCACCCGCGAAGGCGGCGCCGCCACGCCGTCGAGCGCGGCGATCACGCTGGCCGGCTACGGCGGCCGCCGCGCGTCGCTGACGCTGTCCGGAGAATACGGCGCGGTGCGCTCGCTGCTGGTGGCGGACCGCTACCGCAGCAATGGTTTCCGCCACGGCGCCAGCAACGACCGCACGAACCTGTTCTGGAAGCTGTCGACGACCATCGGCGACGGCATCTACAGCCTGCGCGCCAGCTATTACCGCTCCGACTACGCGGGCGCCGGCTACCTGTCGCTGCCGGCGATGGAAGCAGGCCTCGACCCGCATTCGACGCAGTTCGGCCTGCCCGGCTTCGGCGACGCCCACCGCAAGACGCTGGTGTTCAACCGCCAGCCGACTGGCGCTGCAGGCTGGTTCGCCACCGTGTATGCCGAGGATTTCCAGCGCAGCCGCGCGATCGCCACCAGCACCACGCTGCACACTTTCGGCTACGACGACCGCACGATCCTTGGCGGCCGGGCCGGCACGACCTGGGCATTCGGCGATACCGCCGTGCTGACCGCCGGTGTCGAGACCCGCTCGGACAAGGGCGATGCGCTGCGCCGCCAGTACCGGGACCGCCAGCCCACCGCCAGCTACATCAACAACCAGGAGCTCGACCTGCTGACCTACGGCGCGTTCGCGCAAGGCCAGTACCGCGTGCTGCCGGCCCTGAAGCTGCATGCCGGCGCGCGCTACGACCGCTTCGAGTACGACCTGGTCAACCGCAAGCTACCGGCGGCCTCGACTCCTTACCGGGGATCGGCATTCACGCCGAAGGTCGGGCTGCTGTGGAGCGCGCATCCCGGCCTGGACGTGTTCGCCAACGTGGCGGAAGGTTTCCGTTCGCCGGCCGCCGAGCAGATCAGCGCCAGCGGCAGCCTCGGGCCGCTGGGCGCGCCGGGCGGCCGCATCAACGCGGGCATCGATCCGAGCAAGGTGCGCTCGCACGACCTGGGCATCCAGGCCCGTCCGGCTGCCGGCTGGAACGTGGCGGGCGCCGTCTACACCATCCGCAACGACGACGAGATCGTCAACACCGCGCCGGACGTGTTCCTGCCGTCCGGCCAGACCACGCGCAGGGGTTACGAGATCGACGTCAACTGGCAGCCCGGCCGCGCCGCCAGCGCGTACCTCAGCTACGGCCGCATCCTGCGCGCCCGGCTCGACAATCCGGCACCCGGCGCCGGCGCGCTGCTGTCGGTGCCGGCGCACACGTGGAAGGCCGGCGCGCAGTACCGGAGCGCGCTCGGCGCCGGGCGCGTCACGCTGAACGGCGACATCTACGCGACCGCCCGCAACCCGTATTACACCGGCATCCCCTCGGTGCAGCGCGACATGCCCACGTACATCCGCTACAGCCTGAAATCCGGCTACGACATCGGAAAAGTGCAGGCGTCGCTGGCGCTGGTCGTCCAGCCGCACAGGTTCGCCAGCGATATCGCCTACGGTACCGCCGCCGGCCTGCTGGTGTCGACAGTGCCGCGCACGCAGCTCGAAGGCTCGCTGCGCTACTTCTTCTGACCCGCCACGACGAAAGGAAACTCCATGAACAAACTGACCGGCGTGGCCGATGCCGCGGGCCTGTTCACCTCCACCCTGTGCATGGTCCACTGCCTGGCCATGCCCGTGCTGCTGGCCTTGCTGCCCGCCATGACCTGGGCCGACGACGGGCATGTGCACGAGGTGCTGCTGGGCGTGGCGGTGGTTGCCGCGCTGCTGTCGCTGGGGCCGGGCTACCTGGCGCACCGGCGCCTTGCGGTACCGCTGCTGGGCGGCGCGGGCCTGGCCTGCCTGGCCATCGCCATGTTCGTCGTCGAGCCGCGCTTTGGCCACGATGCCGAAGCGGTGGTGAGCGTCGCCGGCGCGCTGCTGCTGTTCGGCGCGCACATGCGCAACCGGATCTGCTGCCGGCGCTGCGCGGCCAGCCTGCCGCCGGGCGCACGGCGGTGATGGCGGCGCCCGCACGGGCCGGCGCGGCGGTGGCGCCGGCTGTCGCGCTCGACGGCGTGCGTTTCAGCTGGACGGATGCCGCCGCGCCCCGCCCTGGCGTCGATTCCTCTGGCATCGATTCCTCTGGCACCGATTCCCTGGCCATCGACTCCTTCGCGATTGCGCCGGGCGAGCGGGTGTTCCTGCACGGCCCGAGCGGCTGCGGCAAGAGCACGCTGCTCGCGCTCCTGGCCGGCGTGGCCGTGCCGCAGGCCGGCACGGTGCGGATCGCCGGCACCGACATCGCCGCGCTGCCGGCGGGTGAACGCGACCGCTTCCGCGCCGACCGCATCGGCATCGTGTTCCAGCAGTTCAACCTGCTGCCGTGGCTGTCGATGGTCGACAACGTGCTGCTGGCCTGCCGCTTCTCGCGCGCGCGCCGCATGCGCGCCGCGGCGCACGGCGGACCGCGGCCCGAGGCGGAGCGCCTGCTGGACCGGCTCGGACTGCCCGCGGCGCTGCACCGGCGGCCGGTGGCGCAGCTCAGCGTCGGCCAGCAGCAGCGCGTGGCCGCGGCGCGGGCGCTGATCGGCCAGCCCGACCTGGTGATGGCGGACGAGCCGACTTCCGCGCTCGACGACGCCAACAGGAATCAGTTCATGGACCTGCTGCTGTCCGAATGCGCCGCGCCGTCGGCCCTGCTGTTCGTCAGCCACGACCTGCGGCTGGCGGCGCGCTTCGACCGGAGCGTCGCGCTGGCCGGCTTGCATCGCCCGGCATGATGGCGATCCTGAGCCTGGCCTGGCACAGCGCCCGCAGCCGCCGTTTCGCCCTGCTGCTGACGTTCGGCTCGATCGTGCTGTCCGTTACCCTGCTGCTCGGCGTCGAACGCCTGCGCCATGCCGCGCGCGACGGCTTTTCCACGGCGCTGGCCGGCACCGATCTCGTCGTCGGCCCGCGCAGCCACCCGATACAACTGCTGCTGTCCTCCGTGTTCCACATCGGCGAACCCGCTGCCGGCATGGACTGGCACAGCGCGCAGCGCATCGCCGCCGACCCTGCCGTGGCGTGGACCATCCCGATCGCGCTGGGCGACTCGCACCGCGGCTTTCCCGTGGTGGGCACCACCACGGCCTACTTCGATCATTACCGGCATGGCCGCGGCCGCGCGCTGGCATTCGCGGCCGGCGGCCGTTTCGATGCCCTGTTCGACGTGGTACTGGGCGCGGAGGTGGCACGCCGCCTCGGCTACCGGCCCGGCGACAGGCTGACCCTGAGCCACGGCGCCGCCGACCTGGGCGAATCCCACCATCACGACAAGCCGTTCACGGTCGCCGGCGTGCTCGCACCGACCGGCACGCCGGTGGACCGCGCGCTGCACATCGCCCTCCCGGCGATGACGGCGATCCACCTGGACTGGCATGGCGGCGCGCACGTGCCCGGCCTGTCGATCGGCGCAGCGGACGTGCACAAGTTCGACCTGCACCCCGAACAGGTGACGGCCGTGCTGGTCGGCCTGAAGCAGCGCGCCGCCGCGCTGCGCATGCAGCGGGCCATCGGCAGCGATGCGGCGGAACCGCTGACCGCGGTCATCCCCGGCGTGGCGCTGCGCCAGCTGTGGGACATCACGAGCTCGGTCGAGCACTTGATGCGCGCGATTGCCGCGCTGGTGCTGGCGGTGGCGCTGGCCGGGCTGGCCGCCGCCGTACTGGCCGGCCTGAACGAACGGCGGCGCGAGCTGGCGATACTGCGCGCGGTGGGCGCCCGGCCGGCCCACATCTTCCTGCTGCTGCTGTGCGAAGGCCTGGGGCTGACCGTGGCCGGCGCCGCCGCCGGAATGGCGCTGCTGCAAGTGGCGGCGCTGGCGCTGGCGCCATGGGCCCAGGCGCACTGGGGGCTGTCGATCGATGCCTTCCGGCCCGGCATCGGGGAGATGCGGCTGCTTGCCGCCGTACTTGCCGCCGGGCTCATTGCCAGCGTCATCCCGGGGGTACGCGCCTACCGGCTGGCGCTGGCGGATGGACTGGCGCCCAGGACATGAAGCGCATACCGGCAATCCTGGCGATCTTGGCGGGCATCGCCGCCGCCGCGGGCGGTGCACTGTGGATGCGCGACGATACGCAGGCGCCGCCGGCACCTCCTGCGACTATCCCTGCCCCTGCCCCGTCCCCGGCTCCTGCCGCAAGGGCCGCCAAGCCGCTGCAGGACGTCGAATGGTTTGCGCTGGCACCGCAGGACTGGGAACCGGTGAAGACCTTCAACGACGACATCGCCCGCCTGCAGGACAACGATCCCCGGGCGATGGCGGCGCTGGAACGGCTGCGCGCGGCATGGGCCGACGCACCGGTGGAACCGACGATGGACGGCGAACGTATCCGCATTGGCGGCTACATGATCCCGCTGGACAGCGAGGGCGACGCCGTCGGCGAATTCCTGCTGGTGCCTTACTTCGGCGCCTGCATCCACGCGCCGCCGCCGCCGGCCAACCAGGTAATCCACGTCACGCTCGACCGGCCGGTGACGGGCATCGGCATGATGGATCCGATCCACGTCAGCGGCACGCTGCGCATTGCGCGCAACCGCAGCCCCGACAGCGTGGCGGGCCTGATCGACGCGATCGGCTACGACATGCGGGCAGAAGCCGTGGTGCGCTACGAGGTGCCGCATTGAGCGGCGTGCCGGTGACGCCCGCGTTTCTCTCATCGGAATGATTGAAAGGGTCCCGGCGGCCGGTTGACAATGCCGGTATCGACCACCAATCGGGAAATCCCATGCATTCGTTCACCGCGACCAGGCTTGCCATTGCCACTACCGGGCTGCTGCTGGCCGCTTCCGCCTCCGCCGCGCCGGACGGCAAGCGCATCTTCCAGAACAACTGCGCGATCTGCCACACGGCGACGCCCGACATGGCGGCGCTGGCCGGCCCGCCGCTGTTCAACACGCTCGGCCGCAAGGTGGCGGGCGTACCGGGCTTCGGCTATTCGCCGGCGCTGGCAGCCGCCGGCGCCCGGGGCAAACGCTGGACGGCGCAGGAGCTCGACCTGTTCCTGAAAGACCCGGCGGCCTACGCGCCCGGCACGACGATGCCGATCGCCGTGCCCGATGCCGGCGAGCGGGCCGCGCTCGTTGCCTGGCTCGGCACCGCGAAGGGCAAGGAGTCTGCCGCCGCTGCAACCGCACCGGCGCAGGCGGCGACGGCGGCCACGCGCGGCGAGGAACACTGGAGCGACGACGCGCCGGGCCGCATCCACGAAGTGCGCATGGCCGACCTGCCGCCGCCGTTTGCCAGCGCCAGCGCCGGCAACAACCCGCGCACCGTGCCGCGCCCGCAGGGCGTGCTGCCCGCCGTGCCGGACAAGTTCAGCGTCAACCTGTGGGCCACCGATCCGGACCGCGGCCGGGTGATGGCCAAGGCGCCGAACGGCGACATCTTCATCTCGTCGACGACGAAGCGGCTGATCAAGGTGTTCCGCTCGTCCACCGGCGAAAAGGCCGACCGGGTCAGCGTGTTCGCCGCTAAGCTGGACCGGCCGTTCGGCTTCGCCTTCTGGCCCGCCGGCCCGAACCCGCAGTACCTGTACGTGGCGAACGTGAACTCGATCGTGCGTTTCCCGTACCGGAACGGCGACCTGGTCGCCACCGCGGAGCCGGAAGTGGTGGTGCCGAAGCTGACGGCCGAAACCGGCAGCCATTCGTCGCGCACGCTGGTGTTCTCCGCCGACGGCAAGACGATGTTCCTGTCGATCGGATCGGCATCGAACGTGGCCGAGGAGATCGGCCTGACACCGCCGGAGCCGCTGGCGCAGTGGGAGGAAAAGCATGGCCTGGGCGCACCGTGGGGTTCCGAATTCGACCGCGCGCTGGTGCTGGCGTTCGACCCGGACGGCAAGAACAGGCGCACCTTCGCCACCGGCCTGCGCAACTGCGTCGGCATGTACCTGTACCCGCGCACGGGCGACCTGCTGTGCAGCGTGAACGAGCGCGACCTCCTGGGCGACAACCTGCCGCCCGACTACCTGACGCGCGTGAAGGCCGGCGCCCACTACGGCTGGCCGTGGTACTACATTGGCGACCACGAGGAGCCGCGCCTGAAAGGGCACCGCCCCGACCTGAAAGGCAAGGTCACCGCGCCGGACCTGCTGCTGACCGCGCACTCGGCGCCGCTCGGCATGATCATGTACGCCGCGCCGCCCGCCGCAAAGGCCCGCTTCCCGGTGGAATACGACGGCGACCTGTTCCTGGCCCTGCACGGCTCCTGGAACCGCGCCACCCGCACCGGCTCGAAGGTGGTGCGCGTGTTCATGAAGGATGGTGTGCCGTCCGGGAAATACCAGGACTTCATGACCGGCTTCGTGGTCAGCGACAAGGAAGTGTGGGGACGCCCCTCCTCCGTGGTGGTACAGGACGACGGCTCGCTGCTGGTGGACGACGACGTGACCGGCGAGATCTGGCGGGTGGCGCCGAAGTAGCGGTTGGCGAAAGGGCTGCAGCCGAGATTGTGCAGCCCGATGTGGACATGGCGGCAGCGTCGCAGGGTCTGCCACTCAACCGCCATTTGCAACATCGCGCTGCCCAGCCAAAGGCTCATTTGCCAATGCGAATGATTCCCATTACAATACCTGCCCACAATAACCCCCGCCCGAAACCCCATGAACAAACTGCTGCTCTCCCTCGCCATCCTCGCCGCCCCCGCCGCCCAGGCCCACCATGTCTGGCTGGAACAGGACGGCAAGACCGTCAAGCTGCAGTTCGGCGAGTTCGGCCTGAACCAGCGCGAGACGACCCCGGGGCTGCTGGACAAGTTCGTGGCCCCGAGCGCCACGCTGATCGGCGCCGCGGGCGAGCGCGCGCTGACGGCCGACAAGACCGCGAAGGGCTTCGTGCTGTCCGGCGCGCCGGCCGCCGGCGAATCGGTCGTGGCCGAGGAAGCCAGTTACCCGTCGTGGGAGACCACCAAGGATGGCAAGGTCAGCACCCACGTGTGGATCCCGGCCGCGCGCCTGGTGACGAACTTCGCGGCCCAGCAGCCGAAGCTGGCGCTCGACATCGTGCCGACCGGGACCGCCGGGCAGTTCAAGGTGTTCTACAAGGGCCAGCCACTGCCGAAAGTGGCCGTCAACGCCACCGTGCCGAGCGGCTGGACCCGGGAAGCCACGACCGACGAGCAGGGCGCGGTGCAGTTCGACCTGCCGTGGCGCGGCGTGTACGTGCTGGAAACCAAGCACACCGACAAGACCGGCGGCGAGCGAGCCGGCAAGGCCTATGCCAGCGCCAGCTACGTGACGTCGCTGACCGTCAGCCAGCCGAAGGGACTGGCCGCGCTGCCGGCCGGCCCGGTGATGGCACCGGAAGCGGCGCACTGACAACGCTCGCCGCGCAACCCGCAGCGCGGCCCTGCACAACGCTCTATTGATCGTAGCTATGGTGGAACGGCCGGTACACGCCGGTCGCGGCGGCCGGCTGGCCGAACCAGCGCAGCAGCGGCGCCGGCCACGCCGATGCGAGCGGGTACAGCGTGAACGTCCCCGCGATCTCGCGGATGCCGTCCAGCGGCAGCATGACTTCCGGCTTCGTCAGCTTGTTGCCCAGGCTGCCGATCAGCGCGTTGTGGCTGACGAGGATCTGCTCCCCTTCCCGTTCGACCGCCACGTCGCCTGACGGCATCGTCACGGCAAAGCCCGCGCCGGCGGCCGTGGTCAGCGCCGCCACGTCCGTTTCGCGGCGGTTGCCGCGGAAGCGCAGGTCGGCCTCGTTCAGGTGGAACAGGCCGAATTCGTTGAGCCGGTCCTTGCCGGGATAGCCGGCATGCGGTCCCTGGCCGATCCAGCGGAATTCGCCCAGGCTGGCCGGCGCGGCGATGGACAGCCCCGCCTCCGACAGCGTGCCCTTCGCGTGATCGGGCCGGAAGGCATACTGCACGGCGATGGCGCCACCGGCGTCGGCGGTGTCCATCGTGAGCCGGTAGCCGCCCACCAGCGCCTCATCCTCCGCGCCGGGCTTCGGATAGCGGCCGGACACCTCCACCTGCACGCCGGTGCCGACGCGCGTCATGGCGACCTTCGCCTGTTGCAGCGTGGCCAGTGCCGTGGCGGTCCACAGGCCGCCCTCCTTGCCATTGAGCTGTTCGACCATCGTCGGCCGCCGGCCGGTATGCGGCGCCAGGCCGGCCACCAGTATGCGGCCGTCGCGGTCGGTGATCGATACGTCGCCCGAATGGCGCTTCACTGTCAGGATCCAGTGCGGCGCGGTGATCCTGTACGCGGAGTGGGTTTCGCTGACCTTGAGCGGCTCGCCGGGCGTCGATGCCAGCGCCTCGTCGAGCACCTGTCGACGCGACGCCGCGGGCAGGTCGAGCCGGACCACCCGTTCGTTGACCTGCATGCCGGTCTCGTCGACGGCGCGCACTTCCAGCGCCAGCACATCGCCGGCGGCGTCGGCCGGAATCTCGACCGGGATGCGCACCGTTTCCCTGCCGCGTGCCGGCGTGCGTGGCGCGGCCTTGCCCTGCCCGATCCCCTTGCCGTTGCGCTGCAGCACCCAGTGCAGCGTGATCCCGGCCAGGGAGCGGAAATCGTGGCGGTTCTCGACCGTCAGCGCAATCTGCTGCCTGCCGGGGCGCACGGCCGCCTGGCGTTCGGCGATCTGCACCGGTGCATAGACCTTGCGCATCTGCCAGAAATCGGACTGCGGCGTACGGTCCGCATAGGTCACGCCATCGGCGCCGTCCAGCCCGTGCGTGTCGAAGTACTGCCGTTCGTTCAGCCACACCAGCTGGGTGGGCTTGCCGGTGTCGACCGGCTGCGCGCTGTTGCGCAGGATGCCCTGGTCCATGAAGTGCCAGATCGAGCCGCCGGCAAACACCGGGTGTTTCTGGATGATGTCCCACTGATCCTGGAGGCGGTCGGTGGCCAGCCCCAGCGCATGCGCGTACTCGGTGAAGATCGTCGGCCGGTCCAGCTTCGCCGCGTAATCGGCCATGCGCGCATTGGTGGGGTAATGCGGCGCATGAAGTTCGACCCAGGCCGGGATTTTCTCGTAATTGGCGGCGAAATAGCTGCCGATCTTCGGGATGGTCACCGGCCGGCCAGGATCGAGCGACTTGGCCAGCCTGGCCGCTTCCAGCTCGGCATCGGTGATCGGGTTCTCATTGCCGATGCTCCAGACCAGCACCGACGCCCGGTTCTTGTCGCGCAGGATGGTCGGCTCCACCCGCGCCAGGATATTGGCGCGGTACTCGGGCTTCTCCAGGTTTTTTTCGCCGTGGCCGATCGACACCTCGTCCATCACGTACATGCCCATCTCGTCGCACAGTTCCAGCAGCCGCACGTCCGGCGGGTAGTGCGACGTACGCAGGTAATTGACGTTCCCCTTCTTCATCAGTTCGATATCGCGCCGCATCTGCTCCACGGTGATGGCCCGCCCATGCCGCGGTTCCAGGTCGTGGTGGTTCACGCCGCGCATCTTGATCGGCCGCCCGTTCAGCAGCAGCACGCCGTTGGCGATGGACACTTCGCGCAGGCCCACGCGTTCTTCCAGCACCTGCACCGGCTTGCCACCCACCGACACCGTCAGCCGCAGGCGATACAGCGATGGCGTCTCGGCGCTCCACAGGCTGGGCTTTGCCACGCGGATGGTGCCGGCGCTGCCCTGCGCAGTGCCGCGTTGCAGCGCCGCCTCGCCGGCCAGGCGGCCGTCCGGCCCATACAACTGCGCGCGAACGTCGCCATCGGGCCGGCTCAGGTCCACGGCAACGGACAGTTCCGCCGCACCGCCTGTGCCAAGCTTCGTGGCTGTCGTCAGGTCCCGCACATGGGTCTCGGGCACCGAGAACAGCGTGACGTCGCGGTAGATGCCGGACAGCGACCAGTCGTCGTTCAGGTCGAATTCGAACCCGAGGGGCTTGGTGGTCACCCGGACCGCCAGCACGTTCTCGCTGCCATCGCGCAGCAGTCCGCTGACGTCGAAGGTGTGCCGGTTGAACGCGCTGGCGCTCGACTCGCCGGCCTTCTTCCCGTTGACCCAGACCTCGTAGCCGAATGCCACCCCTTCGAAGCGCAGGAAGGTGCGCCTGCCCTGCCAGCCGTCCGGCACGGCGAACGTGCGGCGGTACAGGCCGAGGCCATCCTTCAGTTCGTCGGCATACGACGGTTCGGCGAAGCCCTTCAGCTCCCAGTTGGCGGGAACCGGGATGGTGGCCCAAGCCGCCACGTCGAAACCGGGCGCAGCGAAGCCGCCGTCGGCGCCTGCATCGAGGCCCGGCACGTAGCGGAAGGCCCACTCGCCGTTCAGCGAACGCGTGAAGGCGGGATCGCGCGACGCATATGCCTCGGCGGCGATGGCGGATGTGCCGGCGCACAGGATGGCAAGCAGGAAAGCGTGGGTGGTACGTTGGAATGCGTTCATCGGCGGTTCGTTCGGAAGTTTCACCAGGACGCCTATCTTGGCGGCATTCTCCCCGCAATGCGCCCTTGCCCGCGAATCACTCACGCCGATGATCGCCTCCCCATGCGCCGCGGCGGCGACGCGCCGGCACCGCCTTGTGCTAAGTTAGGATCATCCGTAGCCCGACATCCCGGGCATCACCGATCGGAGGCAGCCATGAGCCGGATTACCCATATCGTCGGCACCCGCACCTACGGGTTCGCCGGCCTGCGCGAACTGATGGCGAAGGCCACGCCGGCCAGGTCGGGCGACTACCTTGCCGGCGTGGCGGCCGGCAGCGCCGAAGAGAGAGTGGCGGCGCAGATGGCCCTTGCCGCCCTGCCCCTGGCCACCTTCCTGAACGAAGCCCTGGTGCCATACGAAAGCGACGAGGTCACGCGCCTGATCGTCGACGGGCACGATGCCGCCGCGTTCGCCCCCATTCGCCACCTGACGGTCGGCGACTTCCGCGACTGGCTGCTGGGCGACGATGCCGATACGCCGGCGCTGGCACGCATCGCGCCGGGCATCACGCCGGAAATGGCCGCCGCCGTCTCGAAGATCATGCGCATCCAGGACCTGGTGCTGGTGGCGCGCAAGTGCCGCACCGTCACGCGGTTCCGCAACACGATCGGCCTGCCGGGCACGCTGTCGACGCGGCTGCAGCCGAACCATCCCACCGACGATCCTTCCGGCGTTGCCGCCAGCATTTTCGACGGCCTGATGCACGGCAGCGGCGATGCCGTCATCGGCATCAATCCCGCCACCGACAACGTGCCGCAGGTGATGCGGCTGCTGTCGATGCTCGACGAGATCATCGCCCGCCATGCCATTCCCACGCAGTCGTGCGTGCTGACCCACGTGACCAACACCATTGCCGCCATCGAACGGGGCGCGCCGGTCGACCTGGTGTTCCAGTCCATCGCCGGCACGCAGGCGGCAAACGCCAGTTTCGGCATCGACCTCGCGCTGCTGGGCGAAGCGCGCGCGGCGGCGCTGTCGCTGGGGCGCGGCACGGCTGGCGACAACGTGATGTACTTCGAGACGGGCCAGGGCAGCGCCCTGTCGGCCGGCGCCCACCACGGCCTCGACCAGCAGACCTGCGAGGCGCGCGCCTATGCGGTGGCGCGCAGGTTCGCGCCGCTGCTGGTGAACAGCGTGGTCGGCTTCATCGGCCCGGAGTACCTGTACGACGGCAAGCAGATCACCCGGGCCGGCCTGGAAGACCACTTCTGCGGCAAGCTGCTGGGCCTGCCGATGGGCTGCGACGTGTGCTACACCAACCACGCCGAAGCCGACCAGGACGACATGGACGTGCTGCTGACGATGCTCGGCGCGGCCGGCTGCACCTACGTGATGGGCGTGCCCGGCGCGGACGACATCATGCTGAACTACCAGACCACCTCGTTCCACGACGCGCTGTACCTGCGCCGCGCGCTGGGCCTGGCGCCGGCGCCCGAGTTCGCCGCGTGGCTGCGCGGCATGGGCATCTTTACCGGCGATGGCGACAGCGGCGGTGATGGCAGCCTGGATGGCGGCTTCCGGCTGGGCCGCGCATTGCCGGCGCCGTTCGAGCAGGCGCTGCTGCGCATTTCCTGAAGGAGCCGCCATGACCGACCCTGTCGTCAAACCGGATGCCTGGCTGGCGCTGCGCCGCTTCAGCGCGGCCCGCATCGCCCTCGGCCACGCCGGCGTCAGCCAGCCGACTTCCGCCCAGCTCGATTTCCAGCTGGCCCATGCCCGCGCCCGCGACGCCGTGCACGCTGAACTCGACAGCGGCACCCTGGCGCGGGCGCTCGACGCCGCATGGCCTGGGGCTGTGCAGTGCCTGGCGCTGCACAGCGCCGCCGCGAACCGCCATGTCTACCTGCAGCGGCCGGACCTGGGGCGCCGGCTCGATGCGGCCTCGCGTACCCTGCTGGCCACGGCCGGAGGATCGTACGACCTGGCGTTCGTGGTGGCCGACGGCCTGTCCTCGCTGGCGGTCGCGCAGCATGCCGCACCGTTCCTCGCCGCCTTGCGCGCGCGCCTGCAGGCCGAGGCATGGTCGGTTGCGCCGGTGTCGGTCGTGCTGCAGGGACGCGTGGCGGTCGGCGACGAGGTGGGCGAGCTGCTGGGCGCGCGGACCGTCGTCGTGCTGGTCGGCGAACGCCCGGGCCTCAGCTCGCCGGACAGCATGGGGCTGTACGTCACATGGGCGCCGCGCGTGGGGCTGACGGATGAACGACGCAACTGCATCTCGAACGTGCGGCCGGCGGGGCTGCCGTATGACGCCGCAGCCGGCAGGCTGCATTACCTGCTGGCGGAAGCGCGGCGGCGGCAGCTGACGGGGGTGGAACTGAAGGACGAGACGGAGGACCTGGTGGCGCTGGACCACCAGGATCAGGGGCGTTTCCTGCTTTGACAGACAGGCAGCAGCTAACGTCCCATGGCGTTGGCCCGCAACCGCTCGCACTCCTCATCCGTAAACAGGCGCGAACGGGTGAGGAAGCGCCGCCCGGTGCCGTTATCGAGCGAAAACATGCCGCCGTTGCCGGACACGACGTCGATGATCAGCTGCGTATGCTCCCAGTAGCCGAACTGCTCCACGCCCATGTAGAACGGCGCGCCATCGAGGTCGCCGAGATGCACGTCGGTATCGCTCAGGTTGAATTCGCCCTGGGCGTAGCACATCGGCGCGCTGCCGTCGCAGCAGCCGCCGGACTGGAAGAACATCAGTGGACCATGCCGCCGCCGCAGCTCGCCGATGAAGGCCAGCGCGGCGGGGGTCGCGGTCACCCTTGCGATCGCATCCGCCATGGCGGCGACGGCGTCAGAAGAAGCCCAGCGCCTTGGCGCTGTAGCTGACCAGCAGGTTCTTCGTCTGCTGGTAATGGTCGAGCATCATCTTGTGGTTCTCGCGGCCGATGCCGGACTGCTTGTAGCCGCCGAATGCCGCATGCGCCGGATACAGGTGGTAGCAGTTGGTCCATACGCGGCCGGCCTGGATGGCGCGGCCGACGCGGAAAGCGCGGCTGCCGTCGCGCGTCCACAGGCCGGCGCCCAGGCCGTACAAGGTGTCGTTGGCGATGCGCAGCGCGTCCGCTTCGTCCTTGAAGGTCGTCACGGAGACGACCGGGCCGAAGATCTCTTCCTGGAAGATGCGCATCTTGTTGTCGCCCTTGAACACGGTGGGCCGCACGTAGAAGCCGCCGGACAGGTCGCCGTCATGCGTGGCGCGTTCGCCGCCGGCCAGCACTTCGGCGCCTTCCTGGCGGCCGATGTCGAGGTAGGACAGGATCTTTTCCAGCTGTTCCTGCGAGGCCTGGGCGCCGATCATCGTGTTCGCGTCGAGCGGATTGCCGGCCTTGATCTTCGCCACGCGGTCCAGCGCCCGTTCGATGAACTTCTCGTAGATCGACTCCTGCACCAGCACGCGCGACGGGCAGGTGCACACCTCGCCCTGGTTCAGCGCGAACATCGCGAAACCTTCCAGGCACTTGTCGAAGTAGTCGTCGTCGGCATCCATCACGTCGGCGAAGAAGATGTTCGGCGACTTGCCGCCCAGCTCCAGCGTGACCGGTATCAGGTTCTGGGCGGCATACTGCATGATCAGCCGGCCGGTGGCGGTTTCACCGGTGAACGCGATCTTGGCGATGCGCTTCGAGGAGGCCAGCGGCTTGCCCGCTTCCAGCCCGTAGCCGTTGACGATGTTCAGTACGCCGGCGGGCAGCAGGTCGCCGACCAGCTCGGCCAGCACCATGATCGACGCCGGCGTCTGCTCGGCCGGTTTCAGCACCACGCAGTTGCCGGCCGCCAGCGCGGGGGCCAGCTTCCATACCGCCATCAGGATCGGGAAGTTCCACGGGATGATCTGGCCGACGACGCCCAGCGGCTCGTGGAAGTGGTAAGCGTAGGTTTCATCGTCGATCGTCGAGATCGCGCCTTCCTGCGTGCGGATGCAGCTGGCGAAATAGCGGAAATGGTCGATGGCGAGCGGAATGTCGGCGGCCTTGGTTTCGCGGATCGGCTTGCCGTTGTCGATGGTCTCGGCGGTGGCCAGCAGCTCCAGGTTCTGCTCCATGCGGTCGGCGATGCGGTTCAGGATGTTGGCGCGCTCGGCCGGCGAGGTCTTGCCCCAGGCTTCGCGGGCGGCATGGGCGGCATCCAGCGCCAGTTCGATGTCTTCGGCCGACGAACGGGCCACCTCGCAGAACGGCTGGCCCGTGATCGGCGTGACGTTGGCGAAGTACTCGCCCTTCACCGGCGCGGTGAAGCGGCCACCGATGTAGTTGTCGTAGCGTTCGCGGAACGGGTTGGCAACGCCCAGTTTGCTGATATCGGCAAGATTCATGTCGTCCTCTGTTTCTCTGTTGGAGTAAGGGAACGCTTGCGCGTGATGCAGGATATGCAAGCGCCGTGGCATCCTGTTTCCGGTCTATCGCCGGCCGCATGTCACGAAGTTGATTATTCCACAAAGCGGCAGCTGAACCATGCGGCATGCAGCGCCGTGGTACGCACCCAACGGCTACCCCGACGGTATTCAGCCCAGGAGGACATGGGCCACGGTACGCGCGGCGATGCCGATGCAGCCGCCCAGGATGGCGGGCGTGCACACCCTTGCCACGCGCTTGCCGGCGGAGATCAGGATGGCGACGCCGGGAATGTCCATCGTGTGGATCAGCCAGCCAGCGCTCTGGTTGACCAGCGCAGCATGGGGGATCTGGGCGGTGCCTTCGCGGTGCATGTCGTCGAGCAGGCCGAACACCGCCGTGCCGCCGGCCAGTGCCTTGGTCAGCGTCAGCAGCACCAGGCTCGGATCGATGGCGGCCGCCTGCAGCAGCGGCGCGAGCAGGCCGGTGAGCCAGGCGAACAGCCCGAGCCCGCGCAGGATCGTGATGGCGACCAGCGACAGCACCAGCATCGGGATCACGCCGACCGCGATCCGGAACGCTTCCGCGCCTGCACGGTTGATCACGTCGAGGATGCCCTTGCCGTCCTCGGCCACCGGATGCTTCAGCGTCTCGTCCATCGGCTTTTCAGCGCCGGACAGGCCGCGGCCGAAGCCGTAGTACGTGGCCGCGGCGGCAAGCATGCCGCCGGCCAGCGACACCGCGAGCGCGAAGCCGAGCCGCAGGTCCAGCGCGGCCATCGGGAACATCACATTGGCCTGGCCCATGGCGAACACCATCGCCAGCGTGGCGGCCAGGTGCCGGTCCGACGCGCCGCGCTGTTCCATCATCGCCAGCGTGGCGATCGGCGCGGCAAAGCTGACAAAGCTGATCTGCAGCGCGGCGAAGACGCTCAGGCCGGTAAGGCCGACCGGTTTCAGCACCGGCGCCAGCCGGACTACCACCCAGTCCATCACGCCGCGTGCTTCGAGCAGTCGCATCAGGCACAGCATGACGACCATGATGGGCAGCAGGATGAACAGCGACAGTTCGACGGCCGAGCGGCCGGCTTTCAGGACGATGTCGATCAGTTCCATGGTGCGGCCATGGCAGCCCTTTCGTTGATTGAAAGGACATTGTACCGGCGCAGGCCGGCGTATCCGGCATATGTACAGCGACGAGGCGGCGAATGCCGCCTAGATGCCGCCTAGACGAACGGCCAGCCGAGGATGCGTTTCGCGTGCAGCACCGGGCGCAGCACCAGATAGCCGATGGCGCCGCCGAACAGCAGCAGGCTGCGCAGGTCGCCCATGAAGGCCAGCCAGAAGCCGCCGACGGTGGCCGCCGCCACGGCCACCATCAGCCACGTTTCGATACTGAGGAAAAACGGCATCGCGGCGCGGCAGGCGCGCAGGACGAGGGCAATGGCTTCCCTGAGGGTGGTGGCTTCGCTGTTCATGGTGCGGGGCGGTGTTTGGGCGGGGCCCGACATCTTACGCGAAATCAACTAAATTGACTACTTTTACAGGTCGATTGCCGGCCGATGCAGCGCAATGACCGCCATCGGCGCATCCACCGCGTGGCTGTCACCGAGGCAGTTCCTCCGCCATTTCCACCGCCGCCCGTTCGCCGCCCGAGGCCAGCAGGATGGTCTGGTTCGGGAACGCCAGGTCGATGCCGGCCGCTTCGAGCCGCTCGTAGATCGCCAGCAGCAGCGCTTCGCGGATGACCACCTGCACATCGAACTCGCGCACGTCGATATAGGCAAACACGTCGATGTTGAACGAGCGCTCGCCGATGCTGCCCAGCCTGGCGCGGGCGCCGTCGGCGATATGTTCATGTTCGGCCAGCACGCCCTGGACGATGGCGATGGCTTCCTTCAGCTTGGCCGACGGCGTGGCATGGTCGACGGCGATCACGGGATTGAACAGGAAGCGGTCGCGTTCGGCGAAGTTCTCGATCTGGCGCGCCGACAGGTCGCCGTTCGGAATCGTGACGACGGTGCGTTCGCCGGTGCGGATGCGCGTCGAGCGGATGCCCACGTCCTCGACGGTGCCGACCACGTCGCCGACCTTGATGAAGTCGCCCACCTGCAGCGGGCGGTCGGCGATCACGGTCACGCTGCCGACCAGGTTTTCCACGGTCTTCTGCGCGCCCAGCGCCAGCGCGATACCGCCGATGCCCAGCGCCGCGATGCCGGTGGTGACGTCGATGCCGAACGTGTCGAGGATGCCGATGCCGGAGAACAGCAGCAGCAGGACCTTGACGGTGCGCCGCGCCAGCGTGATGACGGAAACGATCTGCCGCCGGCCTTGCCGCCGCATGCGCGTCAGCACGAGTTCGGCGACCGCGTCGACCAGCCGCAGGCCGAACCAGACCACCGCGATCACGGCGACGATGCCGGCATAGCGCAGCAGCATCTGGCGCGCCACGATGGCGACGGGCAGCCGGTCCGCCCAGTTGTAGAAGATGCCGACGGCGATCAGCAGGCTCAGCGGCGGCAGCGCCGCCTCGACGAAGCGGTACATGCCGTTGGCGGCCGGATCGGCCACCAGCCGGCGCGTGGCCGCCACCAGCAGCGCCGCCAGCATCCACAGGCCGCCGAAGACCAGGATGCCGAGCCCCAGCAGGATCGCCCAGTCCTTCAGCGGCGCGCCGGCCACGATGAATTCCTTGTCTTCCGCCGCCTGCTGCGCCTCCTGCGCGGCGCTCATGCGGCCGGTGGCGGCGGCGATCTGCGACAGCGTTTCCTTCGACACGCGCCAGACCTGGCGCTCGCCATCCTGGCCGCGCGTCAGCAGCACCGGCACCGCCTTGCCCTTCACGGTGATTTCGCCGATGGCTTCCTGGTCGATCGGCAGGTCGTCGTCGAGCGTACCGCCGGCTTCGTTCGACAGCGCGGCGAACGGCCGCAGCGAGCCGCCATCGTCGAGCAGCGCGTGGAAGCCGCGCGCCTGGCTGATCGCCTGCATGCGCTGGCGGTTGCTGCTCACGGCAGGCAGGTCGAAGTACAGGGCGGCGCGATCGTAATCGAGTTCGGCCAGGGCTTCGATCAGGCCGGACACCATCGCGCGCGGCGTTTCGCGGCCCAGCGGATCGGGCTGGATGACGACGGCGGTCGGAGCGGGTGGCTTGGCAAACAGTGCGTGGCCCGGAAGGCTGGCCAGCGAAAACAGCAGGAAAATCAGGCTACGGAAAATGAAACGCATGCGTGGGACGCCTCCTTCGGCTACTACTTGTCAGGATGCAAAGTCTACCATTCCTCGCCGCCGGCACCCGCACAGTTGCTTGAGAGCAAAGCCAATTCAATGCTCAACAACTTGAGCAGGCGCCGTTTTTTCGCGTGCTAAGCTCGTGTGCCAAAGGAAAGTCCACATGATCCGCAGAGAATTCATCGCCAGCGCGCTGGCCGCCATCGCCGCCGCATCCGGCCCCGCCCTTGCTGCGCCGCAGCCCGGGGCGCGGCGCCCGAACATCATCTTCATCCTGGCCGACGACATGGGCTACGGCGACACGGCCGTCTACGGGCAGCGCCGCATCGCCACGCCGAACATCGACCGCCTGGCCAGGGAAGGCATGCGTTTCACCCAGGCGTACGCGGGTGCGCCGGTGTGCGGACCGTCGCGCTGCGCACTGATGACGGGCATGCACACAGGCCACGCGCGCATCCGCGACAACACGGCGCTGGCCGGCGGCAAGCTGGGCACCAAGGGCAAGGGCAAGCAGCTGTGGCGTCGCCCGAACCTGCTGCCCGAAGACAAGACCGTGGCGCAGTACCTGCGCGACGCGGGCTACCGCACCGGCCTGATGGGCAAGTGGCACCTCGACGGCTTCGAGACGCAGGCCACTCCGGTCCAGTTCGGATTCGACGAATTCAGGGGCTGGCTGACGCCGCTGGAAACCACCCACGGCTACTGGCCGGCGCAGCGCGTGCACGACGACCGCGTGGTCGATATCCCCGAGAACGCGAACGGCAGGCACGGCCGCTATGACACCACGATGATCACCGACGATGCGCTCGGCTTCATCGAACGCCACAAGGCGGCGCCGTTCTTCCTGTACGCCGCCTACAACAGCCCCCACTCGCCGTTCACGTCGCCCGATCTTGGCCCTTATGCGGACCGCGCGGGCTGGTCGGACGACGAAAAGACCTATGCGGCGATGATCCACCATCTCGATCTCGGCATCGGCCGGCTGCTCGACAAGCTGGCAAGCGCGGGGCTGGACAAGGATACGGTGGTCTTCTTCGCCTCGGACAACGGCCCCCGCTCGGAGCCGACGCCGCAGCAGACCCGGATGGCCGACTTCTTCGATTCGAACGGCGGCCTCACCGGCTACAAGCGCGACATGTACGAAGGCGGCATCCGCACGCCGTGGATCGTGCGCTGGCCAGGCAAGGTCGCGGCCGGCGCCCTCAGCGACGTGCCGGTGTATTTCCCCGACTTCCTGCCGACCGCGCTGGACCTGGCCGGCGCGCCGCGCGAGAGAAGCGATGGCGTGAGCCTGAAGCCATTCCTTGCCGATGCCCAGCGCGAAGCGGAAGACCGCTTCCTGTACTGGGAGTTCTACGACCCGGAGTTCCGCCAGGTGGCGCGCTGGGGCAAGTGGAAGGCGCTGCGCATGAAGCGCGGCGGGCCGCTGGAACTGTACGACCTGTCGCGCGATCCGAAGGAAAGCAGGAATATCGCCGCAGAGCACCCGGACATCGTGAAGCGGATGGCCGACGGCATGGCGCGCGAACACGTGGCGTCCGTCGAATACCCGGACCCGGCGCCCGAACCCGTCAAGGGCTGACCGGCCGGGCGCAACGGAAGCCGATGTTCGATGCCGCGCTGTCCGGCGTGTTCATGGTGCGCGCGGCGGGACGGTAGCGGTTGCAGTACGAGGCGTGGCACAGGAAGGAACCGCCCTTCATCACGCGCGCGGCGCCGGCCGCTACGCCTTGCGGGCCTTGCGGATCGCGGCCCGGCGCGGCGCTGAATCCGGTGCTCCAGGCATCGGCGCACCATTCCCAGGTATTGCCGGTCATCGAATACAGGCCATGGCCGTTCGGCGGAAAGGCGTCGACCGGGCAGGTGCCGGCGAAGCCGTCTTCTGCCGTATCCAGCACGGGGAAGTCGCCCTGCCACACATTGCACAGGTGCCGCCCCCGCGGCGCCAGCTCGTCGCCCCAGGGATAGAGTTTCTGTTCGAGGCCGCCGCGCGCGGCATACTCCCACTGCGCCTCGGTCGGCAGCACCGACCCGCTCCACGCCGCATACGCCATCGCGTCGTTCCACGAGACGTGCACCACCGGATGCGCCATGCGGCTGCCGATCGATGAACCTGGCCCTTCCGGCGTACGCCATGCGGCACCGCGCACCAGGCACCACCAGGGCGCCGCCGCCAGCGTGTCCTCCACCACTTCGTCGTAGCGTTCGTCCGGGATCTGTCCCTGGAACACGAAGGACGTGCCGAAGCACTCGGCCTCGGTGACGTAGCCGGTGGCGCGCACGAATTCGTCGAAATCGGCGTTCGTTACCGGGTACACATCAATCGAGAACGGCGACAGCGAGACGGGCCGCACCGGGCCTTCGCCGTCGCCGGGATTGGCACGGGCGTAGTCGGTTCCCATCAGGAAGGTGGCGGCCGGCAGCACGACCGCGGCACGCGGCAGGGGCGCGCCGGGCGATGGCGATGGCGACGTCGAAGGCGGCTGCCCCGATACCACCGGCGCATCGGTGCCGGCACGCGAGGCGGCGCAGCAGGGTTTCACGGGCGCGGCGGACATCGTGGGCTTGGTCGTCATGGACGGTCGGATACTGGAGCAAAGCGCGAGTATAAAGCGTATGGCTTCCCGCACTGCGGACGGCCTGCCCATGGTAATGTGCCGGCATCATCCAGCACCCGACAACCATGCCCATGCCACGCATCCTGCCATCGACCTTGCTGCCAGCCTCCGTGCTGACATCCCTGCCGGCCTCCCTCCTTGCCTGCCTCGCCATGATGGCGCCCGCGGCCGCCCAGCAGCAGGCGGTGCCGGCACCGGACCTGCCGCTGTGGGAAATCGGCGTGTTCGGCGGCGCGGCCTCCACGCCCGCCTATCCCGGTGCCGACGACCGCTCCGCGCGCGGCCTGGTGCTGCCGCTGGTGATCTACCGCGGCAAGATCATCCGCGCCGACCGCTCCGGCGTGAACGCGCGGCTGATCAACAGCGAACGGGTGGAACTCGACCTGGGCTTTGCGCTGTCGCTGCCCGCCCGCTCCGACGACGTGGACGCGCGCGAAGGCATGCCGGACCTGAACTCGCTGCTCGAGTTCGGACCGCGCCTGAAGGTGCTGCTGGCCCAGCCTTCGCCGAACAGCCGCCTGCGGCTGGAACTGCCGCTGCGTGTGCCGCTGGAACTGCGCAACGGCTTCGAGCGCCGGGGCCTGGTATTCGAACCGCGGGTGGTATTCGAGACCGGCGACGGCACCGGCAAGTGGCATGCCGATGCCAGCCTGGGCGCGGTGTACGGCAATGCCCGGCTGAATGCGTATTTCTACGATGTCGCGCCGCAGTATGCGACGGCGGCGCGCCCGCAGTACTCGGCGTCGGGCGGCCTGATGATGACGCGGCTCGGCCTGAGCCTGTCGCGGCGGCTGACGCCGGACTGGCGTGTGTTCGGGTTCACCCGCTACGACAACCACAGCCACGCGGCCAACCGCGACAGTCCGCTGTTCCGCAAGACTAGCGGGCTATCGGTGGGCGCCGGGTTCACGTGGACGATCCACCGCTCCGCGGCGCGCGCCTGGGAATAGACGCAGGCCAGCGCGGCAGAGCGGTCCCGCTAACGGTCCGCGCGCGCCATGCGCCGGGCGAAGTCGGCAAGCCAGGCTGCCCGCCAGCGGCTCACCGTCCGAGCGCCCTGGTGCGCGCCTTCGGCCACGCGGGGATCGGGATCGTCGGTCCACCAGTTCGGGTAGCGCGGTGACGGCGTGCGTTCCGCGGCCGGCATGACTGCCGTGAAGGCGCCGGTCATTGGCGCCACGCCTGGCTTGTCGCTGCGGATCTCGTAGGTGAACGTCCTGGCTTCCTTCGGCGAGAACAGGAAGCGCCAGGTGCCGTCCTCGTGGCGGTAGCCGGGGAAGGACTGGCTGTCGATGAACAGCCTGGCCGCGGCCACCGGCAGCGCGTCGCTGGCCAGCCTGAATTCGACGATGGAAAACGCTTCGACCCTGTCGGCGGCGGTCGCGGGCCGGTCGAAGGTCACGCGTTGCCGCTCCCACGCGCGCACATAGCGCCCGCCCCACGAATCGCGGCCAGGGTCCAGCGGCGTGTCGCCCAGCATGTAGGTCACCGACGGCGTGTCGCCCATCTTCATCATGCCGTGCAGGTGGCCGGCGAAATAGTCGCCCATCGCCCCGTGGCCCTTCAGGTGGCGGGCAACGAAGGCTTTGTTGCCCAGGTCGCCCTGCTGGTTGCCGCCGGTGAACCAGCCGCGGTAGGTGGAATTCGATTCGATGATCCACAGGTCCGGATGTTCGCGCGCGATGTAGTCGTAGGCGGCCGGCCCCCACTTCTTGTTCGGCCCGCCGATCCAGTAGACGCGCAGCTTTGCCTTGATGTCCGGCGCATCGTGCAGGGCCTGCGCCACGTCGCCGATATTGCCCCAGGCGAGCACCCACAGCGGGCGCGGATCGTCGCGCCGCGCCGCGGCCACGATCGCCCGCGATCCGTCGGTCGGCACGCCCCAGCCGCGCAGGCCCGTCGAGCCGGTCTCACCCTGCTTCGTGACGGCGCGCAGCGCGTCCGGCACCGGGTAGCGCGGCGAATGGCGCTTCAGGCGCGGGTAATCCTTCTCGTATTCGGCGATCACCTTCAGGATGTTGCCGGTCCGCCCCGCATCCGATTCGAACGGCGACGAGACCAGTGCTTCGATGTCGAAGCTGTCCGCATAGGCCAGCAGGTGCACCATCGACTGGTCGTCGTCCGGGTCGGTGCCGCCGATGTCGGTGGAAACGACGATGCGGTGCCGGGCCGGTTCCGCCGCCGCGGCCGGCCCGCCCTGCAGCAGGACAGCCGCGGCGCATGCCGGCAAGGCCAGCTTCTTCCAGCATTCGAGCCGCTTCGTCATGGTTTCTTCCTCCGGGCGGCGCGAGGGCGCCCTACAGTTCTTCGTCGACGATGGCGCCGGGCGCTGGCTTCGGCGCGGCCTTCGGCATTTCGCCGACACGCTGGATGCGCAGCGCCATGTACGGCCTGCCCGGCAGCTTGATCACCCGCTTGTTCACGTCCGCGACGCGGTAGCGGGGCGGCTCGCCGATCTCGAACGTGTCGGGGACGGGCGTGACCGTCATGTTCCACGTGTCGATGATGTCGGCCTTGAACTTCATCCCCTTGCGCAGGCCCTTGACCGGCAGGACGAACGGGAATTCGGCTGGCTTGTCGTCGCCGAAATAGTAAAGATAGTATTCGCCGGGCTGGCCGGCGGCATTCATCACGAACAGCTGGTCGATCGGCGCCAGGCCGCCCTTCGGGCCCGCCTCAGCGATCTTGCGCAGGAAGCCGATGCGTTCCGGGCTGGTGCCTGCCAGGTGGCCGCCGCCGGCGATCCAGCCATTTTCAAGAACCTCGCCATGCGTCGCATAGGCGCCGCCAACCAGCGCGACCCAGAAGCGGCGCGTCAGCTCCTCGCCGGAAAGCTGGCCCCAGCGGCTGGGCGAGTTGCCCTCGTAATTGATCTCGTCGTGCACGATGGGCTTGCGGTACATGTCGCGCAGCATCGGCGACACGCCGAACACCTTTACCGCGTTGTAGTACTGCAGGCTGACATGGGTGACCCACGGCTTGTTGTAGTCGTAGATGCGGTCGGCGTTGTGGATCGAGCGCAGGTGCTGGTACGGATCGTACTTCTGCACGATCTGGAAATAGCGGTCGAAATCCTCGTCCGTCAGGTGCCGGATGTAGCTGTTCTCGTTCGCCAGGCTCCACCAGATGTTCTGGAACGCGGCGAAGCGCGCCACCATGTAGCGCACAAAGCGCTGGTTGACGGCGTCGCTGGTGGTGTCGAAACCCCACTGGCCCTTGTCGTACGGCCGGAACAGGATCAGGTCGACCTGGATGCCCAGGTCCGACAGCCGCTTCACGTCGCGCTCCAGGCTGCGGAAGTACGCGGGATTGAAGCGCGAGAAATCGAAGTTGTCGCGCGCCGTGCCGACGAACGGGAACTCGGTCAGCCTGCCCGGCCCGTCGATATAGTTGGCCTTGTACGGCGGCACGGCCAGCATGCGCGCCTTGTTGAATGGCGCCTTCTTCAGCGTGGCCAGCGTTTCCAGTTTCTTCGCCTCGGGCTGGAACGCCCACTCGTAGATGGTGGTGCCGAACGGCAGGAACGGCGTGCCATCGGCATGCGCGAAGTGGTGGGTGTTGGCCACGCGCACCGGCCCCCGGTTCGTTCCTTCCACGGCGGTGAAGGTACCCTTCCTACCGTCCAGGTCGGGATGGTTGCTGTGGGTGACATAAGTCCACTGCCCGGCGCTGGGCGGCATGAAGCGCACGCGGTAGGTGCCGTCGCCGTCGTAGAAGCCTTCCGGCGTATAGCGCTCGCTGCCGCGCGAGAAGGTGGCGGTCAGCTCCAGGTCGATGAACGGATTGCCGGCATCCTTACCTTTCAGGACTACTTCGTACAGGCCGTATTTTTCCACGCGCTCCTGGGCGGCCGCCTGGGCACACAGGCCCCATGCGAACAGCAGCGATGCGAACAGGTAGACCAGCAGGTCGCCGATCGGTCGGTTGGGCGCGCGCGCAGCCGCGCGCGACGGGATAGGTCGTGCCATGCCGTGGGTGTCTCCGTATTTTATTGTTCAGCAGCAGCTTGTCTGATGACCGTGCCACCGTATCAGAGCCATGCGCGGAACTCAAGCATCCACGCCTCACGATCAATTCCGTGATTGCGCGGCGCGCAGCGCACTTTGCCGCCCAGGCGGTCAGCCGCCGGAATTGACCGCCAGTTGCGCGGCGAACGCGCGCTTGTAGGCCGGGCGGGCCTCGCCGCGGGCGACGTAGGCGGCAAGATTCGGAAACCCGTCGAGGATGCCCGACGACCGGGCCCTGAGCAGCACCGACACCATCATCAGGTCGCCCGCGCTGAACGGGCCGTCGAGCCATTCCGCTTCGCCCAGGCGGGTGGAAAGCTGGAGCAGGCGGTCGCGTACACGGCCCTCGACCAGCGGCAGGCGCTGCGCATACCACGGTTCATCGCGTTCCAGCAGCATGACGGTGGACAGTTCGATGATCGGCAGTTCCACGGTATTGAGGGCGGCGAACATCCATGCGATCGCCCGGGCGCGGGCATTGGCATGGTGCGGCAGCAGGCCGGCATGGCGCTCGGCGATGTGCAGGACGATCGCGCCGGTCTCGAACAGCGCGAGATTGCCTTCCTCGTACGTGGGGATCTGGCCGAACGGATGCAGCGCCAGGTGGGCCGGCTGCTTCATCGCCTGGAAGGTCACCAGGCGCACCTTGTAGGGCTGGCCTGTTTCCTCCAGCGCCCAGCGCACGCGCGTGTCGCGTGAAAGTCCCTTGCCGCCATCGGGCGAATGTTCGAAGGCGGTAATGGTGATGGTCATCATGCGTCTCCTCGTCGGCAAAACGGCTGGCTGGCGCGCTTCCGGTGGCGGACGGCGCCCGGTCCGGACAGGCCAGCCTTGCCTTGCCCCGAACCCAGGCCGAGTATAAACGAGGGTGCGGCGCAGCTACCGGCCATGCTGTATGGCGCGCGCGACGGTGATGGCGACGCTTCCGCACGCTGCCTGCAGGAGATCGCCATACGCGGTAACATCGTTTTCCCCACACAGAGGTTTTCCCATGACTACGCCAAGCTATCCAGATACCCGCCTTCTCATCGCCAACGAGTGGATCGATGCCACCGGCGGCAAGACCATTCCCGTGATCAATCCCGCTACCGGGCAGCCGATCGGCACGGTGGCCCACGCCAGCGTGGCCGACCTCGACCGCGCGCTGGCCGCCGCCCAGCAGGGCTTCGAAACCTGGCGCGCGGTTCCGGCGGCCGAGCGCGCCGCCATCATGCGCCGCGCCGCGACGCTGCTGCGCGAGCGCGCCGGCGACATCGCCCGCCTGCTGACCCAGGAACAGGGCAAGCCGCTGGCCGAAGCCAAGGGCGAAGCGCTGGCCGGCGCGGAAATCATCGACTGGTTCGCCGCCGAAGGCATGCGCGTGTACGGACGAATCGTCCCTTCGCGCAACCCGGCCGCGCAGCAGCTGGTGCTGAAGGAGCCGGTCGGCCCCGTCGCCGCCTTTACGCCATGGAACTTCCCGATCAACCAGATCGTGCGCAAGCTGTCGGCAGCCCTGACCACCGGCTGCTCCTTCCTCTGCAAGGCGCCGGAAGAAACCCCGGCATCGCCGGCGGCCCTGCTGCAGTGCTTCGTCGACGCGGGGCTGCCGCCCGGCGTGGTGGGCCTGGTGTTCGGCGATCCGGCCGAGATTTCCGGCTACCTGATCCCGCATCCGGTCATCCGCAAAGTGACATTTACCGGTTCGACGCCGGTCGGCAAGCAGCTGGCCGCCCTGGCGGGCGCGCACATGAAGCGTGCCACGATGGAACTGGGCGGCCATGCGCCGGTCATCATCGCCGAGGACGCCGACGTCGAGCTCGCGGTCAGGGCCGCCGGCGCGGCGAAGTTCCGCAATGCAGGCCAGGTGTGCATCTCCCCCACCCGCTTCCTGGTGCATAACGCGGTCAAGGCGGAATTCACGCGCGCGCTGGTCCAGCATGCCGAAGGCCTGAAACTGGGCGATGGTCTGCAGGAAGGCACCACGCTCGGCCCCCTGGCCAACGCGCGCCGCGTCAGCGCCATGTCGCAGGTTGTCGAGGATGCGAGGACCAAGGGCGCCACCGTCGCCACTGGCGGCCTGCGCGTCGGCGACACGGGCAACTTCTTCGCGCCGACGATCCTGGCCGACGTGCCGCTGAACGCGAGCATCTTCAACGACGAGCCATTCGGCCCGGTCGCCGGCATCCGCGGCTTCGACAGCCTGGAAGACGCGATCAGCGAGGCCAACCGGCTGCCGTTCGGCCTGGCCGGCTACGCGTTCACGCGCTCGATCAAGAATGCCCAGCTGCTGATGAACCGGATGGAAGTGGGCATGCTGTGGATTAACCAGCCGGCCACGCCGAGCGCCGAACTGCCGTTCGGCGGCATCAAGGACTCCGGCTACGGTTCCGAAGGCGGTCCGGAAGCGCTGGAGTCGTACCTGAACACCAAGGCGGTGTCGATGGTCGGCGTGTAAGGCGCGTCCTTACATCCTGAAGTTCAGCGAGACGTACGCCGAGCGGCCAGGTCCGGACGAGAACATCGGCTGGGCCTGGCCAGCCGGCCAGAAGAAATTGTCGTACCACGCATATTCGTAGCGCCGGTCGGCCAGGTTCTTTACCTGCACGTCGATGCTGGCCCGTTCGGACAGCTGGTAGCGCAGGCTGGCGTCGAACAGCACGAAGCCACCGAACTTGCCCTGCTCGTTCGGGCTGTCGATGAAGTAGCCGCCCTGGGCGCGGCCCTGCAGGCCGAAGCGCAGTTTGTCCGACGCGCGGTATTCGGCGCCGGCCGTCGAAATGTAGCGGGGCGTGGAGAACACTTCCTTGCCCGCCAGCGAGGCGCCGGCCGCCGTGAAGGCCTTCACTACCTCGGCCTTTTGCAGCGAGTGCGAAGCCCACAGGTCGAACTTGTCGTTTACCCGGCCGGAAACCTGCAGGTCCACGCCCTCCCTGCGCGTTTCGCCCAGGCCGACCGTGGTACCGGTGGCGGGCATGTTGGCCACCTCGCCGGTGGCGTCCTGCCGCCACACGGCCAGGCGCATCTCGGCACGCGGCGCCGGCTTGAACTTGATGCCCACCTCCTTGCCGGTATTGATCGATGCGTCGAAGGTGGCCTGTCCTGGCACCAGGTAGGCCGGCGCGCCCGAACCGGTAAGGATCTGGAACGTGCGCCCCCAGTTGGCGTACAGGCTCACATCGGCAGTCGGGTTGTACACCATGCTCAGCTTGGGCTGCCTGATCCAGCCATAGTCCTGCAGCCGCGCCGTTCCGCCCGCCATCAGCGTGCTGTGGCCGGAGAACTTGTCGGCCCGCCAGCCGGGCACGATCTTCAGCGTCTCGCTCGGCCGGATGATGGCCTGCACGTAAGCGCCCACGTTGTCGAGGGTATAGGCATCGTCGTTCTGCACCAGCACGGGCGTGCCGAAATCGGTCGGCACGGCATGGCTGAAGCGCGACCGGCGGTAGCCGTTGTCCTGCTGCTCGGCGTTGACGCCGCCATCGAGCGTGACGAGATCGCTGGCGCGCCACGTCAGGTTGCCCAGGTAGCCCACCTGCCGCTCGTCCCAGATGCGGCGCTGCCGCGGCGCGGAACCGGCTGGATTGCTGGTGAACGTGACGCGGCGATCGTCGTCGTAGCTGTTGTAGTAGAACCGGTTGCTGAGGAATGCATCCGGCGAGATCTGCCAGTCCAGGTGCACGCTGGCGTGGCGCATCTCGCGCTCGCTCCGGTCGTTGGCGTTCTTCGCCGGCGACTGGCGGCGGTCGGCGGCCAGTTCCGCCGCCGTCAGGAAGCCCGGCTCGCCCGCATCGTGCTTGTACGCGCGCACCACCAGGCCCGCCTTGACGGCCTTGCTGGCCGACGTGACGAACCACTTGCCGCCGACCGAGTATTTTTCGGAGCCGGTGCCGCGAAACTCGTCCGACTTCTGTGCGGCGATAAAGTAGTTCTGCGCAAAGCCGCCGCTTTCGCGGCCAATGGCAAGCTGCGCCTCGCGCGTGTCGTAGCTGCCGAAGGTGAGGCGGCCGTCCGTGTAGTTGCCGCCCTGGCGGGTGCCGAAGTTGATGTTGCCGCCGATATTGTGCAGGCCGTAGCGCGGATCGTTGGTGCCGCGCACCACCTCGATGTAGTCGATCTCCAGCGGGAAGATCATGTCGATGAAGCGCTGGTTACCGCTGTTGACGTTGCTCGGTATGCCGTCGATCAGCACCTTGATGCCGTTGATGTAGCCCTCGCCGTTGAAGGCGCGGAACGTGGCCTTGCCCGATTCCGCGCCCATGCGCGTCTCGGTGAGCTGCACGCCCGGCAGCTGGCCGACCAGTTCCCAGCTGTTCATCACGTTCTTGTCCTCGACCTTGTCGGCCCCCAGCACGTCGACCGACGTCAGGATGCGGTTACTCAGCAGCGGCCCGCCGGCACGCTGCGCGCTGATGCGCACTTCGCCCATGACGATTGCCGGATCGTCGGCATGCGCGCTCTGGCTGGATACGGCCGCGACGGCGACAAGCATCAGGTACGGACGTCTTTTCATCACACTCAATTACCTTTTCAATAGTGGTTCAGCCACCGGACATGACGGCGCCATGCACGGCGGCGGATGGCCGATCAGCCAATAATGATATATCATTCTCATTAACAACGGCAACATGCCGCGTTTTGTCACGGTCGCTCCAGAGGCCAGGTATCGGGCAGCCGCGGCGGTCGCCTCCTGAGGACCTGTGTTCATTTCGAATGTGATGTGGCCGCGAATGCGAGCGAGGCGGGCCGCCCGCCGCCGCTGTCGCGGCATTTGCCGGCACCGCTGGCGGACTGCAGGCCGAGATGTGGGAGACGCCAGCGTAAAAAGCAAAAGGCAGCCACGAAGGCTGCCTTTTCTTTAACTGGAGCGGGAGAAGAGTCTCGAACTCTCGACCTCAACCTTGGCAAGGTTGCGCTCTACCAACTGAGCTACTCCCGCATGGAGTGGTGATGCCGGCGCGGTTCCAGTGAAACTGGAGCGGGAGAAGAGTCTCGAACTCTCGACCTCAACCTTGGCAAGGTTGCGCTCTACCAACTGAGCTACTCCCGCGCGGAGCAGAACTATAACAGAAGCCATGGCGGTTTGCCAAGCCACCAGCCCAGGCCCACCGCAGCAGCGGACCGCCGCAACGTCAGGCCGCCTGGCGCAGCGCCTTGGCGGCGGCGACCATATTGGAGAGCGCTGGCAGCACCTCGGCCCACTGGCGGGTCTTCAGGCCGCAATCCGGATTGACCCACAGGCGTTCGGCCGGCACGCGCTCGGCAGCCTTCTTCATCAGTTGCACGATGTGCTCGCGGGTCGGGATGTTCGGCGAGTGGATGTCGTAGACGCCCGGGCCGATCCCGTTCGGATACTTGAAGTCGTCGAAGGCATCGAGCAGTTCCATGTCCGACCGCGAGGTCTCGATCGTGATCACGTCGGCATCCATGTCGGCGATCGAGGCGATGATGTCGTTGAACTCCGAGTAGCACATGTGGGTATGGATCTGCGTACGGTCCGCCACGCCGTTGGCCGCGATGCGGAACGATTCGACCGCCCAGTCCAGGTACTCCCGCCATTGCGCCTTGCGCAGCGGCAGGCCTTCACGCAGCGCCGCCTCGTCGATCTGGATCACCTGCACGCCGGCCTTCTCCAGGTCCAGCACTTCGTCGCGGATCGCCAGCGCCAGCTGCCTGCACGATGCCGCACGCGGCTGGTCGTCGCGCACGAACGACCAGTTCAGGATCGTGACCGGGCCGGTCAGCATGCCTTTCATCGGCTTCGCCGTCAGCGACTGGGCGTAGGCGATCCACTCCACCGTCATGGCTTTCGGGCGGCTGATGTCGCCGAACAGGATGGGCGGTTTCACGCAGCGCGAGCCGTACGATTGCACCCAGCCGGACTGGCTGAAGGCATAGCCGTCGAGCTGTTCGCCGAAGTATTCGACCATGTCGTTGCGCTCGGCTTCGCCGTGGACCAGCACATCCAGTTCCAGCGCCTCCTGCTCGCGCACGCTGCGGGCAATCTCGGCCTGCATGGCGGCCTTGTAGCCGGCATCGTCGAGCCGCCCCGCCTTGAATTCACTGCGCGCATGGCGGATCCCGGCGGTCTGCGGGAACGAGCCGATGGTGGTGGTCGGGTACGCCGGCAGTTTCAGCAGCGCGGCCTGCTCGGCGGCCCGCTTGCCGTAGGCGCTCCGGCGTTCGCCGAAACGGACATCGATCGCCGCGACGGCCTTCTGCACGGCCGGGTTGTTGACCCGCGGCGAGGCGCGGCGCGCGGCCAGCGCGGCGGCGTTGGCGGCCAGTTCGGCCTGCACCGAATCGCGCCCCGTGCGCAGCGCCTTCGCCAGCACCTGCAGCTCGTCGAGCTTCTGCAGCGCGAACGCCAGCCAGGACTTGATTTCGGGGTCCAGCTTTTGCTCGCTGTCGAGGTCCACCGGCACGTGCAGCAGCGAGCACGATGGCGCGATCCACAGGCGCCCGCCCAGGCGCGCGGCCAGCGGCTCCAGCCAGTCCAGCACCGCCTCCAGGTCGGTCTTCCAGATGTTGCGGCCGTTGATCACGCCCAGCGACAGCACCTTATGGTCGGGCAACAGGTTCAGCAGCGGACGGATATCGTCCTGGCCATTGATCGCGTCGACGTGCACGCCGGCCACCGGCAGGTTGGCCAGCAGGTACAGGTTTTCCTGCAGCTGGCCGAAATACGTGGCGACCAGGATCTTGACGCGGCAGGCTTTCAGCTGGTGGTACGCCAGGTTGAAGGCGTGCTGCCAGTCGGCATCCAGTTCGGTAACCAGCACGGGTTCGTCAACCTGCACCCATTCCACGCCCTGTTCCGCCAGCGTGTCCAGCAACTGCGAATAGGCCGACAGCAGCGACGGCAGCAGCGCCAGCTTGTCCGACCCATCCTTGGCCTTGCCGATGGACAGATAGGTGACCGGCCCGACGATCACCGGCTTGGCCTTCACGCCCCGCTCCCGGGCTTCGGCCAGCTGTTCCAGCAGGCGCGAGGCATCGAGCGTGAATGTCGTGCCGGCAGTGAATTCCGGCACGATGTAGTGATAATTGGTGTCGAACCACTTGGTCATCTCGCCGGCGGCCACGCCACCGCAGCAGCCCGCATGCTGTTCGGCGGACTGGGCCGAGCGGCCGCGCGCCACGCGGAAGTAATTGTCCAGCTTGTTGCCGTGGAAGCCCTGCACGCGTTGCGGCAGGTTGCCCAGCGTGACGCTCATGTCCAGTACCTGGTCGTAGAACGAGAAGTCACCGACCGGCACCAGGTCCAGCCCGGCCTGCGCGGACCAGTGGCGCCTGCGCAATTCGGCGCCGGTGGCTTCCAGTTCGTCGCGCGACGATTCGCCCTTCCAGTAGGCCTCCTGGGCAAACTTCAGTTCGCGGCTGGCGCCGATGCGGGGAAACCCGAGGTTGTGGACGATGGTCATGCCGTGCTCCTTGGTAAGAAATCAATGACACGATGGTAATGACCACGAGCAATGAAGTAAAATGGTCATTTCTCACACATCAATGAATTTCACTCATAGATCATGCTGGAGCGCATTCATCTCGCCACCTTGCTGGAAGTGGAAAAGCAGGGATCGCTGACGGCCGCCGCCGAAGTCCTGCACGTTACCCAGTCCGCCCTCAGCCACAGCATGAAGAAGCTGGAGCAGCAGCTGGGAACGGATCTCTGGCTGCGCGAAGGCCGCAGCCTGCGGCTGACGCAGGCCGGCCAGTACCTGCACGCCGTCGCGCAGCGCATCGTTCCGCAACTGAACCTGGCGGAGGACCGGCTGCGCCAGTACGCCCAGGGCGAGCGCGGCACCCTGCGCATCGGCATGGAATGCCACCCGTGCTACCAGTGGCTGCTGAAGATCGTCTCGGGCTACCTGGCGGCGTGGCCGCAGGTGGACGTGGACGTGAAACAGAAGTTCCAGTTCGGCGGCATCGGCGCGCTGTTCGGCTTCGAGATCGACCTGCTGGTCACGCCGGACCCGCTGCTGAAGCCGGGCCTGCGCTTCGAGCCGGTGTTCGACTACGAGCAGGTGCTGGTGGTGCACAAGGACCACGCCTGGGCGGCCCAGGAGGAAGTGCGGCCCGAGCAGCTGAACGAGGAAACCCTGATCACCTACCCGGTGCCGATCGAGCGGCTGGACATCTACAGCACCTTCCTGCTGCCGGCCAACGTATCGCCGCGCAAGCACAAGACCATCGAGACGACCGACATCATGCTGCAGATGGTGGCCAGCGGCCGCGGCGTGACGGCGCTGCCGAAGTGGCTGGTGACGGACTATGCGCCGCACCTGCAATTGCGCACGCTGCGCCTGGGGCCGGCGGGCATCCAGAAGCACATCTACCTCGGCGCCCGCGAAGTGGACTACGACACCGATTACCTGCAGTCCTTCATCGCCATGGCGCGCAAGGCGGAGAGCTATTCGACGTGACGGCAGGCGCCGCTCAGAAGCTGGTGCGCGCCGTCAGCTGCACCGTGCGGGGTGCGCCCAGCAGCCAGCGCACGCCGCCGCTGCCGGACAGCGCGTAGTCGCGGTCGGCCAGGTTCCTGACGGCCAGCGCCAGCGACAGCGCATCCGAGCGGCGCCAGGCCAGCGACGCATCCAGCACGGTGTAGGCCGGCAGGTTCGCGGTGTTTGCCGCGTTCGACTGGCGCAGCCCGACATGGCGCGCGCCCAGGCCGGCATCCCAGCGCGGCAGGAAGCGGTAGCGGGTCCACAGGCTGGCGGTGCGTTCCGGCACGCCGGCCGGCGTGTTGCCGTCGCGCGAGACGGGCCGGCCGCCGACGATCTCGTTGAAATCGTCGTAGCGGGCGCGCAGCACCGCGGCGTTGGCGTCGATGGTCCAGCCGCGCAGCGGTTCGGCGGCGAAGGCGATTTCCAGGCCGGTCGAGGACTGCTGGCCGATCTGCTGGGCCAGGCCCGGATTGTCCGGATCGCGCGACAGCAGGTTGCGCTTCTCGATGCGGTAGGCGGCCACCGTCCACTCGCCGTTGAGCGCCGGCACGCCGCCCTTGGCGCCGAATTCCAGCTGGCGGCCGCGCGTCAGGTCGAAACTGACGGAGCCGTTCGGCAGCGCCAGCGCGCCACTCAGCGGGTCCGTGGCGGTGCCGAACTGGCCGTACAGCGACAGCTGCGCGGCCGGCATCCAGACCACGCCGATCCGCCCCGTGACCGGCGCGTAGTCCTTGCCCAGCGCCGCCCTGGTGCGCAGGTCTTCGTGATCGAAATCCATGGCATCGCGGCGCACGCCGGCGACCAGCTTCCAGTCCGCCGCGATGTCCAGCACGTTCTCGGCGAAGAACGCGCGGTTTTCCAGTACGGCGCGGCGGCCCGGAACGGTGGCGACCGGGCTGGTGAAACTGCCCGGCGCGAAATCGTGGGGATCGATCACGCTGACGCCGCCGTACGGCGCGTTGTTGCCGTGGACCAGGCGGGTGCGGTACCACTCGAACCCGATGACGGCGCGGTTGGCGCGGCCGGCGATGCGGCCGTCGATGACGGCGTCGAAACGGTTGCCCGACTGCTCCTGGTCATGCAGGATTTCCAGGTAGTCGCCACGGTTGACGAGCGTGCCGGCGGCATTGAACGTGTACGATTCCGCATTGCGCCAGTGGCGCCTGCTGGTGAGGTAATAACTCTCGTTGCGCAGGCGGACACCCGGCGCGGCCTGGTACTCCAGGCGCAGGCGGCCGATCCGGTCGTTGTAGCGCACCAGCGCATCGCCGACGTTGAAGCTGGTACGGCGCAGGCTCTTGTCCAGCTGCCCGTTGCGCAGCGGCGTGCCGAAGTAGCGCGCGTCGTCGTTGTGCCCGGCGTCCAGCGACACCGTGGCCGTCAGGCCAGGGCCGATGCGCCATGCCAGCGCCGCCGACACGTTCTGGCGCTGGTAGCCGTTGTCGCGCCGGTAGCCGTGGCTCTTCTCCGCATCCACGTAGACGGAATAGGCGACGCTGTCACCGGCGGGGCCGCTGATGCCGATGCCGCCCTGCAGCGTATCGAACGAGCCGATGCCGAGGAAGGCTTCGCGGCGGGTGCGATCGAAACGGGGCTGCTTCGTGACATAGTTGATGGCCGCGCCGATGGCGCCGTCGCCGTACAGCACCGAAGCCGGGCCGCGCAGCACTTCCACCGCTTCGAGCGGCCAGGTCGAGAACGGATAGGTGATCGTGCCGGCGGCGACGACCAGGCGGGTGCCGTCGACCAGCTGCGCCACCGAGTTGTGGCCGCCGAAGCCGCGTGCCGACAGGCTGGTGCCGCCGTTGCCGGGTGCCGGCGCTTCGCTGATGCCGGGCATGCGCACGGCCGCGTCCTGGGCGCGCGTGAGGCTGCGTTCGACGATATCGGCACTGCCCAGCGAACTCACGCTGGCCGGCGTTTCGCGCGCGCTGAGGCCGAGCCGCGAGCCGGTGCCGTTGCGCTCGTCCAGCGACAGGCTGCCGCCCGGCATCCGGCGCGATTCGGTGATTTCCACCGTGGCGAGCGACTGCTCCTGCGCCGCGCTGTCGGCGCCTATGGCGAGTACCAGCGTACCTGCGGCCCAGGCCGCCCTTTGCCAATGGCCCGTCTGCATCCTGTAATGCATGTTCATCCTTGAAGAGGTGTCGGCGTTCCTGCCCCGACCCGGCCATGCACACACATACGCACACGCATGTGAATGCGCATGCGCAAGGATGCGCACGGCGCATGCGCCACGCACTGCACAGCCGGTTCTGGAATAACAGGAACGCCCGACGGAAAGACCACACCCCGGGTCTTTGCACAATCATCGTGACCGGCCGGTCTTCTGGCTCGCCGTCGTCCTCCCCGGTTCCTGCCTTCCCGCGCTGGTAATCCCAGGCAGTGGCGTTGAACCGGTTCGTCAGGCTTACAGCAGCGGGGGCTGCGCCGGAATGGCGGGGATGGATATCCCGCGCGTCACCGGCTTCCCGTTTCACCCCGCCATCGGTCGATGGCGGGACACCGTTCACTCAAGGGCGGGATTCTACAGCCATGCCTGACAGATTGTCACGCGGGCCGCCGGCACCGATAGCGGATCGCGCGCGGATTGTCGCTGCCCCATCGGCGGGATTCCCTGCGGCGCTGCGGATGGGTAGTATCGAAGCGGCCCGCCATCCATCTTTGCCGTACCTACCAACGAGGAGCATGCATGAGTACATTCGTCCAACGGCGCCGCGCCCTGCTGCGCACCGCCGCCAGCATGGCCGCCGGGATCGCGGCCGCGGGAGGCGCCCAGGGCGCCGTCCCGGCCGCCAACGCCGCACCCGTCCGCGACTGGCAGCAACTGGCCGCCAGCTACGACGTGGCCAGCGACTTCGTCAACCTGGAAAACGCCTACTACGGCATCATGGCGCGGCCGGTGGCCGACGATTTCAAGCGCAATATCGACTACCTGAACCGCCATAACTCGCACTTCCTGCGCCGCGAGTTCGACCGCGACGGCATCGAAGCCATTCGTGCCCGACTGGCGGCGCACGCCGGCGTGGCGACCGGGGAAATCGCCATCACGCGCGGCGCCACCGAGTCGCTGCAGAACCTGATCTGCAACTACCGGCTGGTAAAGCCCGGCGAGACCGTCATGTACGGCAATCTCGACTACGACACGATGATCGACGCGATGAACGACCTGGCCCGCCGCAGCGGCGCCGGCGTGGCGACGGTGCAGATCCCCGAGCCGGCGACCCGCCAGAACGTCATCGATGCCTACGAACAGGCCCTGCGCAGGCACCCGCGCACCAGGCTGCTGCTGCTGACGCACATCAGCCACCGCACCGGGCTGGTTCTCCCGGTCGCCGATATCGTGCGCATGGCCAAGGCGCGCGGCGTGGACGTGATCGTGGACGTGGCGCAGTCCTGGGGCCAGCTGGACTACAAAATTCCCGACCTGGGCGCCGATTTCGTCGGCGCCAACCTGCACAAGTGGGTGGGCGCCCCGCTCGGCCTCGGCTTCCTGTACATCCGCGAAGCACGCCTGCCGGACATCGGCATGCAGGCCGGCGCCACGAGCTTCCCCGCGACGGACATCCGCGCCCGCGTCCATGCCGGCACGGTCAACATGGCCGCCATCATGACGATCCCGGCGGCGCTGAAGTTCCATGGCCAGGTACCGCTGGCCGAACGCGCGGCCCGGCTGCGCGGGCTGCGCGACGACTGGGTGCGCCAGGTCATCGACGTGCCGGGCGTGCAGATCCTCACGCCCGAGGAGCCGGGCATGAGCGGTGCCGTCACCTCGTTCCGCCTGCGCGGCCGCACCGGTTTCGACGACAACGTGGCGCTGTCGCGGCGCCTTGCCGACGATTTCGGCATCTTCACCGTGGCGCGTTCCGGGCCGGCGGGCGGCAGCTGCATCCGCGTGACGCCGTCGTATTTCACGCGCGGCAACGACCTGGCACGGCTGGCCACGGCGATCCGCCAGCTGGCACCGGCGTAAGCGCGACTGCGGCGCCGGGCGCGGCACTTTGCGGATTTTTACCCCGGCCGGCGCGTGCCGCCCTTGCCATGCCCGGCCGCATGCCGCACACTCAGCGCTTTTCGCGCCGCCGTCCCGGCGTCATTCGCCGCCAGTAAACATGCATTCCTACCGTATCACGCCCAGCCGTCTGAAGCCCTGCCTCCCCCGCAACGAGAAACCGTACCCGCCGGCACGGCCGGGCCTTCGGCTGGACGCCTGACTCATGATGCGGATCACTGCTCCTTCGCGCCGGCGGCGCGTCCTGCTGGCCGGCGCGGCCGCGTCGCTGCTGCCCTGGCGCAGCGCGCATTCCGACGACAGCAGCGTGCCCCACAGCCATGTGTTCACCACGGCCGCCGCCGACGTGCTGACCGTCGTCGGCCCGTGGGAAATGACGGGTCTCGATCCGTCGCGGGCCGGCTACATGTTCGCCCGGATGGAAGTGGTGGAGACCCTGCTCGACGTCGACGACCGCGGGCGCCTGCAGCCGGCGCTGGCGGTGGCATGGCAGGTTTCCGCCGACGGGCTGGAATGGCGCTTCCCGCTGCGCGGCAACCGGCGCTACCACGACGGCACGCCGGTCACGCCGGCCAGCGTGCTGGCCTGCCTGCGGCGCGCCCATCAACGGCCCGGCATGCTGCGCCTGGCCGGCATCCGCGCCATGGCCGCCGAACGCGGCGTCATCGTGATCCGCCTGCACCGTCCCTTTGCGCCGCTGCCCTGGCTGCTCACGCACTCGACGCTGCAGATCCTCGCGCCGGCCTCGTTCGACGCGCGGGGAAACGTGGTGCGCATCGTCGGCAGCGGTCCGTTCCGCATCGCCTCGATCTCGATGCCGCAGCAGTTCGACGTCGAGCGCTTCGACGGCTATGGCGGACTGGCCCTGCCCGGGCGCGTGCGGCGCGCCCGCTATATCAGCGTGGCGCGCGCCGAGACCCGCACGCTGCTGGTGCAGAGCGGCCAGGCCGACCTGGCCTTCTCGCTCGACCCGCCCAGCATCCGCGCGCTGCAGCGCAGCCCGAAGGCGGTACTGCTGTCGGCCATGCTGCCGCGCACCACCTTCCTCAAGCTCAATGCCGGCCATCCGTTGCTGGCCGACGTGCGGGTGCGCCGCGCCATCGCACTGTGCGTGGAACGCCAGGGCATCGCCCGCGCGCTGCTGCGCGATGCGGACCTGGGCGCCACGCAGCTGTTCCCGCCATCGATGACGCAGTGGCACGACAGCGCCCTGCCGCCATTGCGCACCGATCCGGCCGAAGCACGTCGCCTGCTGGCGCAGGCCGGCTGGCAGCCCGGCGCCGACGGCATCCGCCGCCGCGCCGGCCAGCGCCTCGAACTGAAGCTGACCACCTTCGTCGACCGCCCCGAACTGCCGCTGATCGCCGCCGCGCTGCAGGAAGAGATGCGCCAGATCGGCATCGCCGTGCGCGTCGTGATCGGCAACTCCAGCGACATTCCCGCCGGCCACCGCAGCGGCATGCTGGAAATGGGGCTGGTGGCGCGCAACTTCGGCAACGTGCCCGACCCGGTGGCCACGCTGCTGCAGGACTTCGGCCCGGACGGCGGCGACTGGGGCGCGATGGGCTGGCGCAACGGCGAGGTGCCGGACCTGCTTGGCCGCCTGGCCGCCGCCACGCCCGCCACCTCCGCCACGCCCGCCGGCCCTGCCGAACGCGCCCGGGTGGCGGCGGTGCTGCAGTCCGAGCTGCCGGTGATCCCCGTGGTCTGGTACCGCCAGGTCTGCGCCACCAGCCGCCGCATCGCCGGCGCCAGCATCGATCCCTTCGAACGCAGCTACAGGATTTCGCAACTCCGATGGACATGACGACTTTTTCTGCGGCCGCATGGCGCCGGCTGGGTGCCATGCTGGCGCGCCGCCTGCTGCAGGCGGCCATGGTGGCGCTGCTGGTGGGCACGCTGTGCTTCTTCATGACCCGCATGCTGCCGGGTGACATGGCCTACCGCATCGCCGCCGGCCGCTATGGCTACGACATGGTGACGACGGCCGCGGCCGAGGCGGTGCGCCTCGAGCTGGGCCTGGACCGCCCCTGGCTGGCGGCGCTCGGCGACTGGTGGGGCCGCCTGCTGCGTCTCGACCTGGGCGTGTCGCAGGTGACGGCGGAGCCGGTAATGATCGAGATCGCGCGGCAGCTGGGGCCGACGCTGCGCCTGTCACTGCTGGCGATGGCGTTCTCGCTGCTGATCGGCCCCACGTTCGGCGTGCTGGCCGGGCTGAAGCCGGGCGGCGTGCTCGATCGCGCCACGCTGGCCGTGTCGGTGCTGCTGCGGGCGCTGCCGTCCTTCCTGCTGGGTCTCGTGCTGGTACTGGTTTTCTCCGTGCAGCTGGGCGTGCTGCCGGCGGCCGGGCACCACGATCACGGCAGCATCATGCTGCCCGCGCTGACGCTGGCGCTGGGCATGGCGGCCGTGTCGTGCCGGGTGGCGCGCGATGCAATGGTGCAGGTACGCGGCTCGGCATACTTCGCCTTTGCGCTGACCAAGGGCCTGACCTTGCACCAGGCCCTGCTGCGTCATGGCCTGCGCAACGTGGCCGCGCCGGTCGTCGCCTACCTGGGTGTGCAGCTCGTGTATCTCGTCGAAGGCGTGGTGCTGGTGGAAACCATTTTCGCCTGGCCCGGCATCGGCCATGCGCTGGTGCATGCGATCTTCGGCCGCGACGTGCCGATGATCCAGGGCACCGCGCTGGTGCTGGGCCTGATGTTCGTGCTGTTCAACGCACTGGTCGACGCGGCCTGCGCCTTCATCGATCCCCGCCGCCGAGCATGAGCAAGACATGAATATGACTTCCATTCCTTCCGAATACCATCCCGACGCGGCGCCGGCACGCTGGCGTCCTTCCGCCGGCCAGGCAGCCGGCATCGCGCTGCTGGCCGTCATCGGCGCCTTCGCGCTGTTCGGCCCGGGCCTGATCGGCATCGATCCGGCCAGCCAGCAGCTCGACCGCTACCTCGAGGCGCCGTCGCTGGCGCAGCCGCTGGGCTTCGACCAGCTGGGCCGCAGCATGCTGGCCCGGCTCGCCCACGGCACGCGGCTGTCGCTGTCGCTGGCCTTCATCAGCGTGCTGTCGGCGGCCGTTCCCGGCACGCTGGTCGGCCTGCTGGCCGCGTGGCGCGGCGGCTGGCTCGAACGCACGCTGGCGGCCCTTGCCGATGCCGTGCTGGCCCTGCCCGGGCTGCTGCTGGTGCTGCTACTGGCGGCGTTCACGCCGGGCGGATTCTGGCCGCTGTACGTCGGCATCTCGCTGGCGCTGTGGGTCGAATATTTCCGCGTGGTGCGCGCGGCCAGCCGCATCCTGCTGGCCAGCCCCCACGTGGAAGCCTCGCGGCTGCTGGGCTTCGGCCCGCTGTACATCGCGCGCCGCCACCTGCTGCCGGAACTGCTGCCGCGGCTGTTCACGCTGATGCGCTTCGGCTTTGCCGGCGCGGTGCTGGCGATGTCGGCGCTGGGCTTCGTCGGGGTCGGGCTGCAGCCGCCGACCCCGGAACTGGGTGTGATGATGATCGAACTTCTGCCCTACTATGGCGAGGCGCCGTGGCTGGTGGGCGCGCCGGTGCTGGTGCTGTTCCTCACGCTGCTCGGCCTGCTGCTGCTGTCGCCGCGAGGGGAAATCGCATGAAGGAGGCCGCATGAACGCCGGGTCCACGATGCCCGCGCTGGCGGTCGAGGGACTGGCCGTGGTCCATGGCGGCACCGCGCTGGTACGCGATATCGCGTTCGAGATTCCGGCCGGCGGCGTACTGACGCTGCTGGGAGAAAGCGGTTCCGGCAAGTCGCTGCTGGCGCAGGCCATCATGGGCAACCTGCCCGCCACGCTGCGCTGCACCGGCACCGTGTCCATCGGCGGCGAGCGCACCGACGCCGCCGACCAGCGCGACCGCCACGCCGGCTGGGGGCGCCGCCTGGCGCTGCTGCCGCAGGAGCCGTGGGCCGCGCTCGATCCGACGATGAAGGTGCATGCGCAGGTGGCGGAAACCTACGAGCTGGTTGCCCATCCCGCGGCCGACCATCACGAGGACAGCCAGCGCGCCGCGAAAGCCAACGCCCGCACGCTGGCCGACCGGGCGCTGGCCAGCCTCGGCCTGGAGGATGCCGCGCACAAGTATCCGTTCATGGTCTCGGGCGGCATGGCGCAGCGGATCGCCTTCCTGGCCACGCACGCCGCCGGCGCGCCGGTGATGATCGTCGACGAGCCGACCAAGGGCCTCGACGCCGACCGGCGCGGCGACGTGCTCGAGCTGCTGCGCACGGCCCGGGCGCAGGGCATGAGCCTGCTGTGCATCACGCACGACATCTGGCTGGCGCGCGCACTGGGCGGCCAGCTGGCCGTGATGCTGGAAGGCGCAATGATCGAGCAGGGAGACGCCGCCGAGGTGCTGGCCGCGCCCCGGCACGACTACACCCGGCGCCTGCTGGCGGCGGATCCGGCCAGCTGGCCGGCGGCCGCCGCCGCCTCGTCCGATGATGCCGATGCCGAGGCCCCGGTTGTCGCCACGGTGCGCGGCATCGGCAAATCGTTTGGCCGCCAGGTGCTGTTCGCGGGCATCGATGCGCAAATCCGCGCCGGCGAGATCGTCGCCGTCAGCGGTCCGAGCGGCTCGGGCAAGACGACGTTCGGCAATATCGTGCTGGGCCTGGCGCGAGCCGACAGCGGCGAGGTGCGGCGCGGCGCGGGCCTGGCGCCGACCGCGTTCCAGAAGATCCAGCAGGACCCTGGCGCCGCCTTCGCGCCACGCGTCGCGTTGCGCCAGTCGCTGCGCGACCTGGTGAAACTGCACCGGCTGGACTGGGCCGTGCTGGACGGCCTGCTGACGCGCATGCGGATCGCCCCCGCCCTGCTCGACCGCCTGCCGCACCAGGTCTCGGGCGGAGAACTGCAACGCATCGCGCTGGCGCGCGTGCTGCTGATGAAGCCCGCGCTGATCTTCGCGGACGAGCCGACCTCGCGCCTCGACCCGGTCACGCAACAGGAAGTGTTCGCCCTGCTGCTGGAGCACGTGCGCGCCAGCGGGTGCGCGATGCTGCTGGTGACGCATGACAGCGACATCGTGCGCAGCATTGCCGGCCGGCGCATCGCGCTCGCCATACGGTAGGCTGACCGCCACGGCCGGCTTCGGGCTTCGCATCGAAGCCGGGCCGACCGCCTTCCAGGCCATGTCGAAACCTGTTGTGCTGCGCACGCGTATTTGGCACAATGTCCAATATCAGACAAAACGTCTTATTCTCATGCCACTCTCTACTTACCTCGACGCCGCGCCGCATCTGGCCGAGCGTGTCTACCTGCACGCATCGGCCCAGGTGATCGGCAACGTGCGCATCGGTGCCGACAGTTCGGTATGGTGCAATGCCGTGCTGCGCGGCGATGTCAACGACATCGTCATCGGCCGCTGCTCCAACATCCAGGACTTCACGATGGGCCACGTCTCCCACAAGACGCCGCAAAAGCCGCAGGGCTCGCCGCTCGTCATCGGCAATTACGTCACCGTGGGCCATTCGGTGCTGCTGCATGGCTGCAGCATCGGTGACGAATGCCTGGTCGGCATGGGCAGCATCGTCATGGACGACGTGGTCATTGCGGACCGGGTCATGATCGGTGCGGGAAGCCTGGTCCCGCCGGGCAAGACGCTGCAGAGCGGTTTCCTGTACGTGGGCCGCCCGGCCAGGAAAGTGCGGCCCCTGACCGACGCTGAAATCGCCTGGCTGCGTTATTCGGCCGAGCACTACGTGCGGGTCAAGGACAACTACCTGGAAGCGCCAGGCCATCCATGAACGACGAAGCGCCACCCGCCACGCCCCGCAACGACATCCATCAAAGGAGGAACACACCATGAACATGCTTCAACTGCCCACCTACGACGACGTGGTCGGCGCGGCGGCGCGCATTGCCGGCGCCGCCAACCGGACTCCCGTGCTCACCTCGCGCACCGTCGACGAGGAGTTCGGCGCCCAGGTCTTCTTCAAGTGCGAGAACATGCAGCGTACCGGCGCATTCAAGTTCCGGGGCGCGTACAACGCGCTGTCGAAGTTCAGCGCGGAGCAGCGCAAGGCGGGTGTCGTTGCTTTCTCGTCGGGCAACCATGCACAGGCCGTCGCACTGGCTGCGAAGCTGCTGGACATGCCGGCCACGATCGTGATGCCGCACGATGCCCCCGCGGCGAAGGTGGCGGCGACCCGCGGCTACGGCGGCAATGTCGTCGTCTACGACCGTTACACGGAAGACCGCGAGCAGATCGGCCGCGACCTGGCCGAGAAACACGGGCTGACCCTGATTCCACCTTACGACCATCCTGACGTCATTGCCGGCCAGGGCACCGCCGCCAAAGAGCTGTTCGAGGAAACCGGGCCGCTCGATGCCTTCTTCGTCTGCCTCGGCGGCGGCGGCCTGCTGGCCGGATCGGCACTGTCGACCCGGGCGCTGGCGCCGCAGTGCCGGCTGTATGGCGTGGAGCCGGAAGCCGGCAACGACGGCCAGCAATCGTTCCGCTCCGGCGCCATCGTCCACATCGACACGCCGAAAACCATCGCCGATGGCGCGCAGACCCAGCACCTCGGCCGGCACACCTTCCCCATCATCCGCCGCGATGTCGACGACGTGCTGACCGTATCGGACGACGAACTGGTGCAGTGCATGCGCTTCCTTGCCGGGCGCATGAAGCTGGTGGTCGAGCCGACCGGATGCCTCGGCTTTGCGGCGGCGCGGCGGATGAAGGAGACGTTGCGCGGCAAGCGCATCGGCATCCTCGTCAGCGGCGGCAATATCGACCTGGCCCGCCTGGGCGGCTTCCTGGCGGGTTGATTCGGTTCGGGCGGCATGATCCTGCGTGCCGCCCGCCTGCCCAGTACGACAATTCAAGGCGAACAGCGCCTATCGATCTGACACATGGATCGCCCCCCGGGCGCCCGCCTGCATCACTAAACAGGGCTAAACACGGCACTGTTTCGCTTGCCCGGCTTGCCGCCGGCTACCCGTCCGCCTACATTGCGCACACATCGAAACAGCATCGGAGACAAGATGACCATGACCAGCCCGCCGGGCGGTGTCCGCCCCCTGCCGCCAGGCGCCCCGCCGCATTCCCGCCCGGCAGCCCTGAAGCTGCTCGCCTCGCTCGCCATCCTGGCGCTGGCGGGGTGTGCCGGCGCACCGCCCGCCGTGGCGCAGACCTGCCTCGTCAATGCCAATGCCTGGCCCCTGTGCGCCAAAGGCGACGGCTGGGGCTTCGAGGAAGGCCGCTACTGCATCGCGCGCAGCTTCTGCCCGGATGCCCGCGGCAGCCTGCCGGCGGGGCCTGGGCGCGATGCCCCGGTCGATGCGCAGGCAACGCCGGCCACCCGCGGTCTTTTCAGCTACCTGCGCGGTAGCTGGGGGAAGGCCATCCTGTCGGGCCAGTCCGATCTGACGTGGCAGGATGGGATCGACATGGCTGAACGGGTGCATGCCGACACGGGCAGGTATCCGGCGCTGATGGGCTACGACTTCATGAACTACGGGATGCCGGCCGGTTCCACCAGCGGCCTGCGGCAGACCGAGGAAGCCATCGCCTGGGCCCGGCGCGGCGGGCTGGTCGCCTTCACCTGGCACTGGCGCGACCCGGCGCTGCTGCGCACGCCGTCGGTCAACAAGGCCAACTTCTATGTGCGCGACGAGAACCCTGGCAAGAACACCTCGTTCACCATCCCGGTTGCCGGCGGTGCTCTGGACAGGGCAAGTCCGGCCATGCGGCAGATCGACGACGGCATCGACCTGGTCGCGGCCGAACTGAAGAAGCTCGCCGGCGCCGGCGTGCCGGTGCTGTGGCGCCCCCTGCACGAGGCATCGGGCAAGGATGGCGACGGCTGGTTCTGGTGGGGCCGCACCCGCACCGACGGGGTGCCGCAAGCCCATGCCAACATCCTGTTGTGGCGCCATATGTACGACCGGCTCGTCAACGTGCACGGCATCCACAACCTGATCTGGGTCTGGAATGGCCAGGACCCGGCCTGGTATCCCGGCGACGATGTCGTCGACATCATCAGCCAGGACATCTACGACGAGAGCGACAACAAGACCTACGGCTCGCAGTTGCCGGCCTACCTGCAGGCGCGCAGGACCACCGCGGACAACAAGCCGGTCGCGCTCAGCGAGAACGGCTACATTCCCGATCCGGACAAGATCGCCGCCGACGGCGCGTGGTGGCTGTGGTTCATGACCTGGAACGACCGCGACACGCCGGCCGGCGTGACCGCGAAAGAGAATTTCTGGACCGGCGAGTACTACAACACCAATGCGCACAAGCGCAGGGTCTACCATCATCCGCTGGTGATCACGCTCGACAGGCTGCCGCGCGGCCTGGCAGGCGGCTCCGGTCATGCCGCCGGGGTTCCGATGCCGGCCCCATAGCGTTACTGCACCGGGCCGGCCGGTACGGCAAGCCGCCGCGCGGCAAATGACTCAATACTTGCCACGCAGGCCAAGCATGATCACGCGGCCATCCTTGATCAGGTTCTCGGCGCGCGAGCGGCCGTCGCCGTACCGTCCCGACGGATCGCGGAAGTACTGGCGGTTGTCGCCATCGTTCAGGTTCAGGCCATCGAGGCGCACTTCGAGCTTGTCGCTGATCTGGTAGCTGATCGACGCATCGAGGTAGCCGCGCGCATCGAGCCAGTTCTGCAGGCCGTGCGCCGTCGGCACCACGTTGGTGATGGAGCGGTCCTTGTAGTTATACGAGGAACGCAGGGCCCACTTGCCTTTCTCGTAGTAGACGGTGGCGCTGTACGAATAGCGCGGAATCTCCCAGATCTCGTGCTTGCGCCCGTCCGGCGCCAGCCACGGGTCGATCGGCGCATCGACGCGCGTATAGCTGAGGATCGTGCCGAGGCCGTCGAACGGCGCCGGCAGGAAGTTGAATGCCTGCTGGTAGGCCAGTTCCACGCCGCGGATGCGGCGCTCGCCGGAGTTGAAGTAGGTGGACAGGCTGATCGGCAGGTTCGGATTCGGCCGGCCCAGCGCCGGATCCCACAGGTTCGGCGCCAGCGCGCTGTCCGGCAGGCCCAGCGAGCTGAATGGCACCGTCGTCACCTGGGCAACGGTGGTGTCCTTGAGCTTTTTCGTGAACAGGCCAACGCTGAACAGGCTGCCGCGGCGGAAGTACCACTCGCCGGTCACGTCGAACTGCGTGGCAAGCTGCGGCTTCAGGTCGGGGTTGCCAGACGTGGCATTGGTGCGCGACGCCTCCGGGATCACGGTATTGGCCGCGATGATGCTCAGCGGTGCCCGCGTCAGCGTCTTGCCCGCCGATGCCCGGATCACCACGTCGGGCAGGATGTCGTATGCGGCGCTGAGCATCGGCAGCAGGTTGTTGTAGCTCCCTTCGCGTCGATTCGGCACGTACTCCAGGCGCCCGGTCGGATTGCCGCCGGCATCGCGCACGGGCGACTGGATATAGTTGTCGATATAGGTATTGGTGCGGACATAGCGCACGCCGGCGTTCACGCGCAGCTCGCGGCCCGCCACCTCCCCCGTGAAGTCGGACTGCACGAAGAATGCCTTCACGTCTTCCACCGTGCGGAAGCTTTGCGCCGTGTCGACCGGCGCGGCGGCATTCGCCCTGTTCGGGTCCAGCACGTTTTCCATGAAGTCGCGCGTGAAGTACGCCCAACTGGTGGGGAACGTCGATGGCGCATCGGCCGCATAGTTCTCGAATGGCGAGCCGGACACCATGTACTCCGACAGGCTGCTGCCGCGCGATGCCACCGTGCCACCCACCGACAGCGGCTGGCTGGTACCGATCGCGGTGCCATTGCGTTTTTCCACTTCCTTGCCGACACGGTCGCGCGACAGGCCCGATTTCAGCTTGCCGGCAAAGCCGAACGGCAGCTCGTAGTCGTATTCGGCGACGATGCGGAACGTGTCCGCGCTATCCTTTTCGCGCGCCCAGGCATAGCCCAGCAACGGGTCGCGATACAGCGATCCATTGTCGATGTCGACGCTGGACGTCAGTGTCGGGTACATCAGGTTCTTCGTCGTGTCGAGCGTCGATGTCACGCCGTACAGGCTCGTATAGATGCGATTCGCCGAGAAGTCGGCGGCGCTGTTCGACGTGGCGACCTGGCCGGACAGGCGCAGCCGGTCGCTGAAGCGGTATTTCAGGTTCAGGGCTCCGCTGTCGAACTTCGTCCTTGAATCGTAGAAGTAGTTTTCGTTGCTGTAGGTCGTATTGGCAAAGGTACCTTGCAGGTTGTTGTACTCGTCGATGAAGACATTGGTGGGGATCATCCCGGTGCGCCCGGGGGCACCTTCGGCAACGTTGCGGTTCGTGGTCCGGCTGTTGCGTATCGCCAGGCCGAAGGTGTTCTCGTCACGCTCGTCGCTCAGCCGCGCGAACACGCCGTCGAAGGCCAGTTCCAGGTCGGGGGTCTTGTACTGCAGCGACGTCACCAGGCCATCGCGCGAGCGCTCGTTCCTGGCGGCATACGCGCGTGCAAAGCGCGGCAGGAAGGCGTTGTCCACCTGGTCGCGGGTCAGTCCGCCCAGGTTCGCGCGCGGATCGTCGTAGTCGAGACCGAACGTGAACGGGCCGCGGTTCTGCGCGCCCAGGGCACTGGTGTTGTACTGGTTGGTGGTCTGGAATCCCGAGCGCTGGTTCTGCGTGCCGGAATGCGCATAGCCGACCAGCGCGCCGAAGTTGCCCCAGGTATTGCTCAGTACCAGGGAATAGCGGGGATCGGTCTGCTGCGATGCGTCGTTGTACACGGCGGACACCGCGTAGCGGATGGTGCGCCCCTTGCGGTCGAACGGACGCAGCGGCTGCAGGTCGACGTTGCCGCCGATCCCCCCTTCGGTCAGTTCCGCCAGCGGCGTCTTGTAGAAATCGACCCGCCCGAACAGCTCGGACGGAAACACGTCATAGTTAAAATCGCGCACCGCCGAGCCGGCATTCGCCGACGACGTGGTCTGCACCGGTGCGCCGTTGAAGGTGGTCACGGCGTACTGCGGACCGAGGCCGCGGATATTGACGCGCTGGCCTTCGCCGGATGCCGGGTCGCGCGTCAGATAGACGCCTGGAATGCGCTGCAGCGACTCGGCCACGTTCGCTTCCGGGAACTTGCCGATATCCTCGGCGACGATCGAGTCGCGCACGCCCACGGCGGCCTGTTTCAGGTTCAGCGCCCGCTCCAGGCTGGAACGAAAACCGGTGACCACGACGGTCTCCACCGGTGCCGGGTCCGCCGCGGGCGGCTGCACTGCCTGCGCTGCCCTCGCCTCTGGTGCTTGCGCTGCGCGCTCCTGCGACGCCGGCTGGGCTGGCGCCGTGGCAGGCTGCTGCGCGAACGCCGTGGAAATGTGCGCCGCCATCGGCAGCAAGGTCGCCAGCATCATCTTGTAACGCATCGGTTCTCCTCCGGTTGAAGGTGTCGCCACGCTGCCGGCAAGAGCTCGGCGTGCGCAGATACACTAGTATTTTAGTGAGGCCAGCATAGCGATTTGGCTTGCGCTTGCCATGGTGGCGATGCCAATGCTCACAAACTTGAGTGAGGGGTACAGTGCGCGTTGTGGATCAGCAACGCATGCGCCAATCCGTCGTGGTGCGTGGCGCGGAGGCGCTACGCGGTCTCCTGCGGATGGAAGACCGCATGGGGGCATGAGCCCGGGCCGGATGAAGTGCCCGTTGCCGGGGCAAGTCACGTGGCCCCCCCTTTCGGCCGATATGCAGCGGCGGCCAGCGGCGGTAGCATGCCCCGGCCGCCCGCACCGGGCGCCGATCAACGAGACGAAGGACCACCATGACCGATACCGGCGATTGCGGCGCCGCCATCCGCCTGCCGATCGGCAGCGCCGGCGGCGTAACCTTCGACGTCGTCGCCTGGGGTCCGGCGCAGGCCGACGTCGACCTCAGCGTGGCCTGCATGTTCGAGCATGAAATGGGGGGTGCGGGCATGCGCGGCGGACTGCTGGCACTCGACCGGGCGCTCGGCGGCCAGCTGGGACAGCTGCGGGCAGCCGGCGCGTTTCGCGCCCAGCCGATGGAGACATTGCTGGTCACCACGCCGCCGCCAGGCCTGCCGCCGCGCGCCGTGCTCGTCATCGGCCTCGGCGACCCGGCGGCGCTGCATGGCGACGTGCTGCGGCAGGCGACCCGGGTGGCGATGCGCGAAGCGATCCGCCGCGGTGCCGGCTCGATGGCGTTCGCGCCCAGCGTGCTGGACGCCGGGCATACCGACAACGCCGCGCTCGACATGCAGCAGGTCATGCTGGACGGGATGCTGGGCGCCCTGCGCGCCGAACACCTGCTGGCCGCGGCCGGCCTGGCCGCCGCGCCGTTGCTGCGGCATTGCAGCTTCGATGTCGGGGCGCCGCGCGCGCAGGCGGCGGGCGATGCCTTCAGGGCGGCGTTTGCACGGCTCGCCGGATAAGACGCGGGCCTGCATCGCGGCGACCACGCTATGAAGCAGGCGGCAGGTCGCACTGCCAACCCGCAGCCGCCCCGCAGCCGCGGCATGGTTCAACCATACAGGCGATACAGCAGATCGACACCCCGCTCGGCGCGCTGGCGGATTTCGTCGGCGCTCAAGGGACAGCGGATCTTCAGGTTGACCCGCAGGATCGTGTGTCCGTACCAGAGCCCTGCCAGCTCTTCCGCCGCCGCCATCGGATCCGGAATGCGCAGGCTGCCGCCTTGCGCGGCCTGCCGAAGGATATCGGCCAGCATCGTGTAGACACGCCCCGGTCCCGCTTCATACAGCCGCGATGCCAGTTCCGGGTAGAAGTCGTTCGCCGACGTGATGACCCGATCCCACGCGGCCAGGCGGTTTTCGTTGGCGAACGACAGATAGCGCACGCCAAAGCGGACCAGCAGCTCGCGCGGATCGCCACCGATGGCGGCGCGATACTCCTCGTCGCTCATCGTCCTGGCAGACTCGCGCAGCATCACCGCCTCGATGAAGGCCTCCTTGTCCTTGAAATAGGTATAGAAGGTCGTCTTGGCCACCTTGGCGCGGAGCGCGACGGCATCGACGGTCATGCGCAGGCCGTGGCTGAGCAACAGGTCCCTGCCGGCTTCCATCAGGGTTTCCCTGCACTCCAGCTTGCGGGGGCGACCCCTGCCGCGCCTCGGCTCCGTCACGCGCGCTTCAGGTAATAAGCGGCCAGCAGCAGCCCGCCGACGACGGTCAGGTGCTCCAGCGCGATGTGCAGCTCGGCCGTGCGCCGCGGCTCCGGAAAATTCCAGAATGCATGACCGAAAGGAATCGTCAGCAAGGTGAATATCGCCAGCGCCACGGCGCCCATCCAGCCGCGGTTGCCGACATTGGCGATGACCAGCAATGAGCCACCCAGTTGCACGAAAATCGTGGCGGCGGCGATCACTCGTTCAAACGGAAGGCCCACCGCACGTACTTCCCCGACCACCGCGGAATAGTTGAACAATCCAAAAACCCCGGCGCTCCAGAACAGCACCGTCAACACCGCGCGCAACATCATCTCCATCATCCACCCTCCACAAGAAAAATCCCAGAATATCCTACTCGCCAGTAGGAAAAAAGCAGGCTGTGACACAGGAAAACAAACTGCTTTCGAACGAAAGCTTAAGTGCGAAAAACACAAATACAACAGGCAATTCGAAAAAACGTAAGAAGTTTTGTGTTACGTTCATTTTCGCTATAGACTCAATAGCACTGTACCCGTAAGCGAAAAGCCAACCACTTTCGTTATATCGAAACCGAAACCTCATCAAGTGCGGATGAACGTCATACGAAATCAAACGAAAGTACAAAGGCACCCCCACCAGCTGGCCAGGCCCCGGCTGGCAGCCCTGGTGACCGCGACCGGACAGCCTTCCGTTTACCAGCGTCCGCCTGCGCTGCTCCAACAACTTATACAAGGAAGCGTTTCATGAGTTCTCACCTGCACCGCCGCCCGCACGCCGACAGTCATCCTCGCCTTGTGCTGAATCCCTTAACTTCCGCGTGCCTGGTCGCGCTGGCCACTTTCGCGGCGCCAGCCGCCGCCCAGGAAGATGCCGCCACGCCCGCCGCCGACAAGCTCGAGCAGGTCATCGTGACCGGCACCCGTGCCAGCCTGCAGCAGTCGCTGGCGCTCAAGCGCAATTCCGCTGTGGTGCAGGACAGCATCAGTGCGACCGAGCTCGGCCGCTTCCCCGACAACAACGTGGCCGACTCGCTCAGCCATATCACCGGCGTGTCGATCTCCCGTACGGCGGGCGGCGAAGGCCAGCGGGTCAGCATCCGCGGCCTGGGCCCCGACTACACGATCACCACCTTCAACGGCCGCCTGCTGGGCACCGACAGCGCGGGCCGCTACTTCGCGTACGACGTGCTGCCGGCGGACGTCATCAATGGCGCCGACGTCGTCAAGTCGACCCAGGCGCAGCTGATCGAAGGCGCCATCGGCGGCCTGGTGAACCTGCGCTCGGCCAGCCCGTTCGAGCAGAAAGGCCAGCGCGGCCTGCTGCGCGTGGAGGCGGACCGCAACCAGATGAGCGACCTGAACGGCAAGAAGCTGTCGGGCACGTACAGCAACACCTTCGGTGACACGATCGGCGTGCTGCTCGGCGTCGTCTACGCCAAGCGCGACGTGCGCACCGACACGGCCGGCAACGACGGCGGCTGGTCGCGCAACGCCGTCCCGAGCGACCCGAGCCAGTTCTGGGAGTCGGGCAACACCTGGGGCGGCGCCATCGACCCGAACGGCAACGGCGTACTCGACGCGAACGAGGAAGGCCTCGTCGCGCCGGGGCAGTTCCGCTTTGGTTCCATTATGGAGAAGAAGGAACGCCTGGCACTCTCGGGCAAGGTGGAGTGGCGCCCCAGCCGCGACCTGAAAGTCATCGTCGACGGTTTCAAGACCCGGCTGGATTCGCCGCAGGTCGGCTACCAGCTGTCGTTCTACCCGCTGTACGCGCCGGGCCGCTGGTCGAACATGCAGGTGACCAACGGCGTGGTGACCGACCTGACGCTGTCCAGCGACGACCCGGAGCTGCGGCTCAACCCCGAGGTGCTGAACAAGACCGAGTTCCGCGTGGTGGATACCGCGATGTACGGCGCCAATGCGGAATGGAAGATGTCGCCGACCCTGAAACTGACCGGCGACATCTACGAGTCCACATCGAAGCGCAATTCCGGCGGCAAGGATACCTATGTCGTGCTGCGCATGAACCAGCCCAACGTGACGCGCATCCGCCTCACCGGCGCCGCCGTGCCCGACGTGACGACCACGTTCGCCGACGGCCGCGACCTGCAGAGCGGCCTGGCCCAGGGCCTGTTCAACGCCGGCGATTTCAATACCCACTTCTACAGCCGCACGGGCGACAACATCGACGACAACATCCGCGGCGCCAACGTGGCTGGCGAATGGAAGGTCGATCGCTTCAATGTCGAGCGCCTGAAGTTCGGCCTGGGCCAGACCAACCGCAAGAAGTCGCGCGACATGATCAACAACGCGTTCAACGCGGGCCAGGATCACTACTCCGGCGCGAACGCGATCAACGTGGGGAACCTGGGCGGCAACGTCATCAACCAGACGTTAAGCCCGGGCAGCTTCCTGTCGGGCGTGAGCGGCAACTTCCCGCGCAGCTTCCTGGGTTTCGACGTCGACAGCTACGCGCAGGCGCTGGCCGGCTATGACGGCAAGCCACGGCCGGATGGCGGCGTCTACAGCTCGACCCTGTCGGCGCCCGCCTGGAATCCACTGGAAAGCTACCGCGTGAGCGAGAAGACCACGGCAGCCTTCGTACAGGCCGACCTGGCCGGCGACAGGTGGAACGCCGACGTCGGCGTGCGCCTCGTACGCACCAAGACCGGTGCGCAGGCCTGGGACGCGAAGATCAACGACATCCTGCAGAACGGCGCGTTCAACTTCACGGCCGTGTATGCCGATCCGTCCGCGGTGCGGCAGGATGCCAGCTACACGTTCGGGCTGCCGTCGTTCAATTTCACCTACGAGATCACGGACACCCTGCAGCTGCGGCTGGGCGCCGCCAAGACGATGGCGCGCCCCTCCGTGGACAAGCTCGCGCCGTCCAGCACCACCGCCAGCATCTCCTGGGGCGACTTCACGCAGATCTACGGCGGCAATGCCAATCTCAAGCCGTACACCGCGCGCCAGGCCGACGCCTCGCTGGAGTGGTATTACGCCAAGGGCTCCGCGCTGACCTTTGCCGTCTACCAGAAGAACATCAAGAACCAGATCACCAACGAATGGCTGACCGGCCAGGACATCGGCGCACCCGGCGGCCGGCTGTTCAATGTGCAGCGGCCCATCAACGGCGACAGCGCCAAGGCGCGCGGCATGGAGATCGGCCTGCAGCACCTGTTCGAGAACGGCTTCGGCGTGCGTGCGCAGTACACGCGCAACCTGTCGAGCAGCTGGGTGAACGGCGTCGAGCGCCCGCTGGAGGGCATCGCGCCGGCCACCGCCTCGGTGGGCGTGCTGTACGAGCGTGGCCCATGGAGCATGAGCACCACGGCCGACTACACCGATTCGTTCGTCACGGCCACCAATGTCATCGGTGCCGGCTGGAACGAAGTGGCCAAGTCGATGACGTGGCTGACAGCCCAGCTGGCCTACGAGGTGAACGATTCGCTGCGCCTCAGTATCGAAGGCAACAATCTCACCGATGCGGAGCAGGCGCCGTCGCTGACCAACGGCACCATCAGCCTGCCCAATGGTTATTATCGCTACGGCCGCTCCATCACCCTGGGTGCGAGTTGGAAGTTCTGACGCCGGAACGGGCGGAAGCGGGACCACGCGCCCTGCTCCGCCCCTGAAGGGACAACGATGCCGGCATGCGCCGGCCCCGCACTACCGAAAACTGGAATACCGATGCGACCTTTTGCAATGCGACCCCTGCTTTCCACAACGCTTACCGCCTTTGCCGCCCTGCTTTCCAGCGCGGTGTTTTGCTCCGCGCATGCCGCGGACGAGTCCAGCTACACGATGGCCGACTACGCGCGCGTCGTGAAGATCGATGCGCACCTGCACCTGCACGAGCCTGCGCCCGCTTTCATGGAGTCGGCGAAACGCCAGAACTTCAAGGTACTGACGATCAACGTCGACTACCCCGACTTCCCGCCGCTCGACGACCAGCAGCGCGTGGCCATCGCGCTGAAAAAACAGTTCCCCCAGGACGTGGCGTGGATCGCCAGCTTCTCCGTCGACGGCTCCGACCAGCCCACCTGGCTGCCTGCCACGCGCCAGCGCATCGCCGCCGCGATGCAGGCTGGCGCCGTGGGCGTGAAGGTATGGAAGAACATCGGCATGAGCCTGCGCGACAGGAACCAGCACCTGGTCATGATCGACGATGCCCGCTTCGCGCCGCTGTTCGAGGACTTCGCCCGGCAGGGCATCCCCTTGCTGGGCCACCAGGGCGAACCGCACAACTGCTGGCTGCCGCTCGAGAAAATGACGGTCAATAACGACCGCGAGTACTTCAAGGCCCACCCGCAGTACCACATGCACCTGCACCCCGAGATGCCAAGCTGGGAAGCACAGATGGCCGCGCGCGACCGCATGGTGGCGGCGCACCCGAAGCTGCGCTTCATCGGCGTGCACCTCGCATCGCTGGAACGCGACGTCGACGAACTGGCCGCATTCCTCGACAGGTTCCCGACCGCCGTGGTGGACATCGCCGCGCGCATCGGCCAGGTACAGTACCAGAGCCAGAAGGACCGCGAGCGCGTGCGCCGCTTCTTCATCAAGTACCAGGACCGCATCCTGTACGGCAGCGACATGGCGCAGACGCCCGGCCAGGATGGCGCCGCGCTGGGCCGCGAAGCCGAAGAGGTGTGGCGCATGCACTGGCGCTACTTCAACACCGCCGAGTCGTTCAAGGTGGCCGATCTCGACGCCCCCATCCAGGGCCTCGCGCTGCCGCGCCAGGTAGTCGACAAGCTCTACCGCACGAATGCCCAGCGCGCCTTCCCCGGCGCATGGGGAGGCCAGCAATGACCGCCCGCCGCGCATTCCTCCAATGGCTCGGCGCCGCGCCGCTGGCCACGCAGATCCCGTTCGCCAACGCCGCCGAAGGCAAGGGCCAGGTGCGCGTGCAGGACGCCGCCGTGTCGCTGCAATTCGATGAGCAGATGCGTTGCCGCATCGTCAGCCTGGCGGGCAGGCAGCCCGTCGCGCTGACCGGCTACGACACCAGCGAGCACCTGGTCGTGGGCGGCAGGCAGCTCGGCCGCTTCACGATGCAGAAGGCGGAACCGGCCCGGGTCGCGACGCCGTTCGGTGCCGGACAGGCGCTGCGCCTCGCCGGCCGCTCGCTGGAAGGCATCGAGAAGCGCGTCACCGTGACGCTGCTCGACGAGCATCCCGGCGTCGCCCTGCTCGACGTCAGCTACGTCAACACGGGCAGCAAGCCGCTGGCCATCGACGCGTGGGTGAACGGCGCGCACCGGCTGGCCGCCACGCCGCGCCACGCGGGCGGCTACTGGTCGTATTCCGGCGCCAGCTACGCCAACCGGCGCGACTGGGTGCAGCCCGTCAAGCGCGGCTTCAAGCAGGGCAACTTCCTCGGCATGAACGCCTCGGACTACGGCGGCGGCACGCCGGTCGTCGATGTCTGGCGCCGCGACGTCGGCCTGGCCGTCGGCCACCTGGCCCTGCAACCGCTGCTGGTCTCGCTGCCCGTGAAGGCGGTTGGCGACCGGGTCGACGTTTCGCTGCGCGGCGACGAGCCGCAGACACTGGCGCCAGGCGCAACCTTCGCCACGCCGCCCACCTTCCTTGCCGTGCACCGTGGCGACTTCTACGTGCCGCTGGACCGCTACCGGCGCCTGATGGCGGCGCAGGGCCTCGCGGCCCCCGAGCCGCCGCAAAGCGCCTACGAGGCGCAGTGGTGCGCCTGGGGCTACGAGCGCGACTTCTCGCTCGACTACGTGCGCGCCACGCTGCCCAAGGTGCAGGAACTGGGCTTCAAGTGGGCCGTGCTGGACGACGGCTGGCAGGTGAAGACCGGGGACTGGACGCCCGACCTGGCCAAGTTCCCGCGCGGCGCCGCCGACATGAAGGCGCTGGTTGCCGACATTCACGCACGCGGCATGAAGGCGCGGCTGTGGATCGCGCCGCTCGCCGTGGCCCCCGGCAGCGACGAGCTGCATGACCACACCGACCTGCTGCTCCTCGACAAGGACGGCGCGCCGCAGGACGTGACGTGGTGGAACTGCTTCTATGTCTGCCCAGCCTACGGCAAGACGCAGGAGCGCCTGGCCGAGACGATCCGGATGATCATCGGCGACTGGGGCTTCGACGGCCTGAAGGTCGACGGCCAGCACCTCAACGGCGTGGCGCCGTGTTTCAATCCGAAGCACCGGCACGAGCGGCCGGAGGAATCGGTCGAGGCGGTTTCGGCCTTCTACAAGGTCATGCACGACGTGGCGCATGCGGCCAACCCCGAGGCGGTGGTGGAAGTGTGCCCCTGCGGCACCAGCTACGCCTTCCACAACATGCCGTTCATGGACCAGGCGCCGGCGTCCGACCCGCTGTCGAGCTGGCAGGTGCGCCACAAGGGCAAGACGCTGAAAGCGCTGATGGGCCCGTGGTCCGCCTACGCGGGCGACCACGTGGAGCTGAGCACCGGCGGCCAGGACTTCGCCTCCAGCGTGGGCATCGGCGCGGTGGTGGCAACCAAGTTCACATGGCCGGTGGATCCCAAGCCCAAGGACTCCTTCCTGCTGACACCCGAGCGCGAGGCGCACTGGCGCCAGTGGGTGGACCTGTACAACAGGCAGCGCCTCGCCGAAGGCCGCTACCGCGGCGAGCTGTACGACCTGGGCTTCGACAAGCCGGAGACCCACGTCGTGGAACAGGGCGGCGCCCTGCACTACGCGTTCTATGCCGACCGGTGGGACGGCACGGTCGCATTGCGCGGCCTCGGCCCGGGCGCCTGGACGCTGCGCGACTCGCTCACCGGCAAGGAACTGGGCAAGGTGACCGCCGACAAACCCACCCTGCCCGTGCGCTTCACCCACAGCCTGCTGATCGAAGCGCGACCCGAAACGCCCGACGCGCTGCCGGTCGCCTTCGCCGGCAGGATCGCGGAGGTGGCGGCCGACGGCTTCCCACGCGCATCGCAATGGGCCGATGCGCCCGCGACCTTCTTCCGGCATGACTGGCAAGGCAAGCCGCTCGCCGGCCCGCAATCGACCCGCGTGCAGCTGCTGCGCGGCGCCGCCCACCTCTACCTGCGCTTCATCTGCAAGTTCGAGGCGTTGAGCACCTTCGACCAGGCCAGGTCGGCGACCGGCATCTGGCCGCTGTGGGAGCGCGACGTCGTCGAGGTCTTCCTGCAGGCGCCGGAACGCGCGGGGCTGAAGAGCTACCGCGAAGTGCAGGTGGCGCCCAACGGGCTGCTGCAGGAGATCGCCGTCGAGGTGTCGGGCAAGAAGCGCATTGCCGGCGAAAGCCGCGCCAGGGCGCATATCGATGCGGAACACAAGGTCTGGACGGCCGAACTGGCCGTGCCGATGCGTGGCGCGGGCGATCGGGATGGCTGGCGCCTGAACCTGTTCCGCGTCGAAGGCCAGGAAGGCGCCGGCCAGCAGCGCATCCATTCCGCGTGGAGCCCGACCGGAAAGAGTGGCAGCGGCACGCCCGACTTCCACGTCCCGGCCGCCTTCGGACGCCTGCTGACCGCGGCATGACGAGGCAAGGCCTGCGAACGCTTGGAGCCTGTGCCCTGCTCGCGGCATTCCCGGCGCAGGCCCACGCCGGACCCTTGCCGCAGCGTGCCGAACCGCCCGCGCTGCGTGCGGGCGCAGTGGCTGGCACGTCGTTCCGCGCAAGTGGCGACGAGATCGCCAATCCCGAGCGCGGCATGTACGTGTGGGCGGCGGACAGCCTGGCCGCATGGACGCAGGCGCAAGCCGATGCCCAGTTCGCGGCCGGCTATCGCCTCGTCTATGTGCCGGTGCGGCTGGACGATCATGCCGGCACCGCGCTGCCGGAAAGCGTGCTGGCCGGGATTTCCGATGGCTTTGCCACGGCGCGGCGCGCGGGCCTGAAAGTCATTCCTCGTTTCCTGTACAACTACCCGTCGGGCGAGACCGCGTACCGGGCGGCGCAGGACGCGCCTCTCGGCCGCGTACTCGGGCACATCGGGCAGCTCAAGCCGCTGCTGGCCGCCAACGCGGATGTCATTGCCTACCTGCAGGCCGGCTTCGTCGGCGCCTGGGGCGAATGGCACACCTCATCGAACGACCTTACCGCGCCCGCATCGCGGGCACAGATCCGCGACGCGCTTCTCGGCGCCCTACCGCCCGACAGGTTCCTGCAGTTGCGCTACCCACCTTACCTGATGGCGTGGGCGCCGCGGCCGCCGCGCTGGCGCGACGAGTCGGCCGCCTCGCGCATCGGTGTCCACAACGACTGCTTCCTGGCCTCAAGCACCGATGTCGGCACCTACAGCGAGGATGCGGCGACCCGTCGGCGCGAGCGTGATTACGTCGCCTCGCTCTCGACCGTCGCACCGTTCGGCGCTGAAACCTGCAATCCCGCGGATGCGGTCGCGCCGACGCCGCGCACGAGCTGCGACGACATCCTGCGCGAAGGACGGCGCTTCGGCCTCACCTACCTGAACCACAGCTACTACCGCAAGCTCTTCCATATGCGCTGGGAGGAGCAAGGCTGCATGGCGGAAGTCAGGCGCCGCATGGGCTACCGCTTCGAGCTGGTGACGCTGCGGCACAGCGCCGCGGCAAGGGCTGGTGAGTCGGGGGAGCTCGCGCTGACGGTGCGCAACAGCGGCTGGGCGCGCGCCTTCAATCCACGCGGCGTACAGATGCTGCTCCGGCACCGCGCCAGCGGCGCTGTCGTGCGGATTGCCCTGGCGTCGGTCGATCCGCGCACCTGGCTGCCGGGCGGCTCCAGCAAGGTGCAGGCAAGGTTTGCGGTGCCGGGCGGCACGCCGGCCGGCGTTTACGACGTGCTGCTTGCCTTCCCGGACGGCGCCGCCTCGCTGGCGGGCGATGTGCGCTACAGCGTGCGCCCCGCCAATGCCGCGGATGCCGCCAGGTCGCAGGGATGGGACGCGACACTGGGCGCGTTCCGTACTGGAACGACGCTGAGCATTCGCTGAGCGGAACAGGGACCGCCACTGTTGCTGGCGGTCCTTGCCTGATTTTCGCCTGATGTGAAATGCGTTCCGGACCTGGTGGCCGGACAGGCCTGTCCGTGATTTCCGGAAGACGGAACCGATCGCCTAATCGGCAATCAGCAGTTCGATGCCGGCATCGCGCAGGCCGTCGCGGTATTGCGGGTCGATGTCCGAGTCGGTGATGATCGTGTTGACACGGTCGAGCTGGACGATGCGGTGCAGGCTGATGAAGCCGAACTTCGACGAATCGGCAAGGACGATGACTTTCCTGGCGCGTTCCACCATCTTGTGGTTCAGGCTTGCCTCGGCCTCGTGGTGGGTGGTCACGCCGAACTGCAGGTCGAGCCCGTCGACGCCGAGGAACAGCTTGTCGAAGCTGTAGGCCTGCAGGCAAGCCTCGGCCTGCAGGCCCTGGATCGACAGCGACTGCTTGCGCAGCAGGCCGCCCGTGAGGATCAGGTCGACGCCGGGTGCGTTGACCAGCTCCCAGGCGATATTCAGGCCATTGGTCATCACCGTTACATTATGGGCATCGCGCAGATGGCGGGCCAGCGACAGCGTGGTGGTGCCGGAATCGATGATGATGTTCTCGCCCGGCTTCACCAGACTAGCAGCCAGGACGCCGATGCGCTCCTTCTGTTCGTGATTGAGCGCGTCTTTCTGCGAGACCGTATGTTCGGTCGGCGGCATGCGTGCCAGCGTTGCGCCGCCGTGGCTCCTGATGGCAAGGCCCTGCGCCTCGAGTGCACTGAGATCGCTGCGGATCGTCACCGCCGAAACGTTGAGCTGTTTCACGAGGTCACTGACCTGTACCGAAGCGTGTTCGGTAAGTGCTTTCAGAATAATGTCGCGGCGCTGACCGGTTTGTCCCATGGTCGGACGAATAGTTTTGTTAAAACAGCAGCTTACCAGATTGCAGCAGGGCCGGCACTACGCCTTGGGGCCCTGCGCACCCGCCAGGCGTTCAAGCGCTGCCGGGTCCAGCGGCGTACCGGCGCTGCGCGCCGCATACAGCGCGGCACCGAGCACGGGCGGCAGGCGCGGCGTTGCCAGGCGATACGCTCCCGCTCCGCCGGCAGCCAGCGCCCGCGCGAACGGCACGCGCAACGGGCCTTCCGCGCCGAACAGGCCGCCGGAATACGACACCGCCACTTCCGTGCCGGGCTCCACTCCGAGCTGGCCCCGTACCGCATCGACCAGCGCGGCCACCTCGACGGCTGCCGATTCGAGGATCGCCGCCGCCTGCAGGTCGCCCTGCGCGGCCGCTTCGGAGACAAGCCGCGACAGCGCCGCCACCTTGCTGCGCTCCCCTTTCAGTTCGCCGTAGACCACCTGACACAGGTCGATATCGTCGCGCAGCGCCAGGCGCGTGCGCATCAGCGCATGCAGCGGCCCGCGTGGCGCGCGGCCATCGCTCATGCGCGAGAACAGCGCCAGGCCGGCGCGGGCGATCCAGTAGGCCGAGCCTTCGTCGCTGAACAGTTCGCCCCAGCCGCCGGCACGCGCACGCTGCCCGCCGATTTCGCCATACGCCATCGAACCGGTGCCGGCGATGACGCTGATGCCGTCGGCACAGGCCAGCGATCCGGCCCAGCTGCACACCATGTCGTTACCGCACAGGTAGCGCCCGTGGCCCAGCACGGCGCGCGGCAGCGCATCGAGCAGGGGCTGCACGTCGCGGTCCTCGCCGTAGGCCGGCAGGCCGAAGAAGGCGAATGCGACATCGCCCGCGGTGACGCCGGCGGCGGCGAACAGCGCCGCGCAGCCGCGCGCCAGCACGTCGGCCGCGCCATCCATGCCCACTTCGAGGTAGTAGGCGCTGCTCTCTTCGTGGCGCGCCAGCACATGCCCCTGCCGGTCGACCAGCGCGAACGCCGTCTTGGTACCGCCGCCGTCAACCCCGAGGAACATGGCCATCTCCCGTCAGTGGATAAATGGTCACGCCGCGCACCACGCGGTTGACCGTGCCGGACACGCTCGGCGTATCCGGGCGCAGCCCCAGTGCCAGCGACTGCAGCAGTGCGAAGGCCTGGCAGAACAGGATGTAGGGCAGTGCCAGCGCCAGGTCGGCGGACAGGCCGGCACCGTGCAGCGTCACGCAGTCGTCGCCCAGTTCCGGTTCGTCGCGCCCGCTCAGCGCCAGCACGCGGCCGGCGCGGCCATCGTTGCGCAATTCGCGCAGCAGGTCCAGGTCATAGCGGCGGGCCTGCGCGTCGTTCGACAGCATCACCACGACGAGCGTGTCGGCATCGACGATGGTCTTCGGACCGTGGCGGAAGCCCAGCGGGGAATCGAACAGCGCCACCACCTGGCCGTCGGTCAGTTCCAGCAGCTTGAGCGAGGCTTCGCGGGCCAGCCCGCGCAGCGCGTTGCTGCCGAGGTAGACCACGCGGCGGAAGCGGCGCGCAACCAGCGTGCGCAGCAGCGGCAGCGTCGTGTCCAGTACGCCCGCGGCCGCGGCCGACGGCTCGGCGGTGGCCCCCGGCGGCAGCACGCGGAACGCCATGGCGGCGGCCAGCAGCATCGATGTGAAACTGGTGGTCATCGCGAAGCCGCGGTCGTGCGTGGCGTCCGGCAGCAGGATCGCGTAGGCGTTGCCGCGTTCTTGCGCCATCTGGCACAGGGCACCGTCGGCATTGCAGGTGATGACCAGGTGATACACCTCGTCGACCAGCTGGTCGGCCAGCGTCACGGCGGCCACGCTTTCCGGGCTGCTGCCCGAGCGGCCGAACGACACCAGCAGCGTCGGCACCTTCGGCTGCAGGAACTGCTGCGGGCCGGAGACCAGATCGGTGGTGGGCACGGCTTCCACGCGCCAGCCGCCGCCGAGCATGGCCGGCGCCAGGCATTCGCCGATGAAGGCCGAGGTGCCGGCGCCCGTCAGCACGATGCGCAGGTCGGCGCGCGACAGCAGCGGGCCGAGGAACGCGTCGAGCGCGGCGCGCTGGTCCGCGACCAGTGCCTCGATCTCTGGCCAGATGGCCGGTTGCTGCGCGATTTCCCGCGCGGTAAGGCCGGCGCCGGCGGCGTCGAGCCGCTCCGTGCCGATGCCGAGGATTTCCATGTTCTTGTTGCTGTCTGCGACTAGCATGCTTCCAACTCCTTTGTTGCGGCGCCTGCCGTGCAGGCGTCCCTGTTACCAGCGTTCGTGTTACAAGCTTCCCCGGTACAAGCTTGCAGATACTGGCGCAGCACCCTGGCCACGCCCTCTTTCAGCAGATCGGCCGGACGATTGGGTATCCTTCCCTCGCGCACCGCTTCGTACTGGGCCGGCAGGTACTGGCTCAGCAGCGTCAGCGGCGGTGTTTCCCGTTCCAGGCCGGCCAGCAGGCGCGCCTGCGCCGCCTGTATCGCCGGATGCGGCCAGTAGTAGCGGATCCGGTCGCTCAGGCTGTACTGCTGGTCGAAGCGCGCACTGCGCGGATCGCCACCATAGTATTTACGCCAGTATTCCGGTTCGGCGCGCATGACTTCCAGCACCGTGTCCTTGAAGCCTGAACCCTTGCCGTCGCCGGCCATCGCCGCATCGATATCGGCCAGGGCCCACAGCGTTTCGCGCAATGCAAAGGTCGCGCCGGGGCCCACCTTCAATATCGCGAAGTGGCCTGCCACCAGGGCGGCCAGGTTGGCCGGCGTCTGGTAATCGGTCGAATGGGCTTCGTAGACCAGCGTGGGCACGTCCTCGATCATGCGGCTGAGGTCCACGGCAAGCTCGGGCCGGAAGTCGATTACCTTGTGGTGGTCGAATTCGACGCCGGGCTGCACCACCAGGCCGACCACCCGCGGCCACGCGGCATCCACCCCCGCGGCGGCAAATGCGGCGCGATGCGATTCGATCGTCTGCGCCGCGGCGGCGGGCGTCGTGACGCTCAGTTCCGCCAGGTCCTCGTGCGCGCCGCCGGGCACCGGCACCTCGGTGCCGACCACGTAGACGGGCGCCTCGCCGCCGGCGGCCTGCCATGCCCGCTCGGCGACCGCGCACAGCAGCGCGGCACGCGCGGCCACCACGTCGTCCTGCAGCGGTACCGGGTCGCCGGCGCACGACATCGAGCAGTCCAGGTGGATCTTGCGAAAGCCCGCCGCGACGTACTGGTCGATCAGCACCTCGGCCTTCGCCATGGCGGCGTCGGCGCTCTCGCCTTGCCAGGCATTGGGCCCCAGGTGGTCGCCGCCAAGCAGCACGCGCTCGCGCGCCAGGCCCGTGCGGTCGGCAATGCCGTGCACGAAATCGCGGAAGGCGGCCGGCGTCATGCCGGTGTAGCCGCCATCCTGGTTCACCTGGTTCGACGTGGCCTCGATCAGCACCGGCTGGTCCGGCCCGGCCGCTGCCGCGACTTCCATCGCCGCCTCGATCACCAGCGGATGCGCCGAGCACACCGCGTGGATGCCGACCGGCTCGCCGGCCTTGTGGCGGCGCACCAGATTCAACATGTATTCCATTGTCAGACTCCTTCGGTAGATTCGGGGGATGCGGCGCCGTCTTCCGGCTGCAGCGCGAGGAACAGCGCGGCCGCCAGCGACAGGCCGATGCCGGCCAGCCGGTAGCCGCCCGGCACCGTCGCGGCCAGCGCCATCGCGATGACAGTGGTCAGCAGCGGCGCGCCGGCATTCACCAGCGGCGACACCGTCAGCGCCTTGCCGTGCCGGAAGGCGTACACCAGCGTCAGTGCGCCGACCGCATTCAGGATCTGCGTGGCGGCGGCAAGCCACGGACCGGAAAGGCCGTAGTTGATCGGCTGCGAAAAGTCGGTCATCGCCAGCGCCGCCGGAATGCACAGCAGCGCACTCGCGGTCATATAGAAGAAGATGCTCTCGGCATCCATGCGCGTATTGGCCAGCTTGATGAAGTACGCCTGCAGGCCCCAGGCGGCCAGCACCGCCAGCGCCAGCACGAACCACAAGCCGTACTGCTGCGGCGCGCCGCCCGGGTTGAAGTCGAACAGCGGCAGCGCGCAGATGGCCAGCACGATGCCGGCCATGCCCATGCGGCCGGTGCGTTCGTGCAGGAACACGAACGACAGCACGATCGTGATGACCGGGGACAGCGAAATGAGCGGGAAGATCAGGTAGGCCGGCCCCTCCTTCACCGCATAGAACAGCACCATCTGGCCACCGGCGCCGAGCAGGCCGATCGCCAGGCCGTAAGCCACCGCGGTGCGGTCCCGGCGCACGCGCCAGCCCGAGCGCGCCAGCACGAACAGCGCCGGCGGCACCATGGTCAGTGCCCACACGACATACACCAGCGTTTCAGGAAAGCCGTGCTGGCTGGGCAGGCCCGCAAAGGCGCCCCATACGCCCCACAGCAGCGCCGTGGCCAGCGCGTAGCCGAGCCAGCGCGGCCTACGCGCGGCGGCAGGGTTTCGTTCATGCGGCATCGTGGTCGTCGTCTCCATGGCGGCCTTCACAACGTCACGCTCGCTGGCACGTCCTGTGCCGGCACCGTACTGGCTGGCACAATCACGGCTGCAATCGCGGCCCCGCGCTGCGGGATTCCATTGCTGATTTTGCGTTTCATCGTTGATTCTTCCTCTGCTACGACGGCATGGTCTTGTTTGTTTGCGTTGCGAGCCGTTCCGATAGTAGTTAATTATCGAACGAAACGCAAAGAACTTTCAAATTATTTTCGTTTGCTTGTTGTTTGCTGGCAGTTAAATTGACTTTTGTTTTCGAATTCTTTCGATTATCATCACGAATCAGGCTCCCATACCTCTCGGAAAGGAGTCCCAGGGCTTCCTCCGGCTTGCTTTGTCGGCTGACACCTGGACTTTCGATTCTTTCGCTACGTCCGTCGCAAGATGACTACGCCGAAAGCCTCCGTGAGTGAGCCAATGCCGATCGAAGCGACCTTGCACGACAAACAGGAGATGCGCATGAAAGAACGCTGGTCCAGGATGAGTCAACAACGGCACCGCACAGTGCTGCGCAGCGTGTTCGTTACAACCATGGCCTTGCTGGCCGCGCAGGCGTACGCCAGGCCGGCGGCCGACCCGCTGGCGCCGGCGGGCCGCTGGGAAGGCAGTACGGCCGGCAGCGCCAGCACGCCGCCGATGGGCTGGAACAGCTGGAACGCGTTCCGCACGGAAGTCGACGAGGACAAGGTGATGGGTGCCGCGCGGGTGCTGGTCGACAGCGGGCTCGCGAAACTCGGCTACACCCAGGTCAACCTCGACGACGGCTGGTGGCTGAAGCGCCGCACCAGCGATGGCCGCCTGCAGATCCGCACCGGCATCTTTCCCTCGGCGGCCACCGGCGGGCCGGACGGCACCAGCTTCAGGCCCTTTACCGACAAGCTCCACAGCATGGGACTGAAAGCCGGCATCTACACGGACATCGGCCGCAACGCCTGTTCGCAAGCCTACGACCTGCACTCGCCCAACCTGCCGCAAGGCACGACCGCCGAGCGCGAGGTGGGCCTGGATGGCCACGTCACGCAGGACATCAACCTGTACTTCAAGGAATGGGGCTTCGACTACATCAAGATTGACGCCTGCGGGCTGGCCGACTTCGTGCCGGGTTCCGAGCTGGTAAAGAAGCAGGACTACCGCGCGATGGCACCGTTGATCGAGCGCGGCTCGATCAACCGCACCGATATCGGCGCGGTGCGGGCCCGCTACGAAGCCGTCGCCGCGGCGCTGAAAGCGGCCCGGCCGGCTAACGACTACGTGCTGTCGATCTGCGCCTGGGGCATGGCGAACGTGCGCACCTGGGGCAAGGAAGTCGGCAACCTGTGGCGCACCAGCGCCGACATCACGCCCAGCTGGACGAGCATGCTGCACAACTTCGACAGCGCGGCGAAGCGCCCGCTGTATGCGGGCCCCGGCCACTGGAACGATCCCGACATCCTGCACATCGGCCATGGCGACTTCGATGCCGCCCACCCGGTCCAGGTGCGTTCGCACTTCTCGCTGTGGGCGATGATCAATGCGCCGATGCTGGTCAGCTACGACCTGCGCAACGGCCCGGCATCTTTCCTCGAGGTTCTGGGCAACGCGGACGTGGTGCGCCTGAACCAGGACAAGGCCGGGCACCAGGGCGTGGTGACCTACGATTCCGACGATGCCCAGATCATCGTCAAGACGCTGGGCGACGGCCAGCGCAAGGCCGTAGCGCTGTTCAACCGCGGCGCGTCGCCGGCCCCGGTGACCCTGCTGGCCAGGCACCTGAAACTGTCGGACAGTGCACCCGTCACGCTGCGCGACCTGTGGTCGAAGAAAAGCTCGACGTTCACCGGCGAGAAGGAATTCATGCTCGCGCCGCACGAGACGCTGGTGTTCGAGGCGAGCGGCAAGCGGCAACTGGAGAACGGAGTGTACCTTTCCGAGATCCCCGGGTCGATCAACGTCGCCGTCGACGGCACGCGGCATGCGCAACCCGATCCGACCATCCACCGCATGATCGACCCATGGTCGAACACCCGCTCCGGCGGCTCGCGGCCGCAGTATGCGGGCTGGGGCGGTGCGCAGGCCGATACGACGCCGTTCGGGCAAACCTTGCAGGTGGCCGAGCAGGCGTTCGATTCGGGCATCGGCATCCTGTCCAACTCGCGGCTCCAGGTGAAGAACGATGCCGGCCATGCACTGCTGACGGCCTCGGTCGGCGTCGACGATTCGACCGAGAATACAAAGCAGCCCGTGCGCTTCTACGTGTATGGGGATGGAAAACTGCTGGCCGAAAGCGCGCCGGTGGCCTTTGGCGCCGGGGCGCACCAGTTGAAGGCGGACGTGCGGGGCGTGAAAGTCATCGAACTGGTGGTGCGGGGGGCGACATCGGACGCCGCCGCGCCCGTTGTGGCGACCTGGGGGGATGTCCGGTTGATGCACGGCCTCTAGAAGGGTCCGGCAGCCGGAGCCAGGCTGCCGGATACGCCCCGTATCGTCGCAAGCCGTCCCGCAATTCAATTATTGAATCACGCGATGCGAAATTTGCATTGGTGCAGAATAATCCGATGAATTACATTAGCTGTGCCGTATACCTGCGAATTGCTTGAAAAAAGGTGTCGGGCATCAGACTGAGGAAATAACGTTCAATTTCTCGTCGGCACAGACGCGATTGCCTTCGCGCCGAGCGGTCTTGCTTGCGCGGCACGGCAGCGCTCGCATACGGTGCGATCCCATTCTACCGGGTACCGAGCCGCTGCCAGTCGCCGGGGAAGAGCTTGATCCATAAAACAACCAGACGGAGACTGCATGACCTATCGCGCCTTTTTCACGGAAACACTTTTCGCTACGGCTTTGTTAGCGCTACCGTTTGCGGCGGCTGCTTCGGTGCCCTGTGGCACTGAGAGCACGTCATCAGTCAAGCCACTTACCACCGAAGAGAAAAACCAGGGCTGGACGATGTTGTGGGATGGATCCTCCACGGCCGCATGGCGCAGCGTCACTTCTGACGCGTTTCCCGCACAGGGCTGGCAAACGTGCGATGGGATCCTGACAGTGATGGGCAAAGGCGGCGAGGAATCGCGCAGCGGCGGAGACATCATTACCCGCAAACGATACCGCGACTTCGAGCTCGAACTCGACGCCAGGATCGCGCCCGGCGCCAACAGCGGCATCAAGATCTTCACGCAGCCAGACCTGAAACCGATCGACCGGCTGACCGGCAAGCCGGCAGCGGTAGGTTCCGCGATCGGCCTGGAGTTCCAGGTGCTGGACGACGAGCGCCATCCCGATGCGAAACTCGGACGCGACAATAACCGCACCATCGGTTCCCTGTATGACTTGATCCCCGCAGCGAAGAGCAAGACCCCTTCTCCGGTCGGGAAGTGGAACCAGGTACGCATCGTGTCGCGTGGAAAACAGGTCACATTCTGGCTGAACGGCAACAAGACCGTGGAATTCGAACGCGGTTCCGACGCATTCCGCGCTGCCGTCGCCGGCAGCAAATTCCAGAACATCCCCGGCTTCGGCGAATGGGCCGACGGCCACATCCTGTTGCAGGATCATGGCGACCAGGTATCGTTCCGCAATATACGCATTCGCGAGCTGAGCCCTAGATAAGCCCGCACGCGGCGTGTTCCATCACACCTTTGCAGCGATGAATACGCGCTTCAGCATGGTCCTGCCGGACACTGACGCGCGCGACGGCGTGCGACTCGCACGCGATACCGAAGCCTTACTCGTCGAGCAGGAGCGGATGATGAGCCGTTTCATCGCGCATGGAGACCTTGCGACAGTGAATCGGCATGCTTGTGGCGGGCCGGTGCCGGTTCCTGACGGGCTTTGGGATATCCTCCTCGCTTGCAAGCGGCATCACGGGTTGACCGAAGGCGCGTTCGACATCGCCCAGGGTTCGCGCGGGGGGCGCCACGGAATGGACCAGGTGCGCTTCGATCCGGCAGCGCGCACGCTGCAATTCGCCGCTCCCGGGATGCGCCTGGACCTGGGGGGAATCGGCAAAGGCATCGCACTGGGAAAGGTCAGGCAGCACCTGCTCGATCGGGATGTCCGCCATGCGTTTCTGAGCTTTGGGGAAAGTTCGGTCAGCGTGATTGGCACCCATCCGGCCGGCGACTGCTGGCCGGTCGGCGTGGAAGATCTCTTCCGGGCCGGCCACTCGTTGCACCGTTTCGACTTGCGAGACGCGTCGATGTCGACTTCGGGCAACCGTGAAGGGCAGGAACACGTCATCGATCCATCCACTGGCGAGCCTGTAACGGGATGCCAGACCCTGTCCGTCGCCTGCGCCTGCGCAATCGATGCCGAGGTGCTGTCGACGGCACTGCTGGTACTTCCTGCTTCGCGGCGTGCTGCCGTCCTGCAGAATTATGCCGGCGTGCAGGCGGTGCATATCGTTTACCGGCAGCGCGACGGAAGCTGGGCTGGAGAAAAGGAATGGCAATATGAAGAATGAATACCCCGCAGATACCGACAATGCGGGCGACGACCTCGCGGAGCGCCGCCGTTTCCTTGCGCGGCTGGCCGGAGTGGTGGCGGGATCGACGTTGCTGAGTTCGCTTCCATGGATGACGCCGTTACGCGCGCAGCCAGTCGGCCACGCGCCGTCGGACCGCGTACGCGTTGCGGTGATCGGCACCGGATCGCGCGGCACCCTGTTGCTGAAGCACCTGCTACGGACGCCCGGAGTGGAAATCGCCGCATTGTGCGACGATTATCCACCACACCTGCAGGCCGCCATGGGCCTGGCAGGCGACCGGCCGAAGGCTTTCACGGATTACCGCAAGCTGCTCGAGATGAAAGGGCTCGACGGCGTACTGATCGCGACGCCGTTGCACGAGCATGCACCGATGTGCCTTGATGCATTCGCCGCGGACAAGCATGTGTTCTGTGAAAAAAGCCTGGCATTGACCGTGGAGGAGTGCAAGGCAGTGTCGCGAGCGGCCACGGCCAGCCCCCGCGTGTTCCAGATCGGCCACCAGCGCCTGTTCAGCGCCTCTTTCCTGCACGCACATGACATGGTGGCGTCTGGCCAGATTGGCACGATCACGCAGATTCGTGCCAGCTGGCACCGCAACAACGACTGGCGCCGGCCGGTGCCACGCCCCGAGCTCGAACGCAAGCTGAACTGGCGCTTGTACCGCGCCAGCTCGGCGGGCCTGCTGGCGGAGCTGGCTTCCCACCACTTGCAGGTTGCCAACTGGTTTCTCGACGCCGCGCCGCTTTCCTGTGTCGGGTACGGCAGCATCAATCACTGGAAGGACGCACGCGAAGTGCACGACAACGTGAACGTGTTGTTCCGCTACCGGGACGGCGTCACGCTGGTGTACGACTCGCTGACCAGCAATCGCCACCATGGGCTGGAAATCCAGATCATGGGCCCAAAGGGAACGATCGAAGGCGAGAGCGGAAAGGTCTATTCCGAACAGCCGCCCCCCGCACCCGGCATCGCGCGGCTTATCGATCAGATCGGAAAATCCACGATGGAGACGATTCCGATCGGCGGACCGACCTGGAAGCCGGACACAAAGGTCGCGTCGCCTGGGCAAGACTTGCGGCGTGACCTGGGCGGCGATGACGGAACCGCCATTTCGATGGCGGCATTCGTCAACGCTATTCGCTTGAACCAGAAGAGCCCGCAGATGATCGACCACGCCTACCGTTCCGCTATCGCCGTGCTGATGGGGCAGGCAGCAATGGACCAGGGAGGCGAAATATTATGGCCGGGTGATTACCAATAACAACCACCACAATCAATGGAGACAATATGCCGCACACTCTCGCCTCGACGCGCCGTCGACAATTCGTCAAGGGTGCCTTGGCCACGCTTGCTGTTCCGCAACTGGCTTTTGCACGAACGCAGGGTGACAAGGTCAATCTGGCCTGCTGCGGTATCGGCAACCGGGCGGCACAGATCATCAAGGAACTGCACGCCACGGGCCTGGCCAATATCGTCGCATTGTGCGACACGGACATCGGCGCGCCCCACACGCTTGAAATACTGAAGATGTTTCCGGATGTCCCACGCTTCCAGGACTTCCGTCAGATGTTCGACAAGATGGGCAAGGGCATCGATGCCGTGAGCATTGGCACGCCGGATTTTTCACACTTTCCGATCGCCATGCTGGCCATGTCACAAGGCAAGCACATCTACTGTGAGAAGCCGATGGGCCAGAGCTTCCGCCAGATCGAACTCATGATGGCTGCGGAACGCAAGTACAAGGTAGCGGCGCAAATGGGCAATCAGGGCCATTCCGAGGCGAATTACTTCCAGTTCAAATCATGGGTCGACGCGGGACTCATCAAGAACGTCCGGGCCATCACGGCCCACATGAACAACCCGCGCCGCTGGCATGGGATGACGGTGGCCGACTATCTGCCGAAACGGCCGATACCAGCGACGCTGGATTGGGATGGCTGGACATCCACGGCAGTCCCACATCCGTACAATCCGGGTTATATCAACGGCGACTGGCGTTCCTGGTTCGACTATGGCAATGGCGCATTGGGAGACTGGGGCGCGCACATTTTCGATACGGCGCACGAATTTCTCCACCTTGGACTGCCGGCAGAGGTCGAAGCAGTACGGCTGGATGGGCATAGCCGTTTCATCTTCCCGCAGGCATCGACCCTGGCCTTCCGCTTCCCGCAGCGCGGTACCCTGCCGCCCGTCGAATTAACCTGGTACGACGGCCTGAGTAACGTGCCGCCCTTACCGGCGGATTATGGCGCAGCTATCGTCGATCCGAATATTCCGCCTCCGTCAAAAGGGAGCAATAACCCGGTGAAGCTGCCGCCTGGCAAAGTCATCTACGGTGATGGACTCAATTTCAAGGGAGGTACGCACGGCAGCCAATTGAGCATCATTGGCGCCGCGGCGAAAGATATCGCCTTGCCAGCGGTGCCGAAAAGCCCGTCGAACCATTTCGCCAATTTCCTCAAGGCCTGCAAAGGGGAGGAAGTCTGTCGTTCGAACTTCGCAGTGGCCGGTCCGCTATGCCAGGCAATGGCCTTGGGCGTCATTGCCCAAAGGGTCAATGCCAAGCTGGCTTTCGATGCCGCGAGCAAGCAGATCACCAACCATCAAGAAGCCAATGCATTACTGGCGGGCCCTGCGCCGCGAAAGGACTGGGAACAGTACTACAGACTCTGAACGCGGGCGTGGCTGGTGCTGGTGAAGTTGGGCTGGCGCCTGCCGCATCAACAGTGACCGCCCAAGGAATCTTCGATCATCAAGGGAGAACTTTCCAAACCTTCCTTATGATTGCGTCGTGCCATTCTGGTTTTCATGAAGACGCCATGTCATGCGACGTAGGGCACGAGGCCGGGAACCGATAATGACGGGGCCGTAAACAAGTGCGGCCGACCACGCAAACGCATGGTCGGCCACATTGAATTCAAGCTTGTACCAGCTACTTGATTTGACTGGAGGCGAGGACGGGAGTCGAACCCGTCTAGACGGCTTTGCAGGACTTAACTCATCCGTAGGAATCAACAGGTTCCTGAAAAACCCCGAAAATTGCCAAATTTATGGCATCTAATACAACACGTATCGATATAGTATTCGGCTCATCCGTCAAGATTACCGTTTAATATATTTCTCGCGGTGCAACGGCTTGCAGCACCGTTGCATTGAAACCTGAATCAGAAAATTCCGAGTCAATTGCCTTGATTCGAGACGAGGACAACTAGTTCATTAACGCGAGTGATGCCAGTTGTAATCCAGCACGAATGCTTATAACGTGATGCATCGCGTTCGCTACCACTCTCAATCGCACATTCTACCAATCGCACTAGCTGCGTGCGTCGCTTCTGCAGCAGTGCACGGGCTTGTGCGCACTCTGGTGGTGCGGCAGCGGCGCATAACGCTTGCATACGCGGGTGAAACCATCGCGAGCATACTGGCGCAAATACTTATTCTGCCCGTCGCACCCAGCAGACTAGATCATGGGGCATCACCAACGGCCAAATGTCGGCAGGAAAAAGGATTGGAAATCGATAGACACGGCTTATTCCATCCCCGCGGTCTTCGATGTACAGTCCATGATCTAGCGCGCCGTGTCAGGACTTGGAATTCTGCTTTATGTACCGTGAAATACGGGACATTCGTCGGTACCAGCGGATGGCGCAGCTCAGCCAGAGCTTACGCCAATCTAAGTTCGAAGTTCGAGTCTGCCCTCCTTCTGAAATGCCTTGCTCTAGTTTCGCATGAGCGTATTCCCGGGCGCTGCGTGTCAGCACCTTGACACCTGGCCAGATCTTGCCTGCAGTGGGAACAGGCGGAACGGGATGTCAGTTGGTGGGAATAACCAACCGGCTGCATGCCAGTACAGCGGCGTCGCTCTTCATGGATTCCTCCTGAAATTGGGTTATGTGTACACTCAGGATCTCATGTCATAGCACCCTTTCAACGCCATCTCCGGATTCCGCTCTTGATTACGATAACTTTACACGGGCAAAAAGCATTGAGTTGTTGCCGCTGCGCGGACAGCGGCGGCGAACGCGCCGCAGACATGTACGGATGATCGGAACGGGCCGTCTGACCAGTATCGCCCGGAAGTTTGGTCGCGCCGTTTACTGACTCATATCGCTATCCCATGAAGCGTTGACGATTTGCTGACCTAGAACTTACCCACCAACTGGTCGGCTAGACTCTGCTTCCCAGCGGTGTGGTTAACGTCAATCGTCTCTATTCTTGGCCCTCAAAACGCCTTTGGAAGAAGATGACGCCGGAGCAGAAACAGTGCTACCATGAAACATTACTAAGGGTTACTCCGAAAACCATCGGTTCCTTGGGTAAACTTTCTTTGGAGAAATATTTGGAATCTGTATCGTTTAGAGAGGTTGTTAGCCTAGTCAACCGCATCTCGGGAACTCGTATTAACGTTGAGACACCAAAAGTTAGTCACCCCGACCAATACGCTGTGTATGGGGGTACTGTTTCTAGCTCCGGTTTCTCGTTTATATTTGACATTCTCTACATTTTTGCTGACGCAACGAAGGATGGTATTAAAAGCGCATATTCGTGGCTGAGCCGGCAACAGGATAAGTCCAAGGTGAAGGTTGTATACGCGCCTTCCGTTACGGCTAGCATCGTTGAGGAGTTTCGCTCGCGGCAGATCGACTGTATGTCTCTCGCAGACTTTTTCGCTTCATTCATGCAGCAGCAGACTGAAACTTACATCGGAAAAATAAAAGAACTCACCTATCATAATTATATTGAACCACAAATTCGCGTGCCACTAGGCGTGCCACGTAAATCCCCGAACCCAGTGTTGGGGTTTCTATCGTCCTCAAGCGCGGGAGGAAATATTGCTGTACTTTTGGGCGAACCTGGGCAAGGCAAAACACACATGTCGAAGTTCTTGGCCGTCGAGCTGACAAAACTTCGACGTATCCCAGTGTACGTTCATTCCGAGCAGTGGACCAAAATGCAGCTAGAGGACCTGTCGTCTATATGGAAGACGATCGTGGCCTCTTTCAGGTATTTCGATGCACCTATTGGCTGGGCTGAAGGCGTCGAGCGGGATTTTATTCGCGTTTCCCTGAAGTTAGGAATTTTCCGGCTCATCTTTGATGGGTTTGACGAGTTCATCCTTCGCAACCGGGGGACGATAGATGCCCGCGAGAGTCTACAGGAATTACTCAACTTAGCAGAAGATACCGGCACTCCGCTGTGCATTACATCACGCACTTCTTTCTATCGCGCAGAGATCGTAGAAGAGACCGGAGGTGAAGACAAAAAGGAGCTTCTTGAGTATCTCATTTTGCCTTTTGACGAAAATCATGCGAAGAACTATTTCGATAAGCGTTTCGGTGAGAATTCGCCTTCGGTAGGACATGCTGTGCGTCTCTTCCAGCAACTGTCGGAAGATAGCTCAGGTGGCGCAAGCGGTTTTGTTGGCCGCGGCTTTTTCCTCTCGCTGATCGCCGATTTGGTTGATCGCGGTGTTAATGTTCAAGTCGGAGCTATCGCGAATCGCACCCGTCTCCAGTGGATAATGGACGCTTTATGTCAGCGCGAACAGGTACGCCAAACGCTTCCATTGGATGCAAACGCCCAGTTGGTCGTTCTAAAAGAATTTGCGGCCCTAGTTGCGCGTGGGGAGCCTCGCGATTCGTCAACATTGCGCCTCGTTCTAAGCACAGCAGTAAATCTTACCAACCAACAGATCGACGAATTAATCAAATCGCCTGCAAAGCTTAAAGATCACCCGTTGATTAAATCAGAAAAGGGAATTTGGTTGTTCACTCAAGATCAGATCGAGTACTTCTTGCTGGCCGAGCGGGTACTCGAACTCTGTAGCCAGAAGGAGGCATATCCTGAGTTGCAGGCTTTACTCAATGGCGAGGATTTTACAAAGAGCTTGCACACTGAAGTGGCGACTGCAATGATTCAGCAAATATTTGCTCTGGAGAATGAGGCGACAGCACTTGAGAGTTGTCAGAAGATAATTAGCACAATCTCACAAGCCGGCCAGAAAATCTTTGCAGCAGCGCCGACAGGCTGTCACCAATTTGCCGGGACAATTGCGTTACTTGCTGCTAGTCGAGTGCACACGAAAGGAGCGAACCGGACAGAACGAACGACTGCCCTCCTCAATTTGCTGCCGGCAGGCGAACTAGTTGGTGTTCAATTTATCGGAACAATGAGCAGTCTAGATCTCCGTGGGTTGGCAATTTCAAACTGCCATTTTGATACTGTTACATTTGCCAACTGTCGATTTGGTCAAAATACAACCTTCACAAACTGCCACTTTACTGACCTCCGAATGAAGAACTGTGAGCAGTTCGGATTAGTGAGGTTCGGCCCCTCTAATACCTTTGACGACGAGTCCCGCCGACTGATTGAGGCGGAAATGATCTCTGCCGGAGAGCGACAATATCTCGACCCGAACCTTAGTGCTGACTTGGATTGCCTCATCAGGCGCTTTCTCCCTCGTGAAACGAGCGGATTTAAGAATATCGAAGAGAGAAATCTGTCCCGCGGGTTGATTGGCCACTCTGTTCACAAGAACTTAATCGTCGAAACTTTCAAGCGGATGTGTTTGTCTTCGCACCCCATGAACGGTAATCTAGTGTACGCGGTTAAAGAAGAACTAAAACCCGATTTCCTCTTTTTCGTCAGCAATGGCGTAACCACCGGGAAACTAGCCGACTTGCGTGATGAACTGAAAGGAAAACTGCTGACTGCGGACTGAAAAATCCGATCTTGGCTGCCATCTACTTTACGCATATACAATACTTTTGTTCCTTAGCGTTTTCCTGAAGAGTTCAACTGGTTACCAGAGCAAGCTCAAAGTAAGGAAACGCTTCCCTCACGGTGTTCGAAAATTTTTCCCCAGCATTGACGCGGGCCGATTTATTCTCGCAATGCTCGAATTTTGGGGGCATGCATACGACATCTTGAGCCCATTTGTGGAAACGCGGATAATACTTAGCACACTGCCGAGATAGGTGCTTGAGCATTGATGACTAAGTCCAAGAATGCACTGCTAGAAACTGTGAGTACTAGAATCAACTTAGGAAACAATCTGCGGTTTAATCAGGAGACAATATGGCTCGAGGAATATCTGTAACTTTAGGCAATGAATTCTTCAGAACAAAAAAGGATTTACAAACGCGTATTCAATCCATGGTAGCGTCATACGCATTGATGGATTTTCTGAACGAAGTTGACCAAAAGCTTTGCCTAGAACTTTTTAAGTATCATCCTAATCGTGAACGAAAATTTGGGCGGGGTATTAATGCTGTACAGGTTAGGTTCGATGACAACTACAATCAACGTTACCTTCATATCCATCGCATTGATGATACGGACGAAGACATCTCATGGAGAAAATGCCTTGAGTCAATCAAGTAAAGTACCCATGAGCTCCTTAATTTCTTGCTTACAGGGCTCAGGCAGGAAGCGAACGCTAGCATGACGCACAACTAGGTTTAAATACTCATCTGGTGTCCGATTAGCTGTCCAGGGCACGACGTTCCCCAGCTTTAGTGCCGTGAACCTAGATAGCCCTAACGCCATTAAGTTGAGTGCCCCTGGATCAGAAGCGCCGAATTCTAAGTACACGTGATAAGGCGCAATACTTGGTTCTAGAAATTTCCTACTAACAAAGACAAACCGCAATATATCTTCAAAGGCAGCAAAATACTTAACGAGTTTATATCTTATTTCGGTTTCAATCAACCTCAAAATTTTGCGAATTTCCGGAGATGCCTTAGCGTCAGGATTTTTCTTTCGAACGTAGGAAACTCGCTCTTGTAGAAGCTCACCGATAGGCGCCCCCCAAATCCATCGGTGTGCGGTAGTACTTACCCAATTGAAATATCTGTCCGGCATATCCATTTCAAATGCCTGATTAATCAAAGATAATGCAAGTTGCATCCTAACCTTCGCACCTGCCTCATGTGGGTTAATAAGCAGCAAATTTTCAAGATCCGGGCGCCCGATCACTAAAATTAGCAGCTTTTGCAACTGATCAGGACGTAGCGAACGATGAAGGCCAAGGATTTCAGCGGGCAAGTCAACTTTCATGTTATCAAGCTGGGCTATATTACTCCGTAGAATTTCTGTATTTTGCTCATTTACGTAACTATGAAATGTAGCATCTGGACCCAATTCTTTTATCTGGTAAAATAATCTACTAAGGGCGGCATCAGCCAATTCAGAATTAGTGCCAACATTCACTCCGTCAAGCACTGACCCAATCAAGGCACCTCCACCCTGCATTACCGCATCCATGGCGCCTTGGATAACTTGCAGGTTTTCGCCCTGGTACGAATCAGCATCCCAGTCTCCAGGTCTTAAGCACCAGACATGGCCATGGAACTCTTCCAACAAGCGGCCTGCGCGCCCGGCCAAATTTCGGAAATCGGCCCGCGACATAGCTTCGCCGCCCAGATGAGGGTTAAGTATGACAATATGTTTTGCAGGAAGATTGACGCCTTGCAGTAAAGTGCTTGTGCTACACAAATACTGTAGCTTTCCTTGCTTAAATAACCTTTCGACCTCATTGCGTACTATAGACGGCATGTGGCCGTAATGAATCGCCACTCCACTTTTTACTGCCGCGACAAGCGGATGTTCTGGATGAATTTCTGTTGCTATGAACTTAGCAAATGACAGCAACTCTGGCGCAGGCTGGTAGTTTGTCATATTTTTAGCCAAGGCGAGCGCAGTAGACTCCGCATCATCCGGGTCGTCACAAAAGACGATTACCGATTCTTCTTCTCGACATACATAGTGCGCGAAATCAGCTTTCTGCGTGGATACAGCACCTCGAAATTTGAAAGACAAATCTGCAACGCCGATATTTACTGGCCGATTGTTATTTAGTTGCTGAACAAGACAGCTTTTTGGCTTCCCATCAATAGGAGAAACAAGCATAATGTTCTGCGCAACTGGTGAAACTTCTTCTACAAAGTATCGACCAGCAGAGTTCAAGCCAAAGACATGCAACAAATAGCCTGGATTCTTTATAAGAGGACAGGCAAATAGCACAGCTAGCCGAGGAAACCTCTTCACCATCATCTCCACTGAATTCTGAAGAAGAATTCCGCGCTTTCCCTTTTGCAATTCATGCGCTTCGTCAACGATCAGCGCTGTAGGAGGGAATTCATGGCCTACCCATGAAATTAGCCTCAGCAGCCTCTCTTGAGTAAGTATGTAGACCGCACCCCGGTTCTTCTGAGTATCCTCGATCGGAAATGGAGCACTCCGGATAGCAATGCCTTCAATCCCCTTCTCCCTAATAGATTTTCTTACTCTGAGAACCACCTCGGTTACGAGAGCTCGTGTAGGGACAACGTAAATAATGAAGGGGTTAGGTTCACTCGTCAGTCTTCTAACGAGGTCTAAGCTGAGCACAAATGACTTTCCCGCAGACGTGGGTGCAGATACGCTGAGTGCTCTCTCTTCCTCAAGCGCAGAATAAAGCTTAAATTGGAAATCCGTCAGAAGCGAAGCGTCTTCAATACTATTCTCAGCTTCTCTTGCCAAGCGCTCCAATGCTAAGGGATATGGTATCTTCCATGCGCCTGAGAAATCAAATTGTTCACGCAGCAGTGTTCTCCCTGGGAAGTTTCCTAGACGAGAGAGGATAAGGTCGGCTATGTTTGCAGCTGCGCCAACTCTATCGCCATATAGCTCTACAACGCGGCTACAAATATCGTAACTATACGACAGATCCTGCGCATCATCAGAAAGCGATAGTGAAGAAGCCAGTATCAGGAGCTGGGATATCTCTGCGCTAGTCAAGTGCAGCAAGTTCGCTTTGATAATTACGTACTGCCTTGCCGTTAATTGAACGAGCCGCTCATAGTACTCATCCGAGTTATCGATTTTCATATTAATCCAACGCAGAATTAAAGGCGTTCCGAAACTCATCAACTGATGGAAACGGGATAAAAAATATATCAAACCGCAAAAACTTTTTATCAAAATTGGCAAGATTTCTGTTTAAATTTGCCACTATCCTTTCAGCATCCATTAACAACATCGATTTAATCTTGCTTCGCACTTCCGTAGGTTTCAATAGCAGGTAGGATTTCCAATCGTAGCCGATCAGACACGAATGATTGAGCCTAGCATTTTCAGAAGGCTCACCAGAAACTATTAACTTTACTAGTTCTTCTTTAACGTTCTGGTCAGCGTATTTAAAATGTCTCGTAACGACGGAAAATTCATGCTTATACATTTCGTTATCATGAAAATCCGAGATACTCTTCAGTGCCGCGCTTATAGCAGCCGTTACATTATCGTAAAGCTTAGACTCGCCAAAGTAGAAATCCACTAGATTATCCTCCGCATTCCATCGCGCATGAATCCCGTCTGATCCCTTAATCTCGTCTCTACGATTAGTTTTCAGCTCCATTTTTGCGACAATTTGCGGTGCTTTAAGGACGGCTTCCGTGAGAAAAAAAAGTAACGTTTCTCCCGCCTCGCCAGTTCGATCATTCTTCCCGCTTGAAATATCGGGATGGCGAAATAACATGCGAGCCTCTTTGGTAAGTCGCGTATACTGTGCTGGACTTAATTCGCCATTTCGGTTTTTGGATGCGATGCAGTAGTCAATGATGTAGTCATAAAGCATCTCGGCTAATGCTCTAACCATCGGCCTACCATTTCCATCGCACTTCAACACGTGAAACCGTATTGAGCCGTCGATCTCCTCAAGTACAAAATCATGTTCAACGGCATCGATACAGCGCTCGTAGTGCTCTGCACGAACAGATATAAATTCAGCAATATTTTCTAGAGAACTTGTCATGGCTGCACTCGGCTAGATGAAGCGTACATCATATCCTGAGATGCCAAGAAAGTTGCAAGTTGTATGCACTATTTGCCCAGTCACATCGTGCTACGGAGATAGTTTCATCGGTTGAGACACGATCTGGAAGACTACGTTGGGCTGCCGTATTCAGGATGAAGCGACTTGGCTTGATAAGGTTCGTGTCGATACGGCGCGAAGCACTCCATCTAAATTGCGTGGCGGGTCTTGGCGGAAGGCGGAATGTGGGAGCCTTATGTCAACCACGGACACGTATCGGTCGTGGCGCACGGTATGCTTTGCCCCAGCCAGCGCAATGAAGGATTATTGCAGGAATGCTACCGCCACTCGAGCTATCGCTGTTCGTACCTACACTCATGGCAGCGCTTAATTTCTACGGTGATGTACGAGTGTACATACGCACAACGAAAGATCTACCGCGGTAAAAAAGGTTCAAGAGGTTGGATAGCTTGCAGTCGCGGTGTTACTGCAGAAGTAAGCAGTAGATCGCCGACTTTACTGGACGACATCGCAATAGTTACTGATTCTCGCCAGCGGCGAATCGATACTCAATCCCCCTATGTGCAACATAGCGTGTCACGTTTTCTCAGTCTGCCGAAAGGCATATTCGGCAACCGCAGGTTGCGTGATGTGTGAGACCGCCCTCGGGGCTGCGGGGGATCCCCGCGATACATTAGAGCAATACAGCTTCGGAAATTTGATTAACGCAAGCACTACTTTCGTTGCAGCTCCGCAAAACGTTCACGGAGGTCTCCTCTCCCGTACTCAGAACCGGCTTTCCGAGGCCACGTTATCGCCCAACCCGACCACTTCCAGTACACGCAGGGTCACAGATCGTCCACGAAACGCCCCCACCTAAAGGCGATCAACGTCTTCTTTGGCAGACGTCTGGCTCAGCTCAACAGGAAGTTCGATTCTGATGTTATGAGCCTGAGACTGCGCCACCAGAACTTTGCTGAATAAGTTTAGGACGGAGAATGGAGCGTATAGGCGAGATCGCCAACGGGTAGGGAGCCACAAGGGCGGGACACATCCCCAATTTGTCCCTGGCCGGTCGCGAATGACGTGTCGACCGGCTCACTGCAGACGTTTCAAATCCCCGTATTTCAGGTTCGTACCCCAAATAGTCTCCGCTCAGCGTGCACAAGCGGATAGTTCCTTTGCTATCGCACTTCTTCCCCAACAGTTGACCTCGATCAATCCGGTGCCTTAATCGCCCCCTAAAGTGCAGCTAGCAAAGGGGAGTGCCCATGTCCGATCACATTGAATTCCTGTCCCGATATCCCCGGCGTCCTGGCAAGCTCGCGACCTGGCAACCCGACATTGTCGGACTACTGAAAGGTGGTGCGTCCTATCGCCAGGTGTGCCTCTTCCTCGCCGAGAACGGCGTCACTGCCGATCCCAGGGAAGTTCGCCGATACATGCACCGCTGCGGGCGTCAACGTTTTATCGCTGGTGGCCCTCAGCGCCCCTCAGCCGAGGAGTGCCAACCCGCGAAAGTCAAAAGCGGGTTGCCGAAGTTCGAATGGAAGCCCGACAAACCAAGCGATTCAACCTGGTAGAAGATAAAAATGGAAACGAACACGATCAACTTCGTGCTGCAGGGCCGCGGCGGTGTCGGGATGTCGTTCAGCGCCGCACTGCTGGCGCAGTACCTGATGCACCGCGGTGTGCCGGTCAGTTGCTACGACACGGACCCGGTCAACGACACCTTCCGACAGTACGAGGTATTCGCGGCCCAGCGCATCAACATCCTCGGCAGCGACAACAATATCAATGCGCGTGCCTTCGACGACCTGGTTGCTTCGCTGCTCGCGGAGAATAAAATCGCCGTCATCGATAACGGCGCATCGACCTTCGTTCCGATGATGGCCTACCTGGTCGAGAACCACGTGATCGAGATGCTGCACGATGCAGGACGGCGCGTGTTGCTTCATTCCGTCCTGACTGGAGGTCAGGCCCTGGACGATACGCGCAGCGGGCTCAAAAGCCTGCTGGAGACGCACGACGCGCCGGTAGTCGTATGGATCAACGAGTACTTCGGCCCGGTGCAGAAAGACGGCATCGAGTTCACGGAATCCCAGCTTTATGAGCGGTATCAGGACCGGATTCGCGGAGTCATCCGCATCAGTCGGGGGAACGCCGATACCTTCGGCAAGGATCTGGAACTGATGCTGGAGAAAAAGCTGACGTTCGCCGAGACCCTCGCGTCGGAACGATTCGGCATCATGCCGCGCCAGCGTCTGAAAATGATCCGCGATGACATTTTCCAGCAACTGGAAGCCAGCGGCATCTGACAGTCAGGCACAGCAGACAGTGCTGGCTCCCATGGCACGCTGTCTGCGGCCCCGCGCAATCGCCGCGTGAAGAAGGTGAAGCGCGGCACGACACATTATCGAACAAGACTCACCGCATGCAGGACTTACCCGCGTCACTGCCGCAAAGCGATCCCGGACTTTCCGACATCATCAGTGATTCACTACTGAGCCCAAAATCGCTATCCCCTATCCGTCACCATTCCAGTCACAAGGATTATTCATCGTCGAGAAATCCGGCTCTGCAAAAGATCCGCATGACGAATCGGCTACTGCGGAATGATCGTGATCTCCGGCTGGAGAACACAACGGCGAATCGTGTTGATGATTCCAGTGATTCGATGGGCAGCCGTAGTCGGGCTGCTGGACAGAACTTACATAGTGTTGGGAATCACCACCAGAGTTAGCAGGCCGGACTGACAGTGTCGCCCCTGGTACGTGCAGGTCGTCGGACAGCATGCCGGTCAAGCCATGGAGTCCCAACAAGTAGGGTCTTACCCACGGCGGGCCGTACCAGGCTGGGCCGAACCACCGTGGCGTTAGCCACCGCCGAATGGTCGCTATGGTGGCGAGCCTGGCTTTTCGGTCTTGCATCGCATCCGCCAGCAGCACCTCGGCCATCGCCTCGGCAGCCTCGACGGATAATCGCGCGTGTTCGCTCATATGGCCTCCGCTTGTTCCTACGCGGTGGACTGACCGCACATCTAAAAGTTCCCGCGCGCTGGTACAAGAATCGTAGCAAGGATGGGCGCCGAACCTTGCTGAACGTTGCCAGACACGGCTGGATATCACCGGGTTTAACGCGGATCACGATGCTGTCAGAAGTTTCGTGAATCTGCCTGATGCAAGTCACATCCAGAGCAGAACGCGCCCGCCGTACCAAGCGCTTGCTCTACGATCGAATGGGCGTCGAAGGGCGTGCAGCGCGGGAGCGTCCCCCGCAGTGAAGAAACCCCTCCTTCCCTCAAAGCTGGCTAACGTGTTCAGCCAGCTTGCTGGCGCGAGGACGGAGCAGACAACTTGCAAGCGGAGTTCCGTGATGCCCACTCATATCATCGCGCCCGATACGCTGAATGCCGCACAGGCCGCTGGCATGCTCTTTGCCGACATCGAAACGATCCTGATCCTGGCCCGCAGCGGCGAACTGCCCGGCGCCAAGGTCGGCAAGAGCTGGGTGTTCCTGCGTGAAGATGTAATCGAATTCCTGCGCGGCAGGGTCCGTGCGGAGACGGGCCAGCGCAAGCAGCCAGTCGTGCCCGACGCCGTGCTGATGCCGCGGCCATCGCGACAGCGGCGTCAGCCTCCCGTGCTGCCGGCATTACCCATGCCGCAAGGCGAGAGCGCGCAGCACACTCAAGGGCAATCGACGACGAAACGCCAGCGCTTGCTTACGGACGATTGCACCGAGTAGCACGGCCCGACCAAGCCGGCCAGGCGTACCCCTTCACAGATCAGACAGCCGGGCCAATCAGCGCCGCGCCGCAACGCTCCCTCACCAAAGATGCTGTGCAAGATCCGACCCGCGCAAGCTGGCATACCGCTTGAGCATCCGTATGTCGCGATGACCGGTGATGCGCGAAATCAGCACATCGGACAGGGAAGTTTTCTCGTACAGACGGCAGGTGGCCTCATGCCGCAGGTCATGAAAATGCAGGCCTTCCACGCCGGCAGCACTGAAGACCATCGAGAAGCGGCGCGACACATACCTTGTCGTCTCATCGAGCGCTTCCACGGACCGGTCACCATTCCAGTATGAAAACAGGCGCCCTTCCCGCTGGGCGATGTCTTCCTTTTGCCCGGACAGATAGTCCCGCAGCGTGGCCACGACCGTCGTCGATAACGGCACCTGGCGGCGGTCACCGTTCTTGCTGCGGTCGAGGCTGATCGTTCGCCGCGACAGGTCCACTTGCGTCACGTCCAGCGTATAGCATTCACGCATGCGCATGGCGGTCTCCAGCGCCAGTTCAAAGAACGTTTGCTCTTCGGGATGGCTGGCCAGCGTAGCCTTGATAAGGTCGTGCTCCACGTCATCCAGACGCCGGCAGCGCTCGTCATCAACCTTCGGTGACCTGCCAGTTGCCGCCAGCTTGCGCTCGTCTTCGGGCGTATAGCTGGCGAATCCGCGCTTCAGCAAACGCAAAGGGTCTGCGCCATGATGTCCGGGTGCTTGCGAAGCATCCAGTCAAAGCAACGTGCCAGCGCACCGTGACGGTGCCGGATCGTGCCCGGGGCCAGATTGTCGTCCCACTTCATCGACTGGATCCAGCCTTCCGCCCAGTCATAGTTCAGGTAGCCAGTGCTGAGCGTCGCCAGCTTGGGACGCAGCGTATCCAGGAGCTTGATTTCCGAGACCGGGACGGCGTTCGCGCGAATGTACTCCGCAATGCAGCGGCTGACCGTCCAGATCTCGCGTGACGGCGTGGTGCGCTCGAGGAGGGCCGCAGGGACGATGCCTTGTGCCAGCAACGCTTCGAGCTGTGCGGCATAGGCATGTGCCTGCTCTTCCGTATCGAAAGTCGCATAGAGCGGCTTCGGCAGAAGCTTGTTGCGGACGCACAATTGCGTCGCGCCATTCGGGGTTTTCTTGAAGGAGGCCATGCACTGCAGCGTAGTGCAGGAGACCTTAATGTCAACGGCGATCAGGCCGTAAACCGGTGTGGTACACCACACTTTTCGCGTGGTAGAAGCGGCGTGCAAGGTAGCGAAAAACGCGCTAAGTCCTTGATTTATTTGGAGGCGAGGACGGGAGTCGAACCCGTCTAGACGGCTTTGCAGGCCGCTGCATAACCGCTTTGCTACCTCGCCTGAGGAGACTTGCCTTACAGACCTCAGCGGGTTATTGACTGAAATCCTGGAAACTGGAGCGGGAGAAGAGTCTCGAACTCTCGACCTCAACCTTGGCAAGGTTGCGCTCTACCAACTGAGCTACTCCCGCATGGAGTTACATCATTTACTGCTGCCCCGAGTCTTTCGACTGGAGCGGGAGAAGAGTCTCGAACTCTCGACCTCAACCTTGGCAAGGTTGCGCTCTACCAACTGAGCTACTCCCGCATTTCAGGAACCGCATTATCGCAGAAACATCAAACGATGCCCAGCGAATTGTTGACTCAACACCAGACGCTTTCAGTACATTTGGAGCGGGAGAAGAGTCTCGAACTCTCGACCTCAACCTTGGCAAGGTTGCGCTCTACCAACTGAGCTACTCCCGCTTCGTACTTGCTGCTGCGTCGTCATCAACAACAGGCCAGCATTATAGAGGATCGAATCGGACTGTCAAGGGAGAAACTAAAAATACTGTTTAGCTCAAACTGCCCGAGCGTTCCTTGATCAGCGGCCACGCCTTCTTCAGGTAGTAGAACATCGACCAGACCGTCAGCACGCTGGCCAGCCACAGCAGCTTTTCGCCCCAGAAGCGGGTGTCGATGGCGCCGAAGATCACGTCGTAGTACAGCAGGGCCGGCAGCGCCGTCATCTGCGCGGCGGTCTTGATCTTGCCGATCGAATTGACCGCCACCGATTTCGATGCGCCGATCTGCGCCATCCATTCGCGCAGCGCGGAAATCGTGATCTCGCGGCCGATGATGATGAACGCGAGGATCGCGTTGCAGCGGTCCAGCTGCACCAGCACCAGCAGTGCGCCGGCGACCATCAGCTTGTCCGCGACGGGATCGAGGAAGGCGCCGAAAGCCGAGGTCTGGTTCCAGCGGCGGGCCAGGAAGCCGTCGAACCAGTCGGTGATGGCGGCGACGATGAAGACGACGGTGGCGGCCAGGTTGCGGTCCTGCAGCGGCAGCCACGAGGGAGGAAGGTAGAACACGCCCACGACCAGGGGAATCAGCGCAACGCGCAGCCAGGTCAGCAGGATCGGTATGTTGAATGGCATAAAGCTAAATTGGACGGCGGCTGTAGGAATTGTAATAACGCGCCGCTAGTCTACCTTGCCGACCGGGGTAATGCCAGCAAGCACAGTTCAGCAGGACGGATGAGTACCGGGTTCTCTGAGTGTTAATGCAGGCGGCGGTAGATTTCTTCGGCAAGTTTGGCCGAAATCCCCTCGACTGATTTCAGGTCGTCGATGCTCGCATTCGTCACGCCGCGTAGGCCGCCGAAGCGCGCCAGCAGCCGCTGGCGCCGCTTGGCACCAATGCCTTCGATTTCCTCCAGCGTGGACGTCTGGCGTGTCTTCGCTCGCTTGGCGCGCATGCCGGTGATGGCGAAGCGGTGGGCCTCGTCGCGGATCATCGCCACGAGCATCAGCGCCGCCGATTCCTTGCCCAGTTCCTGCGCCGGGCGGCCGTCGACGAACATCAGCGTTTCCAGGCCGACTCTTCTCCCCTCGCCTTTCGCCACGCCGACGATCAGGCCGATGTCGAGGCCCAGTTCGACGAACACCTGGCGCGCCATTTCCACCTGGCCCTTGCCGCCGTCGATCAGCACCACGTCGGGCATCACGCCGTCGCCGTTGGCCACTTTCTCGTAGCGGCGCATCAGCACCTGGCGCATCGCCGCGTAATCGTCGCCGGGCGTGATGTCGTTGATGTTGTAGCGGCGGTATTCGCCGTTCTGCATCTGGTGGTGGTGGAACACCACGCACGAGGCCTGCGTGGCTTCGCCCATCGTATGGCTGATGTCGAAGCATTCGACGCGCAGCGTTTCCAGGTCGTCGTTCTCCAGGCCCAGCACGTCGGCCAGCGCGCGCGTGCGCGATTGCTGCGAGCCCTGTTCGGACAGCAGCCGCGCCAGCGCGATCTCGGCGCCCTTCTGCGCCAGCTCGAGCCACTGGCGGCGCTGGCCCTGCGGCTGGAACAGCAGGTTGATGCGGTGGCCGCACTGCTCCTGCAAGGCCAGGATCAATTCCGGCTGGTCGAACTCGATGTTCAGGATCAGCACACCGGGAATGGTCTTTTCCGTGTAGTGCTGGACCAGGAAGGCCGACAGCACCTCGACATCCATCGGCTGTTCGGCCACCGCTTCCGCATCCATCACGTGGGTGGGGAAGTAGGCGCGGTCGCCCAGGTGGCGGCCGCCGCGCACCATGGCGAGGTTGACGCAGGCGCGGCCGCCCTGCACCACCACGGCGATGATGTCGACGTCCGAATCCGACGTTTCCATGCTCTGCTGGTGCAGCACTTTCGACAGCGACTGGATCTGGTTGCGCACCGCCGCGGCCTGCTCGAACTTCAGGTCGGATGCGTAGCCGTGCATCTTCTGCTCCAGCTCCTCCATCACCTCGGTGGTGCGGCCGCGCAGGAAGCGCGCGGCGTTGTTCACGTCGACGCGGTAATCCTCGGCGCTGATCGCGCCCACGCACGGCGCGCTGCAGCGGCCGATCTGGTTCAGCAGGCACGGGCGCGTGCGGTTCTGGTAGACGCTGTCCTCGCAGGTGCGCAGCATGAACACGCGCTGCAGGATCTGCATCGACTCCTTCACCGCCCACGCCGACGGGAACGGCCCGAAGTACTGGTTCTTCTTGTCGACCGCGCCCCGGTAATACACCATGCGCGGCACCGCGTCGCCGGTCAGCTTCAGGTAGGGATACGATTTATCGTCGCGGAACAGGATGTTGAAGCGCGGCTGGAGCGTCTTGATCAGGTTGTTCTCGAGGATCAGCGCTTCGGCTTCGCTGCGCGTGACGGTCGTCTCCAGCCTGGCGATGCGCTCGACCATCATCGCGATGCGCGGGCTGGACAGGTTCTTCTGGAAGTAGTTCGACACGCGCTTTTTCAGGTCGCGCGCCTTGCCGACGTAGAGAACCTTGTCCTCGGCGTCGAAGTAGCGGTACACGCCCGGCAGGTTGGGCAGCTTGGCGACTGTCGCCAGTACCTGCTCGCGCGCCGTCGGCGTCGGCATGCCCGCCGCCGTATCCGCCGCCGTATCCGCCGCGGTTTGTGCCGCTGGCTGCGCCGTCGTTCGCGCCACTGCTTCCGCCGTCTTTTCCTCGCTCATTTCACTCATCAAGCTTCTCCACGATCACGAAAGCGACCGCGTATTCCTCTTCATCGCTGACCGACACCTGCGCCGCCAGCCGGTGCTGCTCCATGTATTGTTTCAGATCGCCGCTGCAGACGATGCACGGCTTGCCCAGCGCATCGTTGAGCAGCTGCGCGGCGGGCCATGTCATCGGCGGGCGCAGGCCCAGGCCCAGCGCCTTCGAGAACGCTTCCTTGGCGGCGAAGCGGGTGGCCAGATAGCGCACGCCGCGCACGCTGTTGCGCTCGCTGCGTTCGCGGAACACGGCCATTTCGTCGGGACCGAGCACGCGGCGCGCGAAGCGTTCGCCCGAGCGGGCCAGCGCTTCGCCGATGCGGGGAACCTTGCAGATGTCGGTGCCGATCCCGTGGATCATCGTGCTCCCAGGCGGGTGGAGACCATGATGGCCTTCATCTCGCGCACGGCGTTCTCCCAGCCGACGAACACCGAATGCGCGACGATCGCGTGGCCGATGTTCAGCTCCTCGATCTGCGGGATGGCGGCGATCGCCTGCACGTTCGTGTAGTGCAGGCCGTGGCCGGCATTGACCTTCAGGCCATGCCGCACGCCCCACTGCACGCCGTTGCGCACGCGCTCGAGTTCGCGCTGCTGCTCCTCGCCTTCGGCATCGGCGTAGGCGCCGGTGTGCAGTTCGATGACGGATGCGCCGACGTCGGCGGCGGCCTGGATCTGCGCTTCATCGGCATCGATGAACAGGCTGACGCGAATGTTCTCGCCCTGCAGCTGTTTCACCGCGGCGGCCACTTCCTTGTGGAAGCGCACCACGTCCAGCCCACCCTCGGTGGTGATTTCGGTGCGCTTTTCCGGCACCAGGCACACGTCCGCCGGCTTGATGCGGCAGGCGAAGTCGATCATTTCCGGCGTCACCGCCGCTTCCAGGTTCATCCGCGTGATCAGCTGCGGCGCCAGACGGATCACGTCTTCATCCTTGATGTGGCGGCGGTCCTCGCGCAGGTGCAGCGTGATGCAGTCGGCGCCGGCCTGTTCGGCCAGCAGCGCGGCGCGGATCGGGTCGGGGTACTTGGTGCCGCGCGCGTTGCGCAGCGTGGCCACGTGGTCGATGTTGACGCCCAGGTCGATCATCGTGCCGGAGGGGTGCAGGAAGCTCATGGTCTGTTCTTTTTCGGTTGCTTTTACAGTTGCATCAGGTCGATCAAAATCTGCCGCGTGTTCAGCGGGGCGCCGTTCAGCTGATGGGCCAGCAGGAAGCGCATCAGCTGCTTGCTCTGCACCTGCGTGGCCGGGTCGGCGTAGTCTTCGCGCTCCATGTCGAGCAGCGTCTTGCCGGCCACGCGCGGCGCCGTGTCGTCGTCGCGGGCGGGGCGCGGACCGCGCTCGGGGTCCACCACGTACGAGATGCCGGGCTTGACCCTGCCGCGGCTGTCCGCGCAACGTGCCAGGTCCGCGGCCACTCCGGTCTCTTTAAGTAAGGCCGTTTCGAACTTTCGCAAGACGATCGGCGGCGGTTCGTTGTGGGCCAGCTGGTTCAGCGTCGACACGTAATGGTCGAACAGGGCCGGGTGCGCATCGTCGCGCGCCAGCAGCTTGACCAGCAGTTCGTTCAGGTAGAAGCCGCACAGCAGCGCGGTTTTCTCCAGCGGCAGCAGGCCGCCGACCCAGTCGGCATCGGTCAGCGTGCGCAGTTCGTTCTTGCCGGTCCAGCCCGCCGACAGCGGCTGGAACGTCTGCAGCACGCCGCGCAACTGCGAGTGCGGCCGCTTCGCCCCTTTTGCGATCAGCGCGACGCGGCCGAAATCGCGCGTCAGCAGCTCGACGATCAGGCTGGTTTCCTTGTACGGATAGCTGTGCAGCACGAAGGCGGGCTGCTCGGTGACGCGGGTGCCGACCGTGCGCGGCGCGGTGCGCTTGCGGACTTGCTGCGGGGGCGGGACGACCGCGGGGGGTGTCAGCAGATAGGCCACCGCGTTGTCGCGCACAGCCAGTGGCGCGCCCGGCTCCGTCGCCGGCGCGGGCTCCGCGGTAGCGGTATCGGAAGCGCTTGCGGCCGAGCCCGTGTCCATGGGGATGGACACGGGCTCGGCCGCGGGTTGGCGTTTAGCCATAATCCGCTTATTCGTAACCGTATGCGCGCAGGCCGGCTTCGTTGTCGGCCCAGCCGGACTTGACCTTCACCCAGATCTCCAGGTACACGGGGCCGCCGAACAGTTTTTCCATGTCCAGGCGGGCCTGGGTGGAAACTTCCTTCAGGCGGGCGCCCTTGTTGCCGATGATCATGGATTTGTGGCCATCGCGTTCGACCAGGATGGCCGCGAAGATTCGGCGCAGATTGCCTTCCTGTTCGAACTTTTCGATCAGCACGGTGCTCGTGTATGGCAGCTCGTCGCCGACGAAGCGGAACAGTTTTTCGCGGACGATCTCGGAGGCGAGGAACTTCTCGCTGCGGTCGGTGATGTCGTCTTCGCCGAAGACCGGCGGGTTTTCCGGCAGCAGGCGCTTGATTTCGTTCTGCAGGCCGTCGAGCTGGAAGCGCAGCTTGGCCGAGACCGGTACCACGGCGGCAAAGTCGAATTTCGACGCGACCTGCTGCGCGAACGGCAGCAGCACGGCCTTGTCCTTGACGCGGTCGGACTTGTTAATCACCAGCACCACGGGGACGTTTTTCGGCAGCAGGTCGATCACCTGCTGGTCGGCCTCGCCGAAGGTGCCGGCTTCGACCAGGAACAGGATCACGTCCGACGAATCGAGCGTGCCGGTGACGGTCTTGTTCAGCGTCTTGTTCAGCGCGTTCGAGTGGCGCGTCTGGAAGCCCGGCGTATCGACATAGATGAATTGCGCATCGGCCAGCGTCTGGATGCCGGTGATGCGGTGACGCGTGGTCTGTGCCTTGCGCGACGTGATGCTGACCTTGGCGCCGATCAGCGTGTTCATCAGCGTCGACTTGCCCACGTTGGGGCGGCCGACGATGGCAATGTAGCCGCAGCGAAAATCCGCGGGCGTGGTGGGGTCGGTCATGATGTTTCTCGGTTATTTGTTGGCGAGCTTTTTTTCCGCCAGTTCGTCGCCCTGGACGGTGGCGATGCCCGCCAGCTTCAGCTGCGCGGCGCGCGGCCTGGCCCGGCGCGCGGCGGCCGGCGCCTTCTGCATGGCCTGCTCGGCCACTTCCAGCGCCAGCTTGGCGGCTGCCTGTTCGCCGGCGCGGCGGCTGCCGCCCCGGCCGTAGACCTGGATGCCCAGCTTGGGCACCAGGCATTCGATCTCGAATTCCTGGCTGTGCGCGGCGCCGTGCGTGGCCACCACGTTGTACAGCGGCAGCGAAATCTTTTTGCTCTGCAAGAATTCCTGCAGCAGCGTCTTGGCATCCTTGCCCAGGGTGCGCGGGTCGACCGTGTCGAGGATCGGGATATAGAACGAGCGCACCACCTTGGCCGCCGCATCGAAACCGGCATCCAGGAAGATTGCGCCCAGCAGCGCTTCCAGCGTGTCGGCGAGGATCGACGGGCGGCGGAAACCGCCCGACTTCAGTTCGCCTTCGCCGAGCCGCAGGAATTGCGACAGTTCGAGCTTCTGGGCGATCTCGTACAGCGATTGCTGCTTGACCAGGTTGGCCCGCAGGCGCGACAGGTCGCCCTCGTCGATCTGCAGGTAGCGGTCGTACAGGATCGAGGCCACGACGCAGTTCAGGATCGAATCGCCGAGGAATTCCAGGCGTTCGTTATGCAAACTGCTGTGGCTGCGATGCGTCAGGGCCTGCTGCAGCAATCCAGCATCCCCGAACGTGTGGCCCAGCTTGGTTTGCAATAACTGTAGATTCATCGTCCTGTCTGTCCTCTCTGTCGTGTCACTCGGGCTTGTTGGTGGCGGCCCCGGCCTTGGCGGTCGAGCCGCTGTATTCGAGCAGCACGCTGGCCGGTCCGGCCAGGTGGATTTTCTTGTCGTAGGCAAACGAAACTTCCAGTTCGCCATCGATACGCTCGATCGTGAGGTCGCGGCCACTGATCGAGCTGATGTAGTTTACCTCGGCGCTGCGGTCGAACGAGGCGCGTATTTCCTGCGGCGTGCCGCCGGCGGCCTTGGCCTTGGCGATCGCCGCGCCGACCGAGCGGTATTCGGTGTACGTGGGCAGTATCTTCATCGCCAGCACGCCGACCATGCCGACCAGTGCCAGCACCACGATCAGGCCGGTCAGCGAGATGCCCTGCTGCCTGCTGGCCGGAAAATGCACTCCCCGCATCGATGCTCCCTCGTTTCCCTTGCCGCTTGCCTGGTACAAGGCGGCTTACTGGATACCGCCGATACGGCGCAGGTTGGACAGGTTCATCCATACCGCCACCGCCTTGCCGACGATGTTACGGTCCGGCACGAAACCCCAGTAGCGGCTGTCCGCACTGTTGTCGCGGTTGTCGCCCATCATGAAGTAGTTTCCGGCCGGCACCGTGCAGGTAAATCCTTCGTACGTGTACGTGCACGCTTCCTTGTTCGGGAAATCGCGCACATCCGACAGGTTCAGCGTGGCGGCACGGTCGTCGTTCAGGATGCGGTGCTCGGTGCCGGACAGGTTTTCCGTGAATTGCTTCTTGTAATTCAGGGTCTCGTCTTCGAGATAGTCTTCCAGCGGTGCATAACTGATCGGCTTGCCGTTGACGGTCAGACGCTTGTTTTCATAAGTGATCTTATCACCCGGCACGCCGACGACGCGCTTGATGTAATCCTGGCTCATGTCCATCGGGTACTTGAACACCATCACGTCGCCGCGCTGCGGATCGTTCAGCTGGATGATTTTCTGGTTGACGATCGGCAGGCGGATGCCATACGTGAACTTGTTCACGAGGATCAGGTCGCCTACGAGCAAGGTCGGCACCATCGACGACGACGGGATCTTGAACGGCTCGAACAGGAACGAGCGCAGCACGAACACCAGGGCGATCACCGGGAAGAAACTGCCGGAGTACTCGACCCAGGTGGGCTGCTTCAGCAGGCCCTGCTCGATCTGGGCACGGGTCTGCGCATTGCTGTCGACCTTGATGCCGTCGGCCGTCAGCTTGGCGGTGCGGGCATCGTATTCGGCCAGCGCCTTGTCGGCGGCGGCACGGCGGCCTTTCGCCAGGTAGAACACGTCCAGGACCCAGACGATCCCGGTTACCACCATCAGTACGAACAGGATCAGCGCGAAGTTACCGAGGATGCTTTGCAATGTCATTTCTCTTCCACTTGGAGGATTGCCAGGAATGCTTCTTGCGGGATCTCAACCGAGCCGACCTGCTTCATGCGCTTCTTGCCGGCCTTCTGCTTTTCCAGCAGCTTCTTCTTCCGCGAGATGTCGCCGCCGTAGCACTTGGCCAGCACGTTCTTGCGCAGTGCCTTGACGTTCTCGCGCGAGATGATGTTGGAGCCGATGGCCGCCTGGATCGCCACGTCGAACATCTGCCGCGGGATCAGTTCGCGCATCTTCGCCGCCACCTGGCGGCCGCGGTATGGCGCATTGGCGCGGTGCACGATGATGGCCAGCGCATCGACCTTTTCGCTGTTGATCAGCATGTCGACCTTGACCACGTCGGCCGAGCGGTATTCCTTGAACTCGTAATCCATCGACGCATAGCCGCGCGACGTGGATTTCAGCTTGTCGAAGAAGTCCAGCACGATCTCGGCCATCGGCATTTCATACACCAGCTTCACCTGGCGGCCGTGGTAGGCCATGTCCAGCTGGACGCCGCGCTTGGCGATGCACAGCGTGATGACGGAGCCGACATATTCCTGCGGCATGTACAGGTTGACGGTGACGATTGGCTCGCGCACGTCGTTGATGTGCGACGGATCCGGCATGCGCGAGGGATTGTCCACCTTCAGGATGGAGCCGTCGCGCTGCTCGACTTCGTACACCACGGTCGGCGCCGTGGTGATCAGGTCCATGTCGAATTCGCGCTCGAGGCGTTCCTGCACGATTTCCATGTGCAGCAGGCCCAGGAAGCCGCAGCGGAAGCCGAAGCCCAGCGCCTGCGACACTTCCGGCTCGTACATCAGCGCGGCGTCGTTCAGTTTCAGCTTTTCCAGCGAGTCGCGCAGCGCGTCGTACTGGTTCGCCTCGACCGGGAACAGGCCGGCGAACACCTGCGGCTGCACTTCCTTGAAGCCCGGCAGCGGCGCCTCGGCCGGCTTGACGGCGGTGGTGATGGTGTCGCCCACGCGGGCAACCTTCAGTTCCTTGATACCGGCGATCACGAAGCCCACCTGGCCGGCCGACAGCTGCGGCAGCGACACGGAACGGGGCGAGAAGATGCCGATGTCTTCCACCAGCTGCACCGAATCGGTGGCCATCAGGCGGATCTTTTCCTTCGGCTTCAGCGTGCCGTTGACCACGCGCACCAGCATGACGACACCGACATACGGGTCGTACCACGAGTCGATGATCAGCGCCTGCAGCGGCGCTTCCGGATCGCCCTTCGGCGGCGGCACCTTGGCGATGATCGATTCGAGCACGTCTTCGACGCCCAGGCCGGTCTTGGCCGAGCAGTGCACCGCGTCGCCGGCTTCGATGCCGATCACGTCTTCGATCTCGGCAATCGCCGAGGGCGGATCGGCGTTCGGCAGGTCGATCTTGTTCAGCACCGGCACCACTTCCACGCCCAGGTCCAGCGCGGTGTAGCAGTTCGCCACCGTCTGCGCCTCGACACCCTGCGAGGCGTCGACGACCAGCAGCGCGCCTTCGCAGGCCGACAGCGAGCGGGAGACTTCATACGAGAAGTCGACGTGGCCCGGCGTGTCGATCAGGTTCAGGTTGTAGATTTCGCCATCGCGCGCCTTGTACTTCAGCGCCGCCGTCTGGGCCTTGATGGTGATGCCGCGTTCGCGCTCGAGGTCCATCGAATCGAGCACCTGGGCTTCCATCTCGCGGTCCGACAGGCCGCCGCACAGCTGGATGATGCGATCCGCCAGCGTGGATTTGCCATGGTCGATGTGGGCGATGATGGAAAAATTGCGAATGTTGTTCATTTATAAAACGGCGAAAAATACAGCGATCAATACAGCGAAAAGCACAGCGCGGCAAATGCACGGCGCGAAGGCCAGCAACCTGGTTGACAACCGAGATGGCAACCGAGTTGTCAAATAAGCCGCCAATACAAAAAAGCGCCCTGGGCGGAAAGCCCTGCCGAGCGCCTTTCGAGAAAACGTGCAAGGAAAAACCCCTCGCATTTTACCGGATTTCAGAGGGGAAAGCCCGAATTCCACGTTCCGGGCGATGGAAGTGGCTTAATAAGCCCTTATTGGGTGGCTATTGGCTGGCTGTTGCCTGGCTTGCTGGCGCCGCCGAGCGCGGCCAGCACCTTCGGCTCGTCGAGGAAGTAATGGCACAGCTGCTCCTCTCCGGCAAACAGTACCGGCACCAGCTCGTCGAAGCGGGCGACTAGGGCGGGGTCGGCATCCACGTCGATCACGTCGACGGTGAACGGCCGCGCGGGCGTGCGCAATGCCAGGAGCGCATCGAGCATGTCCTGGCACAGGTGGCAATAGCCGCGCGAATAGAGGATGAAGTGCATGGCGGGATAAAGTGCCGTGGCAGGGCGGGCGGCGGCATGCCGGGTACCTGGCAACCGGTCGTTGCCAGGTACCCGTACCGCTGCCCTGCCCGCTTACTTCGGCGCCGGAGCCGGTGCCGGGCGCAGGATGAGGAAGCGCGCCACGTCGCCACGGCGCACCAGCACGGCCGCATCGCGCTTCGGATCGAGCTTCGATACCAGCGCGGCGAACTGTTTTGCATCGGTGATCGGCGCATTGTTCAGCTGCAGCAGCACGTCATCCGGCCGGATGCCCGCGCTGGCGGCCACACCCTCGGCCGCATCCACCTTGACACCGCCCGGCACGCCCAGTTCCTTCTTCTCGGCGGCGTCCAGGTCGGACACCTTCAAGCCCAGCGCGTTGCTGGCACCCTCGACCTTCGGCTTGCTGCGCTCGCCTCGCGCGCCCTTGGCGGACTGGTCGGATTCCAGCTCGGCCACGGTGATCGGCAGGTCGACGGCCTTGCCCTGGCGCCAGACGGTGATCGTGGCACGGGAGTTCGGCTTGGTGTTGCCGACCAGGCGCGGCAGGTCGCTCGAGCCGGAGATGTCGGTGCCGTTGAACTTGATGACGATATCGCCGGCACGCAGGCCCGCCTTGGCGGCCGGGCCGCCCTCTTCGACCATCGACACCTCGGCGCCGCGCGCCTCCTTCAGGCCCAGCGACTCGGCCACGTCGCGCGTGACCGGGCCGATCTGCACGCCGATGCGGCCGCGCGTGACCTTGCCGGTAGCCTTCAGCTGGTCGGCCACGCGCATCGCCTCGTCGATCGGCACGGCGAACGAAATGCCGTTGTAGGCGCCGCTCAGGGTGGCGATCTGCGAGTTGATACCGATGACTTCGCCACGCATATTGATCAGGGGGCCGCCCGAGTTGCCGGGGTTGACCGCCACGTCGCTCTGGATCAGCGGCAGGTATTCGCCGGTATCGCGCGACTTGGCGGAAATGATGCCGGCCGTGACCGAGTTTTCCAGGTTGAATGGCGAGCCGATGGCAACCACCCATTCGCCGACACGGATCTTGTTCGAATCGCCCATCTTCAGTACGGGCAGGCTCGCGCCATCGACCTTCAGCACGGCCACGTCGGTGCGGGCATCGGAGCCCAGCACCTTGGCCTTGAATTCGCGTTTGTCCGTCAGCGTTACGTAAACTTCATCGGCGCCGGCCACCACGTGGGCATTGGTCAGCACGTAGCCGTCGGCGGAGATGATGAAGCCGGAGCCGACGCCGCGCTGCACTTCGCGCTCCACCGGCGCTTGCGGTTGCTGCCGCCCGCGCGGTTGCTGGCCTTCCCGGCGCGGGGTGGGCATCTGGCCACCGAAGAAACGGCGGAAGAATTCCTGCATTTCGTCCTCATCCGTCATGCCCGGCGTGGGCTGGCGCAGGCGCTCGGTGGTTCGGATGTTGACGACGGCCGGACCGACTTTTTCCACCATGTCGGCAAAGTCCGGCAAGCCGGCCACGGCGCCGGTCGCCGGCGCGGCATGGGCAGGTGCCAGGCCCAACATGGCAGGCGCGAACAGGATACCCGCGCTGACCAGCAGCGCCGACAGGGTTTTATTACCAGCAGAGATATTGGTTTTCATAGGTTGTCTGTTTTCGGTATGGGTCAGGGCGCAACGCAAGCCAGAGGCTTCGCCGTATGGTAAGCGAAAAGCTGAAGTTGCAGCACGCACAAGATGTTGCAACAGATAACAAATTTCAAGGGGAGATTTGTAGCGCGCTGTAACGTGGCGCTAACGGATGTAACAGAGCGGCGGAAAGGTGCGCTCGCGGCAGGGCCTGCGACGATCAAGGCGAGGTGGCAGTCGTTACCGTGGCGGTGGCTGTGGCGGTGATCGTGGCGGTAGCCGTAGTGGTGGCGGCACCCTCGCGCGCCACGGCGTTGGCGGGCTTTCCTGGCAGCTCTTCGGCAGCCAGGCAACCGGCCAGCCGGGCCGTGAAACCGGCCGACAATTCAGCCTCGGGCTGGTGCGCGCGCAATACATCGCCCACCAGATGGTAGAGGCGCCAGGCGACCAGGCCGTCGGGCTCGGAGAGCGCGGCCAGCGTGAGTTCCATTTCAGATGCCGGCAATTCGTTATCCACCATCGCCGAGATGTTTTCCTGAAGGCGGTTCGGGGTTTCCATGACATTTCCCTGGATGGCAAATATGCGCAACGGTTGATGTATTGATGACTGATGTATTGATGACTGATGTACCAACGACCGATACCAGGACTGATGAACCAATGACCGATGTCCGATGACCAATGACCGATGACCAATGACCGAGGACCAATGACCGATGACCGGCGGTTACGCAATCCTGGCCACCAGTTTCAAAGCCTTACCAGCGCCTGTCAACTGGCAGGTCCAATAGTGGCCGCAGTTTGTCGGCGATCACTTCCCGTGCCCGGAAAATACGGCTGCGCACGGTTCCGATGGGGCACGACATGATTTCCGAAATCTCTTCATAGCTCAAGCCTTCGATCTCGCGCAGCAGGATCGCCGTGCGCAGGTCGACGGGCAGCGACTCCATCGCGGCGTTGACGGTTTCCGCGATCTGCTTGCTCGCAAGCATGGACTCAGGCGTGTTGATGTCGCGCAGCCCGTCTCCCTCTTCAAACCCTTCCGCGCCTTCGGCATCGATGTCGGTGGAAGCCGGGGTGCGGCGGCTCTGGGTCACGATAAAATTCTTGGCGGTGTTGATACCGATCCGGTACAGCCATGTGTAGAAGGCGGAGTCGCCACGAAAATGGCGCAAGCCCCGAAAGGCCTTGATGAAGCTTTCCTGGACTACATCCTCCGCTTCGGCAGGATCGTGCACGATGCGCGAAACCAGCCGCATCAGCCTGCGCTGATACTTCGACACGAGCAAGTCGAATGCCTGCCGCTCACCTGCCTGGACTCGCTCGACCAGCAGCTGATCGCTTTCACGGTCTGTCGTCACACCTTGTGCCCTCGGTGGTTCCAGCGCCCGCGCCCATATGCCTATAGAGCGCAACGCAAGGAATTGGTTCAGGGGTTTGCGGGATTTTTTTTCATGCCGCCGATACTGCCCGCGCCGTCCGCCCTGCCTGCGGCGATCGCACGGATTGCCACGGCCAGCCGGCGGCGCACGTCCGGCGCGGCGCTGTCGGGCAGCATGGTCAGCCAGTACACCCGGCGCGCCTTGCCTGCTTTGCCGACCTCTTCCGGCTCTGCCCTCAAGCGCAACAGCAACAGGCCGGACCACAGCGTGGAGCCCGGCAGCAACCGCACGCTTTGCCCCACGCCCGCGTGCTGCGCGTCTCTCTGGTGGTATACCGCCAGGCGGATCTGGCCGACAGCCGAAATATCAATGCGCACAAGCTTGACAAGCCGCCGCTGGCAGACCGCTCCGGCAGCGCCGGCGATCATCATCGATATCCCGGCCGGACTGGCTCCGCACCAGGCACCGCCAGCCAGGACCGCCGCGCACAGCACCGCCCCCGCCATGCGCAATGCGGGCGACGGATGGATCACTGCGGACACGGCGATGGACATCGTGGACGCTCATCGTGGAAGGTGAATGTTGTCGGGCAAAGTGCCGCCCGTGCCGAACTGCCTGCCGGTTCGGGCCGGCCGCAAGCGGGCATGCCCTGTGGGCATGTGCTACCGGCAAGCGTTCCGGCCTTGCGCTGGCGTACACCCGTTACCGAATCACGGGCGAAGACCCGCCGCGGGGACAAGCGCGACCAAGCTCGAACAGGAGCGAACAAGCACGTACAAGCACGAACAAGCTGCCGGCAAACGGGCAGGCTGCTGGAAAACTAATATGGAAACTACGGGAAAACGCTGGAAGCGCCGGCCTCTTGCCGGGCGATAGGATGCCGTCGAATGCCGGCACCGAAGGGACGCGGCGGTCGACAACCAAGTCAACCGCCGGGCCACTGGCGCTCACTCCGTTATGACTGGAGTGAGCCGGGAAAGTTCACATTTTTCCGAACACAAGGCTGCCGTTCGTTCCGCCGAAGCCGAACGAATTCTTCACGGCATACTGGATGGCCATCGGCCGGGCGACGTTGGCGCAGAAGTCCAGGTCGCACGCCGGGTCCTGGTTGAACAGGTTGATCGTGGGCGGTGCCACCTGGTGGTGGATCGCCAGCACGGTGAACACGGCTTCGAGGCCGCCGGCCCCGCCGAGCAGGTGGCCGGTCATCGATTTCGTCGAACTCACGACCAGGCTCTTGGCGTGTTCGCCGAACGCATACTTGATGCCGGTGACTTCGGCCACGTCGCCCAGCGGCGTCGAGGTGCCGTGCGCGTTCAGGTACTGCACCTGGTCGGCGTTGATGCCGGCGTTCTTCATTGCCGAGATCGCCGATTTGGCGCCGCCGCTGCCGTCTTCCAATGGCGAGGTCATGTGATACGCATCCGCGCTCATGCCGAAGCCGAGCAGTTCCGCGTAGATCTTGGCGCCGCGCGCTTTCGCGTGCTCGTATTCTTCCAGCACCATGACGCCGGCACCCTCGCCCAGCACGAAGCCGTCGCGGTCCTTGTCCCATGGGCGGGATGCGGTCGCGGGATCGTCGTTGCGGGAGGACAGCGCACGGGCGGACGCGAAACCGCCCAGGCCCAGCGGCGACACCGTGGACTCGGCACCGCCGGCCACCATGATGTCGGCATCGCCGTATTCGATCAGGCGCGCCGCCGCGCCGATGCTGTGCAGGCCGGTGGTGCAGGCCGTCACGATCGCCAGGTTGGGACCGCGCATGCCGTATTTGATCGAGAGGTTACCGGAGATCATGTTGATGATCGAGGCCGGCACGAAGAACGGCGAAATACGGCGCGGACCGCGCTTGTCGTAATCCGCTTTCTGTTCTTCGATCATCGGCAGGCCGCCGATGCCGGAGCCGATGATCACGCCGATGCGATCGGCGTTCTCTTCGGTGACGACCAGACCGGAATCCTGGATCGCCTGGATACCCGCAGCCATGCCGTAATGGATGAATGCATCCATATGGCGGGCTTCCTTGACGTCGAGATAACTTTCGACGTTGAAGTTCTTGACCTCGCCGGCGAAGCGGGTCGAGAACGCGCTGGCATCAAACTTGGTGATGTTGGCGATACCGGATTTGCTTTCGGTAATCGCGCTCCACGCTTCGGCAATCGTATTGCCGATCGGGGACACGACACCTAAGCCGGTAACCACCACACGACGGTTTTTGGAACTCAAGCGATTCTCCTGGAGTCGATCTGTGCTGCTGTTGCTGCCGATTAGGCCTTGACGTGGGCCGTCGCGTAATCGATAGCCTGCTGCACGGTGGTGATCTTTTCAGCCTGTTCGTCAGGGATTTCCATTTCGAACTCGTCTTCCAGTGCCATTACCAGTTCAACGGTGTCGAGGGAGTCGGCGCCCAGGTCATCGACGAAGGACGATTCGTTCTTGATGTCGGCTTCGGCGACGCCCAGTTGTTCGGCGACGATCTTCTTAACGCGTTGTTCGATATCGGACATGTTATGGCTCCATTGTGTGTATGTTACGGAAAGCGCGCATTTTATCAGGTTTGCGCACTGAAAAACTAATTTCGGCTTCTGTGCTCAGCTTTGCCGAAATCACTGCTAAAAAACGGCATTACACGGATAAATCCTGCGCAATGCCGCTTAATTCATGGTTATTACTCATTACCCCATGTACATGCCGCCATTCACGTGCAGCGTGGTGCCGGTAATGTACGCCCCACTCGGCGCGGCCAGGAAAGCCACCGCCGCGGCAATGTCTTCAGGCTTGCCGAGGCGGCCCAGCGGGATCTGCGTCAGCAGGGCCGCATGCTGTTCCTCGCCCAGGACCTTGGTCATGTCCGTGTCGATGAATCCCGGCGCGATGCAATTGACGGTGATGTTGCGGCTGCCGATTTCACGTGCCAGCGCGCGCGACATGCCCTCCACGCCCGCCTTGGCCGCCGCGTAGTTCATCTGGCCGGGATTGCCGGACGAAGCCACCACCGAGGTGATGTTAATAATACGCCCAGTCTTGGCTTTCATCATGCCACGCAGGACCGCGCGGGACAGCCGGCCCACCGCGCTCAGGTTGGTGGCGATGACCTTGTCCCATTCGTCATCCTTCATCCGCATCGCCAGCTGGTCGGCGGTGATGCCGGCGTTATTGACGAGAATGCCGATTGCGCCGGATTCCTTGCTCACTTCATCGATGACGGCGGCGCAACGCGCCGCGTCCGTCACGTCCAGCACGATACCCTTGCCGGCTTGCGCGCCGATCTCGGCCAGGTAGGCGGAAATTGCCGCGGCGCCGGATTCGGTGGTGGCGGTGCCGATCACTTTCGCACCCTGGCGTGCCAGCTCGGTGGCAATGGCCTTGCCGATGCCGCGCGAGGCGCCCGTGACGAGCGCGACTTGGTTGGACAGGTTCATGGTCTTTCCTTCGATAGTATTCAGCTGGTTCAGCCAGCCGGTTTCAGCATGGCCAGCAGTCGCTCCAGCGAAGCCTGGTCGGTGATGGCGTCGCCAACCAGGTTCGGATCGATGCGCTTGGTCAGGCCCATCAGCACCTTGCCCGGTCCGCATTCGACGACCTGGGTGATGCCCCCCGCCGCCACCTTCTGCATGGTTTCCACCCAGCGTACCGGGCTGGCGGCCTGGCGCACCAGCGCATCCTTGATGCTTGCAGGATCATGCAGCACAGCAACATCAACGTTATTGATCAAATCGATCTGCGGCGCATTGAAATGGATGCTTTCCATGTAATCGCGCAAGCGGTCCGACGCAGGTTTCAGCAGCGACGAATGGAACGGTGCCGAAACGGGCAGCCGCATGGCGCGCTTGGCGCCCTTTGCCTTGGCGATCTCGCAGGCTTTCTCGACGCCGGCAGTGTGGCCGGCGATGACGACCTGTGCCGGTGCATTGTAGTTGACGGCTTCCACCACCTGGGTCGGATCGGCCGCCACGGCTTCGGCACAGGCGGCGCGCACGTCCTCGTCGGACAGGCCCAGCACCACGGCCATCGTGCCCTGCCCCACCGGCACGGCTTCCTGCATGGCCTGGGCACGGAAGCGCACCAGCGGCACCGCGTCCTTGAACGGGATCACGCCGGCGGCGACGAGCGCCGAGTATTCGCCGAGGCTGTGGCCCGCGACGATGGACGGTACCGGACCGCCGGCGGCGATCCAGGCGCGATAGACGGCGACGGCGGCCGTCAGCATGACCGGCTGCGTGTTGGTGGTCAGGTCGAGCTCTTCCTTGGGGCCTTCGGCGATCAGCTTGCCGAGGTCGAACTGCAGTGCGTCCGACGCTTCGGCGATCGTCTGCTCGACGACCGGATTGCCGTTGAAGCCGGCCATCATGGCCACGGCCTGGGAACCCTGGCCGGGGAATACAAATGCGAATTGGGTCATATGTGTTCTCGTTATGAAAAGCGGATGCATCGAGGACGCATCCGCGTTTAGAGCACTAATTCTAAAACGGCGCGCATTGTACACCGCCGTTTGCATTCCACCTACTGCCCGGGGAGGCGGTCACATCCTCGCCACGTCCTGGCGAGCAGGTAAAGCTCTTGCTTTCTACATCCTCGCCACGTCCTGGCGAGCAGGTAAAGCTCTTGCTTACTACATCCTCGCCAAGTCCTGGCGAGCAGGTAAGCTCTTGCTTTCTACATCCTCGCCAGGACGGCCCCCCACGTAAACCCGCCGCCGACGCCTTCCATCATGACCACATCGCCCTTCTTCACGCGGCCATCGCGCACGGCGGTGTCGAGCGCCAGCGGAATCGAGGCGGCCGAGGTGTTGCCGTGCTCGTCGACGGTGACGACCATCTTGTCCAGCGCCAGCCCCAGCTTCTTCGCGGTGCCGTTCATGATGCGGATATTGGCCTGGTGCGGGATCAGCCAGTCGATCTGGCTGCTCGTCATGCCGGCGGCGTCGAGCGCCTCGTGCGCCACCTTCTCGAGCACGGTGACGGCCAGCTTGAAGACAGCCTGGCCATCCATGTACAGGAAGGCGCTGCCCGCCACCGCGCCGCCGGCCACGTTGCCGGGCACGGACAGGATGTCGGAATGGCGGCCGTCCGCATGCAGCTTGCACGCCAGCACGCCCGGCTCTTCGGAAGCGCTCATCACCACGGCGCCGGCGCCGTCGCCGAACAGTACGCAGGTGGTGCGGTCTTCGAAATTCAGGATGCGCGAAAACACTTCGGAACCGATCACCAGCACGTTCTTGTGCATGCCGGACTTGATGAAACTGTCCGCCGACGCCATCGCGTACACGAAGCCGCTGCAAACGGCCTGCACGTCAACGGCCGCGCTCGTGTTGGTCATGCCCAGCTTGCGCTGCACGATGCAGGAGGTGCTGGGGAAACTGCCGAAGAAGTCCGGCGTGGAACTGGCAACGATGATCAGGTCGATGTCATTCGGCTGCAGCTGCGCCATCTCCAGCGCACGCTGGGCGGCAATGACGGCCAGGTCGGAAGAATTCTGTTCCGGCGCCGCGTAATGGCGCGCCGAGATACCGCTACGGGAGGAAATCCACTCGTCGGACGTTTCGATGCCCTTGGCGGCCAGCTGGTCGGCCAGTGCCTGGTTCGTCACGCGTTGTTCCGGCAGGTAGCTGCCGGTGCCGATGATTTTGCTGTACAGGGTCATGCCGTCTCATCCAATGGTTGTATTTTCGCGCGGCATCAGTTCGGCGATCAGGTCCGCCAGCTGCTGCTGCACATCGTTCTTCGCAGCATCGTAGGCCCGGCGGATTGCCCATTCATAGGCCTCCGCTTCGGCACTGCCATGGCTCTTGAACACGAGACCGCGCAGGCCCAGCAGGCTGGCGCCGTTGTAACGCGCGGGATTGAGCCGCTGCCGGATGCGCTTCAGCGCACTGTTGGCGATCGCGGCGCCCAGCATGGTGACGGGATTGCGCTTGAGCTCGGTCGTCAGCACCATCTTGAAGAAGCCCGCCACGCCTTCCACGGCCTTGAGGGCGACATTGCCGACAAAGCCGTCGCACACGACCACGTCGGTCGTGCCTTTGAAGATATCGTTGCCTTCCACGTTGCCATGGAAGTTCAGCTTGCCGCGTTCATGATCGATCTGCAGCAAGGCGGAGGTGGCCTTGACCACCTCGTTGCCCTTGATGTCCTCGGTCCCCACGTTGAGCAGGCCGATCGTGGGGCGCGCGATGCCTTCCATCGCATGCACCAGCACCGAACCCATGATCGCGAACTGGTGCAGGTGGTGCGGTTCGCAATCGACGTTGGCGCCCAGGTCCATCACATACGTGGGGCCATCCTTCTGGTTCGGCATGATGCCGCAGATGGCCGGACGGTCGACACCGGCCATGGTTTTCAGAACGTAACGGGAAACGGCCATCAGCGCGCCGGTATTCCCGGCGGAGACGCAGGCCTGGGCCTTGCCGTCCTTGACCTGCTCGATGGCCACGCGCATCGACGAATCCTTCTTGCGGCGCAGCGCCACTTCAAGGGGATCGTCCATCATGACCTGCTCGGAGGCATGCAGCACGGTAATGCGGGGATGGTCGCCGGCGCGGTGCTTCTTCAGTTCGGCGCGGAGCACGTCTTCGAGGCCAACCAGGATCAGTTCGGCATCGGATTCGCGGTTCAGGAAGGAAAGTGCGGCAGGAATGGTGACCGACGGGCCGTGGTCGCCGCCCATGCAGTCGATAGAAATTTTAATTGTCATTGCGGGCAAGATGCAATCCCGGCGCGAGCACCGGAGCCTGCGGTTTCAAGACACATCAATTCCCGGCAGGCCGGGGAACAGCATGGCGCAACGGGAAATACGTGCGCACAGTCTGGAAAGTGCTCGGGGTCCACGAAAAGAAAAAGCGGCGCCACGATAAAACTTTCGCGTGCACCGCTTTTGGTCTTTGGCCGAAACCAAAACGCCGATTACTCGTCGTTTTTGGTCTTCAGCACCTTGCGACCACGATAAAAGCCGTTCGGGCTGATATGGTGACGCAGGTGGGTTTCGCCGGTGGTCGGCTCGACTGCCAGGTTAGGGGCGGTCAGGAAATCGTGCGAACGGTGCATGCCGCGCTTCGACGGGGACTTCTTGTTCTGTTGAACAGCCATGATGACTCCTAATACTTAAGTTCTAAAATTTTAACACAATCGACCGGCAAATACATGCAAATCGAGTATCCCAGCGGCATCGCGTTTTTGACGCTCCACCATGCTGCATTACTACTCAATGCCAATACTCGCAGCCCGATTGGCATGTTCTTTACAACTACTCGGTGAATTCCGAAAACCCGGAATGGGCGGCACCGGATATACGGTCGAGAAACCCGTGCGTACTCGCGGTACGCCGGACATCGCAACCCGCCGGTTGGCGCCGCCCAATGAATTGCTCGAGATTCCTTATTTTTTCAGCGCCTTCAGCGCATCGAATGGCGACTTCTTTTCGCTGCGCACCGTATCGAGCAGCGCCGTATCGGGGCAGACATCGTGCTTCGGTGCTTGCGGCAAGGCCAGCAGGGCCTCGTCTTCAATCAGGTCCATCAGGTTCATCGAACGCGTGCCGACGATCACGTCGATCGTCTCGTCATCGATCACCTCTTCGATTTCATCGGCCTTGGCATCGTCTTCGCCCAGCATCAGCACGGTCGACGAATCGATTTCGTAGGCGAATGGTGCCAGGCAGCGCTGGCAGGCCAGTTGCACGGTGCCGGCAACAGCCAGGCGCATCTGCGGAAAGCCCTGCCTGCTCGTGCCGCCCTCGGCCTTCCAGGCGATCTCGCCTTCGGCCGACGCGCAATCGCGTACCAGGCGTTCCATCTGAGCCACCGGCGTGACGCCTTCGCGGGTGCTGCCTGTCCGACAGAATTCAAAAGCATCGATCAGCTGTGTGGTCATTGCAGCGCTCATCGGCTAAAACTTCCCTCGAAAACCTGAGATAATAACAGGGTTTCCAAAGGCAGGTCAAAGGCTTGCACGCAATCCGGGCACTTTTCGGCGCCTGAGCAGCTTATTTTCAACACCAATCCAACAGCGATCCAACGGCGCACAGAGCATATAACAATTCAAAGCGCGTCGCCACAAGAAAATGTTTCCATGAACCAAAGTCACTCCCCTGCCCCTCCGCTCGTGCTTGCATCGAGTTCCGCCTACCGCCGCGAACTGCTGGGCCGCCTCCGCCTGCCCTTCACCGTCGACGTGCCGGCGATCGACGAAGCGCCGCTGGCCGGCGAGTCGCCGTCGGACACCGCGCTGCGGCTGGCGCGCGAAAAGGCCCGGGCCGTCGCGGCGCGCCATCCCGGCAGCCTGGTGATCGGCTCCGACCAGGTCGCCACACTGGACGATGAACAGATCGGCAAGCCCGGCAGCCATGCCGCCGCCCTGGCCCAGCTGCAAAAGATGCGCGGGCGCGAAGTGATCTTCCATACCGCGCTGTGCCTGTGGGATGGCCGCACCGGCACCTGCGCCCTGGAAGATATCCGCACCGCCGTCACGTTCCGCCAGCTGCCCGATGCCGAACTCGATGCCTACCTGCGCATCGAGCAGCCGTACGATTGCGCCGGCAGCGCCAAGAACGAAGGCCTCGGCATCGCCATCCTGGAACGCATCGACTCCACCGACCCCACCGCGTTGACCGGCCTGCCGCTGATCGCGCTGACCGGCATGCTGCGCGCGGCCGGCGTCACTTTCTTTCAAGGCTGAACATGCCCGGCACCCTTTACCTGATTCCCAATACGCTGGGCGAGACCGCGGCGCTGGACCATGTCATTCCCGACCATGTGCAGGCCACCACGGCGCAGCTGGCGCACTTCGTCGCGGAAAACGCGAAGACTGCGCGGGCCTTCCTGAAGCGCGTGCATGCCGTCCATCCGCTGGCCCGGCCCCTGCAGGAGATCGCGATCACCGAATTGAATGTCAACACGAAGGCCGACGCGCTGGCGGGCCTGCTGGCTCCGCTGCGCGACGGCCACGATGCCGGGCTGCTGTCGGAAGCGGGCGTGCCGGCCGTGGCGGACCCTGGCGCCGACCTGGTGCGGCTGGCCCACAGGGAAGGCATTCCCGTGCGGCCGCTGGTCGGTCCGTCATCGCTGCTGCTGGCCGTGATGGCAAGCGGCCTGAACGGCCAGAGTTTCGCGTTCAACGGTTACCTGCCCACCGATGCCGCCGCGCGCGCCAAGCGCCTGAAGGAGCTGGAACAGCGTTCGCGGGTGGAAAAGCAGACGCAGCTGTTCATTGAAACGCCGTACCGCAATGGCGCCCTGCTGGAAGCGCTCGCGGCGACCTGCCAGCCCGGCACGCTGGTGTGCGTGGCCACGGACATCAGCCTGCCATCGGAAAGCATCCGCACGCAGACGGCGGCGCAATGGAAAAGCGCACTCGCGGCAGACCGGGGCCCGGACTTCCACAAGAAGCCGACGGTGTTCCTGCTGCTGGCAGCCGGCTGACATCGCCAACCGGCGGTGCCGCCGGGCCCGTTCAGCGCACCGGCGAAACAGCCACGCTGCCGGTATAGTCGTTGATCCACTCGTACGCGGCCAGCTGGCTCGCGTACAGCGTGGCTGGTGCCAGGCCCAGCCGGTGCAGCAGGCCCGTCAGCTCGGGGCCTTCCCGCGCCACTTCGACCAGCTCGATCAGTTTCAGTACGTCGCCATAGTCGCCGGTGCGGTGCAGCAGCGCCGCACGCACGTCGTCCAGCACGTTCACGCTGTCGAGGATCTCCGGCATCGCCACCGAGAACAGGGTATCCATCAGCGACATGATGCCGACCGTGAAACCGATGTCGGCACCGACGCGCTCGTTCGGGCGCAGCTGCTCGAACAGGTTTTCCATCGTCTTGCCGCGCGTCGTTGCCAGTTGCAGCAGCGGCGAATCGTAATGATGGCCTTTGACGTACAGCAGGATCTGCAGCCAGCGCTGCAGCTGTTGCCGCCCCAGCACGACCAGGGCGTGGCCAACCGAATTGATGCGGAAGCGCGCACCGACCGCCGGCGTATTCACCAGGCGCAGCAGGTTCAGCGTGATCAGCGGATCGAGCTTGATGGCCCGTTCGATGTCGCGCTGGTCCGCATCGGCTGCCAGCAAGTCCAGCAACTGCATCACCGCCATCTGTGATGGCGCTATCTTCTTGCCGGAAAGGATGACGGGCCGGGCGAAATAATAGCCCTGGAAATACTCGAAACCCAGGTCCATGCAATGCCGGAATTCCTCATGCGTCTCGACTTTTTCCGCCAGCAGCTTCTGGCCTGGACTCTTCAGCGAGCGGGTCAGCGCGGCCAGCGAATCGCGGCCCATGCCCTTGATGTCGATCTTGATCACGTCCATCAGCGGCTGCAGCTTGTCCAGGCTGTTGGATGCGCCGACCACGTCGTCCAGCGCAAATTTGTAACCGGCAAGCTTCAGTTCGATCACCCGCGCCACCACGTCCGGCGTCGCTTCGACCGATTCGAGCACTTCGAGAATGACCTTGTCGTTGGGCAGGAAGTGGATGAAATCGCTCATCAGGCCAGCGGTATCCACGTTCACATATGCCAATTGCTCGCCAACCACTTTCTGCATGCCCAGTTCGGAAGCATGGGCGATGACGGAAGCCGTGGCGGCCGCGCCATCCGTCACTTCCACGTCGTGGCTGTTGGCGTTGCGGTACAGCAGCTCATAAGCAACGAGCCGCTGGGAACGATTGAGGATGGGTTGCCGCGCCAGGAAAAAGTGATTGGCGTATGGCATCGGAATATCCGGGCTAACTGCCAGAGTCATGGAGGACCTGCTTGAAAACGATGCCGCTACCTTAACTCGTCATTAACGATATGGCAACCAGTTTATGACCGCCGCGTGACATTCCGATTGTCCTGGACGCGCGCCGCGCCCTGCTCGCCGCTATCGAGCGTAAACCCGGCCCCCTTGTCGCGGCCCAGCACCTGAACGAGGTAAGGCATCACGGTTTTCAGCGTCGCCGCGAGCGTGTACGGCGGATTCAGGACGAACATGCCGCTGGTGTGCAGGGCAATGCCGTCCGGCGTCGGCCCGGAGATCGACAGCGTCACGTTCAGCCAGCTTTGCGCCGGCAGGTGCTTCAGCTTTTCGGCGAAATTGCGTGCCTCGATACGCTGCAGCACCGGGTACCAGATGGCATAGGTGCCGCTCGGGAAGCGCTTCAGCGCATCACCCAGCATATCGATCACCTTGCGGTAATCCTGCTTGTCTTCATACGGCGGGTCGCACAGCACCAGCGCACGGCGCGACGGCGGCGGCAGCAATGCCCGCACGCCGAGGAAGCCGTCGGCCTTGTTGACGATGACACGCTTGCCGCGCACCGTGCTGCGCTTGCCCTGCGCCGCCTGGTGCTGCTCCAGCTTCGTGAAATTATCGGCCAGCAGGCGCACATCGGCCGGATGCAGTTCGAACAGGCGCAGGCGATCCATTTCGCGCGCCACCTGCTCGGCTACATAGGGCGAGCCCGGGTAGTAGCGCATCTTGCCGCTCGGGTTCATGGCCTTGATCAGGTTGACGTACTCGGCCAATGCCTCCGGCAGGTCCGTGCGGTCCCACAGCGGTGCAATGCCGGTCTCGAACTCGGCGGTCTTGGTGGCCTGCACGCTGTCCAGCGCGTAGACGCCAGCGCCGGCGTGCGTGTCGATGTAGCTGTACGCCACGTCCTTCTGGTTCAGATATTGCAGCAGCTGGAGCTGGACGAAATGCTTCAGGACGTCGGCATGATTGCCGGCATGGAAGGCGTGGCGGTAACTGAACATGGTCTTCTAACGGAGGATTCGAGCCGGCATTATCCCAGAGAACGGCAAGGCCGCCAAAAATGACAGGCAACGCCATATCGGTGCGATGCGAGAAATCGCGAGGAGACCGCGGCCGCGGCCGCGGCTCCTGCGTCATGCCAGCCGCTGCTGGGAAACCAGGATGCCGTCGGCATCGGCATACAGCCAGTCGCCCGGGTTGACAGGCACGCCAGCGATCTGCACGCGTACATTGCGTTCACCTGCGCCTTTGCGGGCGCTGCGCTGCGGATGCGCGGCCAGCGCACGGATGCCGATGTCGCAACTGTCGATTTCCGCCGTATCGCGCACGCAGCCGTCGACCACCACGCCGGCCCAGCCATTGTCCTGCGCCAGCAGCGCCAGCTGGCCGCCCACCAGGGCGCGCCGCAGGCTGCCGCCGCCATCGACGACGAGCACCTGCCCCTCGCCGGATGTTTCCAGCATGGCGCGCACCAGCGCATTATCCTCGAACACCTTCAGCGTGACGACGCGGCCGGCGAATCGCACGCGCTTGCCGAAATGGCGCAATAGCGGCGGCAGCACGGCCAGGCGGCCATCCTCGAGCAGCATGGCATTGTCGTCGCACAGGTCGGCGGTGGCGAAATCACGCACGTAAGCCAGGTGGCTGGGCAGGTGATCGGGCGAAGCGTGGCTCATGAAAATCCCCGGGCAGTTGAACTGTTCCGATTCTAGGCGTTTTTCAGCGCCACCGCGCGGGTACTGCCGCCCACGCCCACCGCCGTGCCGATCGCCAGCGCCTGGAACAGCGCGATGCCGGCAAACAGCCAGCCGGGATGGCCCGCATCCATCACCGCGCCGAACATCAGCGGCCCCACCGACAGGCCGGTATCCAGGCCCGAATAGACGACACCGTACACGCGCCCGGTGGCGTTCTTCGGCGCGGCGGCGCGGATCATCAGGTCGCGCGACGGCCCCGCCACTCCGGAGCAGAAGCCGATCAGCGCCATCAGCGGCAACGCCAGCCAGCCCGGCACCACGGCCATGCCCAGTACCAGCGCCAGCACGGCGGCGATGGCAAACGCGATGGCGATATTGCGGTCGTGGTTGCCGGAACCGGCGCCCACGAAGCCCCCCACCACCATGCCGGCGGCCGAGGCCAGCATGTATGCGGTGTAGGAGCTGGTGGCCAGCTCGCGCGAGATGCCGTACAGCTGCTCCAGCCCGATCGACGCGAAGGCCTGGATACCGCCCAGCGCCACCGCGGTCAGGAAGAAGAAGGCAAAGCACATCCACACCGAAGGCAGCCGCAGGAATGCCAGAGTGCCCTCCGCGCCATCCTGCCCGCCGGCCTGCTGCGGCGGATTCGGCCGCAGCGCATCGCGGTTCAGCACCAGGATCGCCAGCACGGCAAACGGCAGCAGCGCGGCCAGCGCCAGCGCGGTGCGCCAGCTGGCCAGCGCCGCGACGGTGGTCATGAACAGCGGCGACGCCGCCCAGCCGAGATTGCCGCTGATGCCGTGCACCGAAAAACCATGCGCCAGCCGCTCGCGCGACACGCGCTGGTTCAGCAGCGTGTAGTCGGCAGGGTGGAAAATGCTGTTGCCGATGCCGGCCAGCAGCGCACCGGCCATCAGCGCGGCATAGCTGCTGGCCACCGACAACACCAGCGCCGATACGCCCAGCACGCCGACGCCGAAGAACAGCACGCGGCGCGCGCCGACCCGGTCGACCACGAAGCCGGCGCATGCCTGGCCCACGCCCGACACGACGAAAAATACCGTCATCAACAGGCCCAGCTCGGCGTAACTGAGGCTGAACGCCGGTTTCAGCCACGGAAACAGCGCGGCCAGGATCAGGTGGTAGAAATGCGAAGTGCCATGCGCGAGACCGACCAGGCCGATCACGCGGGCATCCTGGCGAAGAATGCTGTCCCTGCTGCTGTCCCCGCTGCCGGAGTGATGGATGTCCTTGTCCATTGCGCCCTCTCAAAAGCCCAGTGTAGGAAAAAGCGCGGCGACCGTTTTGAGATAGGATGTCAATCTTTGTCGAAATCCTGCCATGTCAGCGCCCGTCATCCGCCACACCCTGCCCTACCCGGACGGCTTCGAGCCCACGGCCGAACGCCCGATCACGCTGATCGCCCGCGACCTCGATCGCCGCGATGCGATGCTGCCGCACCGGCACACCTGGGGCCAGCTGACGCACGCGCTCGATGGCGTGCTGCGCGTCACCGCCGCCGACAGCACATGGATCGTACCGCCGTCGCGCGCGGTATGGATCGCGCCGGGCGTCGAGCATTCGGTCACGGTATTGCAGGCGATCCGGCTGCGGCCGGTGCGCATCCTGGCCGAACGGGCACCGTTCCCGGACGAGGCTTGCCGGGTGCTGGAAGTATCCACGCTGCTGCGCGAACTGATCCTGGCGCTGGAACAGCTGCCGCCGCTGGCGTCGTCGCCGCGCGCCACCATGCTGTCGGAATTGATGCTCGATGAACTGGCGCGCTGCGAGACACGGCCGATCCGCGTGCCGCTGCCGCGCGACAAGCGGCTGCAAAGCCTGTGCGGGCGCCTGATCGATTCGCCCGGCGCCGCGCTCACGCTGGCCGACTGGGCCGGCCAGGTCGGCGCTTCGGAGCGCACGCTGGCGCGGCTGTTCGAGAAGGAGCTCGGCATGAGCTTCGGCCAGTGGCGCCAGCAGGTGCGCCTGGCCCATGCCGCGCCGATGATCGCCGGCGGCATGCCGCTGGCTCGCGTTGCCGACGAACTGGGCTACGCCAGCCAGTCGGCGTTCTCGCAGATGTTCCGCAAGACCTTCGGCACCACGCCCAGCGCGTTTTTCAGCGAACGCTGAGGGCCGCCCGCCGCGGTACTGCGAGGGCGCCGGGCAACGCTGCGGCCAACACCGCCGGCGCATCGAGCTTGAAGGTGCCCACCACCTGCTCCAGCGCCGCGGCCTGCATGCGCAGCGATTCGGCTGCCGCGGCCGCTTCTTCCACCAGCGCCGCGTTCTGCTGCGTGACATTGTCCATTTCGCCGATCGCGCCGTTGACCTGGCCGATGCCTTCGCTCTGCTCGTCGCTGGCGGTGGCGATCTGCGCCACGAGGTCGGCCACCTGCTGCACCGATTGCACGATCTCGCCCATCGCCTGCCCGGCGCCATCGGCCAGCCTGCTGCCGGCGTCCACCTGGTCGACGGAGGCGAGGATCAGGTCCTTGATTTCCCTGGCGGCGGTGGCCGAGCGCTGCGCCAGGTTGCGCACCTCGGCGGCAACGACGGCAAAGCCGCGCCCCTGCTCGCCTGCCCGCGCAGCTTCCACCGCGGCGTTCAGCGCCAGGATATTGGTCTGGAAGGCAATGCCGTCGATCACGCCGATGATGTCCGAGATGCGCCGCGAGCTGTCGGTGATCGCCCCCATCATGTCGACCACCTGCGACACCACGGCACCACCCTTGCGCGCCGCATCGGCGGTGCTCGCCACCAGTGCGTTGGCCTGGGCGGCGTTATCGGCATTCTGGCGCACGGTTGTCGTCAGCTCCTCCATCGCCGCGGCGGTTTCCTCCAGGTTCGACGCCTGCGCTTCGGTACGGTTGGAAAGATCGAGGTTGCCGGTGGCGATCTCGCGGGTGGCGGTGGTGATCTGCTGCGCGCTTTCGCGCACCTGCAGGATCGTGCCGTTCAGCGAGGAAATGAAACGGTTGAAGGCGCCGGCCAGCGCGCCGACTTCGTCATCCGACTCGACCGGCATCCGGCGGCTCAGGTCGCCATTGCCGCCGGCGATCTCGCCCAGCATCGTTGCCGCCCGCATCACCGGCGCGGCGATCGCGCGGCTGATCAGCCAGATGCCGGCCAGGCCGATGGTGCCGCCCGCCAGGCCGGCAATCAGCGCCGAGATCGTGGCCGAGCGCGCGATATCGCCCAGCACTTCGCGCTCCGGCACGCGTGCCAGCACGTACAGGTTCAATTCCTTGATATAGGACGACGCCACGAACAGGCGCCCCTGCGGGCCGTCGACGGCCGCGTGCACGAAAGGCTGGCCTGTAAACAGGCTCTTCACCGCGGCGGCATCGAAGCCCGGCTGGTCCTGCAGCAGGTGCCGGCCATCGGCCAGTTGCGGATCGCGGTCGATCAGCAGCACGCCGTTCGGGCGCACCAGCGACACGGTGCCCGTCTCGCCCAGCCGGTAATCGCGGATCGTGGCGGCCAGGTCGTTGACGGCCAGGCCGATGCCTGCCGCGGCCAGCCTGCCGCCGGCCGTCTGCACGCGATTGTTAATGAACAGCATGTAATTTCCGGATCCGGCATCCTTGTCGATGTCCAGCCGATATGGCGCGCCACTGTCCAGGAAGCCATAGAACCACGCATCGCTGGCCTGGCCGGGCGCCAGCGTGCGTTCATAACCGCCATCGGTGAAATACCTGCCGGTGTCCCTGGACACCCAGAACACCGAGGCGGCATTGTTCCTGGCTTTCAGGTGGCGCGCATAGGTTTGCCACGCAGCCGCCCCGTCGTCCGGCAGGCCGGCATCTTCCCAGGCATGCACGTAGGTGTCGTTGGCCAGCGTTTCCGAGACCGCCAGCGCCTGGCCGATCTGGCGCAGCACGTCGTTGCGGATTTCGCCGACCTGTGCCGGCAGTTCCTGGGTCACGGCGCGCTCGCGGGCCCGGTTGCCGTTCATGGCCACGCTCATCACGGAGGAGATCGCCATGAAGGCCAGCAGGCACAGGCCCATGCTGAGCATGAGTTTTCGTTGGATCGTCAATCGCTTCATCAAGTGCATTTTCTTCTTGTTCCAATAGTGAATTACTCGATTCCAGTCTTACTCAAGTGCAGATTGCAAGCTACAGAAATATTCCATGCGGAAACATCACTATTTGACACTGATGCATATATGCAACGCCTTATATACGCCACTGAAACATCGCGCCCGATGCCGGCTGGCCGGTAGACAGGGACGGCTTGCAGCCATCGGCGGCCGCCTCTATGATTGCGCTCACATCATGGGAGCCTTCTATCGAAAGACGCTGGCCGCGTTCATCTGCCTGCTCGCCGCCAGCCTGCTGCTGGGCTACGCCTGCGTCGGGCGCAGTTACCTGCATACGCCGCTGCTGCCGGCCGGGAGCGACGCGCTGCCATGGCATTCCGGAGCCAGCCTGGACAGCGAGGCGGCGGCATTGGCGGGCTCGACCATCGCCATCCAGGAAGACCGGCAGCGGCTGCGGTTCGGCTTCCGTCTGGCCCCGGCCCTCGCGCATCCGTTCGCCGCCGCCGACCTGCTGTTCGAGGACCGCGACGGCAAGCCGGCCCACATCGACCTGTCGCGCTACGACTCGATCACATTCAACGCGCGCTGCGCCCCCGCCAATACGCTGATGCTGAGCGTGCCCACCTTCGACGACAAGGTGTCCCGGCGCGATGACCTGCTCAGCTACCGCACGCCGGTCGCCTTTTTCGCCTGCAGCGGGAGCGGCACGCGGGTCGAGATCGACCTGTCGCGGCTGGAAACGCCGCAATGGTGGTTCGACATGTTCAAGCTCGATCTGTCGCACCAAGCCTATAAACTCGACCGGGTACCGAAAATCGCCATCGGCACAACGTTCCAAAGCCCGCTCGATATTGTCTCGACAGTCGTCATCGATACACTGGTATTGAATGGCCGCGATGTCCGCTACCTGTATGCCCTCGCCACGATATTGGTGCTGGCCTGGGGCGGATTTGCCGTGTGGTTTTTCCGGCAGCACGCGGCTGCGCTGGTGGCGGACGTGCGCGACAAACTGCAGAAAGACCTGCCATTTGTCGCCTACCAGCAGCTTTCACTGGAACCGCACCGCGACAGGGAAAAAGCGGCAGTATTGCGCTTTATCGCCACCCATTATGCCGATGCCGGAATGGATGTCGACAAGGTGGTGGCGGCAACCGGCGTGAACCGGAATAAGCTGAACGATATCCTGAAGGCCGAACTCGGTTTTACGTTCAGCGCCTACCTGAATAAATTGCGGCTGACGGAAGCGGCCCGCCTGTTGTCGGAGAACGACGCGCTGGCGGTGGCGGAAATCGCCTATTCGGTCGGCTACGCGAACGTCTCGTACTTCAACAAGCTCTTCAAGGAAGAGTACGGTTGCACGCCGAAAGCGTTCCGTACTGCGTGCGCGGACTGACACTGGCGCCCGTTTTTCTTCAACTATCCGCATTCCATCAGCGTTTGCCCCCCGAGTGCTAGCGGCGCGCCGGCCCACGCCCGTATGCTGCGCGGCGGTGCGCGGGCGACTGCCGGCGCCATTCAAACAACGCGGAGCGAGACGAAAATCCAATGCAAGCGAAACTCAACATACAATGCATCGCCGGAGCACTGCTGGGCGCCCTGCTGTCACTGCCGCAGGCGGCGCTGGCGCAACAGCGCAAAATCGACGTGCATGTCGGCCAGGTCGCCGGCAAGCTGGATAAAACATTCAACGAAGTCATCGGCGCCGGGCGCGCCAATGAAGGATTGCGCGCCGACTGGCAACGGCAATTGGCCGAAATAAAACATGATGCCGGTTTCCGCTATATCCGCATGCATGGCCTGCTGTCGGACGACATGGGTGTTTATAAAATCGACGCGCAAGGCAGGGAACATTACAATTTCCAGTATATCGATGCGCTGTATGATTATCTGCTGAGTATCGGCGTAAAACCCTTCGTTGAATTGGGCTTCATGCCTTCGGCAATGGCCAGCGGCGAAAAAACCATTTTCTGGTGGCGCGGCAATGTCACGCCGCCGCGCGATTATGCGAAATGGGGCGAGCTCGTCAGGAAATTGACGCAGCACTGGACCGAGCGGTATGGCCAGGCCGAGGTGGCGACCTGGTATTTCGAAGTCTGGAACGAGCCCAACCTCGACGGCTTCTGGGCCGGCACGCAGGCCGAATATTTCCGGCTGTACGACCATGCGGCGCGGGCGATCAAGAGCGTCAGCCCGGCCTACCGGGTCGGCGGGCCGGCCACCGCCGGCGCGGCGTGGATCCCGGAAATGATCGCGCATGCCACCGCCAACAAGGTGCCGCTCGATTTCGTCAGCACCCACACATATGGCGTTAACCAGGGCTATCTCGATGAGTTCGGCACCACCGGCACCGTGCTCAGCAAGGATGAAGGCGCGGTCGTGGGCGACGTGCTGAAAAACCGCCGCGAGATCGCCGCTTCGGCGCTGCCGTCACTGCCGCTGCATTACACCGAGTGGAGCTCGTCGTACACGCCGTCCGACCCGACGCACGACAGCTACCACCAGGCTGCCTACATCCTGCAGAAACTGAAGCAGACGGGCTCGGCCGCGCAATCGATGTCGTACTGGGTCTTCACCGACATCTTCGAGGAGGCCGGCCCCCGTTTCGAGGCGTTCCACGGCGGCTTCGGGCTGATGAACACGCAGGGCATCAAGAAGCCCGGCTACTTCGCCTACCAGTTCCTGAACCAGCTGGGCAGCCAGGAACTGCGCAACGGCGACGCGAAATCGATCGCCACCGTCGACGGCAACGGCGATGTCGGCCTGCTGCTGTGGGACTATACGCACACGCTGCCCGAGGGCATCAACAACCAGCAGTACTTCGTCAAGGACCTGCCGCCAAAGTCCAGGGGCGAGGTGCAGGTGACGCTGCGCGGCGTGAAGCCGGGCGCGTACACGCTGGCGATCTCGCAGGCCGGCTACCGCAGGAACGACGCCTTCACCGCCTGGATCGGCATGGGTTCGCCGGCACAGCTGACGCGCCAGCAGGTCGCCGAGCTGAAGGCGCAGGCCACCGGCGCGCCGTCCGAGCGGCGCACGGTACGGGTTGGCGCCGACGGCAAGGTCAGCCTGGCGCTGCCGCTGCGCGAAAACGATGTGTACCTGCTCAAGCTGAGCAGTGCTCCAGGCAAGCCTGCGCGGTAACCACGTCGCGCGAGCCGCGGCCCTCGCGATAGCGCGCCAGCACCGGCGCCAGCACGGCGGCGGCGTCCTGCGCGCCGCGCCCCTCCTCACGGCGCGCCAGCAGTTGCGCCAGGCTGGTACCGGCGCGCAGTTCCCAGGCCAGCGCGCCCTGCCGTTGCGCCAGTGCCAGCGCCTGCCGGAACACGCGTTCGGCCTGCGCGCCGGCACCCACGCGCACCAGCTGTTCGCCCCAGCAGCGCAGCAGCTCGGCGGCGGCCCAGCCGGCCTGGCCGTTCCTGGCACGGGCAAGTGAAGCCGGCGTCATCAGGCTCGTGTGCAAGGTGGGCAGCATGTCCAGGTGCAGGCCGGTACACGAGGGATGGCGCAGCAGCGCATCGGCCGCCTGCGCGCCGGTGACAGCGCGGCCATTGCCCTCGTGGCACTGCAGCGCGGCCTGGAACGCACGGGCCCAGAAAGACCAGTGCGCCAGGCGGTCGCGCGCCGCGCGCTCGGCCATCATGCCGATGCAGCGCCGTGCCATCGGCAGGTCGCCGCTCCACAGTGCGACCGGGATCGCCAGCACCAGCGCGAAGCACAGCGACACCGAGTGATCCAGCCGCAATGCTTCGTCGACACCTTCGCGCGCCGCCAGCACTGCCTGCTCCGGCATGCCCTGCAACCACAGCATCCGGCCATGGACGCCCAGCGACGATACCCGCTGGTCGAACTGGAAACCGGCGGCGCCGGGCGCGCGGCGCGGCGGATGCACGACCGCGTGCGCGCGTGCCGCGTGCTGGTCGCCGAGGTAATGCCGGGCCCGCGCCAGCAGCCGCTGCTGCACCCGGCCGTCGCCATCGAGGCCGCTGGCGCGGGCCAGCGGGCCGAAACGCCAGGCCAGGTCGTGCGCCCGGCCGTAGTCGCCCTGCAGCAGCGCGTCGGCGTAACACCCCCACAGCGCGCGCACCGCGGCGCCATGGTCGCCCAGCCGCTCGGCCAGCGCCAGTGCCCGGCCGAACGCCTCGGCGCGCGGCGCCGCCGCGTCGCCGGCATGCAGCAAGGTGTGGCCGAGCGCCAGGCAGAGTGCCGCCGCCAGGGGTGCGCCGGCCGATCCCGCCGCGTTGGCGCAGGCCAGCGCCGGCCCGAGCCGGACGCGGTAATCGTCCATCATCGAGTGGCGGTACCACAGCGGCGCCGACGCGGCGGCCAGCCGCGCGCCCAGCAGCGGCGCGCCGCCCGGGCCGAAGGCCCACTCGAGCGCGGCGCGCACGTCGTCGAGGCGCAGGTCCCGCACGAGCGAGTCCAGCGCGTCCGCATCGTGTTCGGCGCGGGCCAGCAGCATGCAGTAGTAGCGCAGGTGGCGCTCCGCCACGGCGCGCTCCTCGCCGGCCGCGCGCAACCGGTCGAGCGCGTAGGCACGGGTCGTGTCGAGCAGGCGGTAGCGCCCGTCCGCGTCGGCCGAGAGCATCGATTTCGCCACGAGCTGCGCCACGTGGCCGGCAACGGCCTGTTCGCCGATGCCGCCGCCGCCGGCGAGCGCCGCCGCGCCCTCCGGCGTGAAGGTGCTGCGGAACAGGGCGAGCCGCCGCAGCACGGCCTGCTCGGCGGGTGCCAGCAGCGCATGGCTCCAGTCGAGCGCCGCGCGCAAGGTCTGGTGGCGCGGCAATGCCGTGCGGCGCCCCCGCGTCAGCACGGCAAAGCAGTCGGACAGCCGCCGTGCCAGCTCATGCACGCCGAAGAACGCGGCGCGGCCGGCCGCCAGCTCGAGCGCCAGCGGAATGCCGTCCAGCCGGCGGCAGATCTCGGCCACCGCGGTCGCGTTGTGCGCATCGAGCGTGAAGCCGCCATCGGCGCTGGCGCGTTCGACGAACAGCTGGACCGATGGACAGGCGGCCAGTGCGGCGATATCGGATGACTGCACGGATGACTGTGCAACGGCATGAACGGAAGCGTGCGCGGAGCCGTGCGCATGCAGCGGCGCGGCCGGCACGGCCAGCGGCGGCAGCCGGAACACGCACTCGCCGTCGGCGCGCAATGGTTCCCGGCTGGTGGCGACGATGTGCAGCGCGGCCAGCCGACCCAGCAACACGCTCGCCAGCGTGCGCGCGGCATCGATCAGGTGTTCGCAGCCATCGAGCACGAGCAGTGCGCGGCGTTGGCGCAACGAGTGCGGCAACGAGTGCGGCAAGGTATCGGCCAGCACGCCGGCCAGCGCTTCGGCCGACAGCGGCGCAGCCAGGCCGAACGCCTGCGCCACCGCGCCCGGCAGCAGCGCCGGGTCGGCCAGCGGCGCCAGGTCCGCGATATACACATGCCGGCCGAACTGCGGGGCGGCCCGCGCGGCAAGCGCCTGCGCCACCGATGTCTTGCCCATGCCGCCCGGACCGGCAATCGTCAGCAGGCGCGCGCCGGCCAGTTCGCGCGCCAGGTCCTCGAGCACCTGGCCGCGGCCTACCAGCCGCGGCTGCGCCGGCAGGGGCGCGCCATGCAGCGGCACGATCGCGTCCGCCGCCGGCACGTGCAGCGGCGCGACGAAGCTGTAGCCCCGCCCCACCACGTTTTCCACATAGGCCTGGTCGTTGCCGAGCGCCTTGCGCAGCGCACCGATGTGCACGCGCAGGTTGCCTTCCTCGACGATGGTGTGGGGCCATACGCAGGCAAGCAGTTCATCCTTGCCCACCACCGTGCCGGCCCGTTCGACCAGCGCGACCAGCAGATCGAACGCGCGGCCGGCCAGCCGTACCGGCATGCCGTGCCGGTACAGCGCCCGTTCATGCGGTACCAGGCGGAATGCCCCGAAGGCCACCTCGCCGATCGGCGGCCGCCACTGCTGTCGGTCCATGTTTCCTTACCTCGAAAGCCGGATTGATTTCCGGCCCGACAGATTCTAACGTAACGCTTACCCGGCGTTAATCATTCGCCATCGTTAATCGTTCGGAATCGTTACCCATTTATCACCGGAAAGAGGGATCGCCATGATGTACACGTCCGCCGCATTGCCGTTCGCGCTGGCCGGCACCGAGCAGCGCGCCCGCCTGCTCGACGGTATCGGCGCCGGCCTGGACGGTGTCCGGCACCGGCTGCCACGGCAGGCCGCATTCGATGCGGGCGTCGAACCGGCCGCCGCACTGCGCCAGCACGACATGCTGCGCGAGTGGCTGCGCTTCCTGGCCGGGGCACTGCGCGCGGACGGGGCCGATGGCCGGCAACGCACCGTTCCCCTCGGCCCCATCGCGGCCGTGGGTGCGCACGGCAGCGCCTATGGACTGGCCGGCATGTATGCGATGGCCGCGCTGGCCGCGGGCTGCCCGGTGCTGGCGCGCGCGTTGCCGGCACCCAGCTGCCTGGAACTGGCGGGCCTGATCGCGGCAGCCGCGACGGCGGCCCGGCTGCCCGATACCCTGTTCGAGCTGGCCGACGACGACGACACCCTGCTCGCCCGGCGCGCCGTGCGGGGGGTGATCTGCCGCGCCGGGACGCGTCCGGTGCCCCGGCTGCTGCCGGCACTGGCCGAAGTGGACGGCAGCGGAGCGGCCTTCGTGCTGCCCTGCGCGCTGAACGGCCGCGCCGAATACCTGGGCCAGCAGTTGCTGGCCCAGCCGGGCGCGTGCCCGGTCGTCGTCGCCATCGACGGCGACGGCTTCATCGACCTGCGCGAAGCCATCATCGACATGCTGGCCGATGGCGGCGGCACCTGCGCCGGACGCCCCGGCGACGCTGCCCTGCCGCCCGGCAGCGGCGCCCGGCAGCTCGCCGACGCGCGCGACGGCCAGGCGCCCGCCTTCGCGGAAGTGCCGGCCGCGGCACTGCTCGCCGATCCGCAGCTGTGCGGCGCGCGCCGGGCCGGACTGCTGGTGCGCTGCGCCGATGCGCAAGAACTGCTGGCGCTGGCATGGGCGCTCGGCCCGCTGGCCTGCGCCAGCCTGCATGCGGCGCCCGGCGATGCGGCGCTGGCGGCCCAGGTACTGCCGCTGCTGGAACTGGCCGCGCGGCATATCCACGTCAACCGCTTCGGCAGCGCGCTGCGGTCCACGCACGCCGCCGCACTGGACGCGATCGGCCGCTTCCGCCGCCCGGTGTTCCACCATGCCGGGGAATTGCATGCCACCTGAACCGTCATCCCCGCGCAAGCCGGCCATCGACGCCCACCCGTTCGCCCCTGCCGAAAAGGTCGGCGTCGCGCAGATCCTCATCCGCAAGGCCGAACGCAGCACCGCGGTGCTCGGCTCCTTCGTCGCCGCCGACAGGCTGCTGAAAACGTGGGCCGCCGCGCGCGACTGCAGCGAATGCGAATTCGAAATCCGCTACCTGGACGGCTACCGGCTGTCCGGCCTCTATCCCATGTGGCAAAAGAGCACCACGCGCCAGTCGCTGGGCGCCCACGTGCGGCGCCTGCTGGGCGGCAGCCGCCCCCCGACCACGCTGCACTTCTCCCCCGGCAGCAGCCCCGACCGCTTCCTCGACCAGTACGAAGTCGAAGACTTCGCCGAATCCTGACAGCAGCGCAAACAGTATGCTTTTCGCCACACGCCAACCGGGGACTGTCCCCGATTTTTAGCAACAAAATGCTGATCGGCCACGTATTTGCGCGGGAACCGACAAATAGTGCGCCGCTGGCGAATGCGAACAGCTACACAATACGATGTTGATGCAAAAACCACAAAATTGTTGCAAAAATTCGGGGACTGCCCCCGAATGTTGAAACCGGGGTCTGACCCCGGTTCTGGGAAATATTCGGGCGGTGTCAGCCTGTTGTAAAGATAGTCACTTAACATCCGCTATCGACGGTATCGTGCCGTCTGCCAACGAGGACGCCCAATATGACACTCCCCGCCCCCGAGTCGTCGGTTGCGCATGCGTCGTTCGGTCCCTTCCGCCTCTATCCGGCGCAGCGCGTGCTGCTCGAGGATGGCCAGCCGCTGAAGCTGGGCTCGCGCGCGTTCGACATTCTCGCCATGCTTGCCGAGCGCGCCGGTGCACCGGTGTCGAAGAGCGACCTGATCGCGCACGCCTGGCCCGATACCATCGTCGAGGAAGCAAACCTGCGCGTGCACGTCGCGGCGTTGCGCAAGGCGCTGCGCGAAACGCCCGAGCGCCGCTACATCGGCAGCGTGGCCGGACACGGCTATTCGCTGCTGGCCGCCGTGCGATGGCACCAGGCGCAGCATGCCGACCAGCCGGACGGTGGCGCGCTGGCGCAGTCGCTGGCGGCGCTGGCGCGGCAGCACCGCCTCGTCACGCTGACAGGCACCGGGGGTGTCGGCAAGAGCACGCTGGCGCTCGCACTCGCGCGCCGCCTGGCGCCGCAGTTCCGCACCTGGAGCATCGACCTGGCCGAGGCGGCCGATCCGCAGGCGGCGCTGGCCGCGGCGATGGCGCTGCCGCCCGGCGCCGATCCCGCTTCACCGCTGCTGGCCCACCTGCGCGAACGGCCGGTACTGCTCGTGCTCGACAATTGCGACCGCACCGTCACGGCGGCTGCCGCGCTGGCGGAACGGCTGCTGCGCGAGGTGCCCGGCCTGTGCATCGTGGCCACCTGCCGCGAGGCGCTGCGCGCCGCCGGCGAATGGGTGCAGCGCGTCGCCCCTCTCGACTGCCCGCCGCCCGGCATCGCGACGGCAGGGGAAGCAATGGCCTATCCGGCCGTGGCGCTGTTCGCCGCGCGCGCCGCGGCCCTGCACGGCGGTTTCAGCCTGGCCGATGCCGATGCGCCCGCGGTGGCGGAACTGTGTCGCCGCCTCGATGGCGTGCCGCTGGCGATCGACCTGGCGGCCGGCCGGCTCGACCTGTTCCAGCCGCGCGACCTGCTGGCCCGGATCGACGAGCGCCTGCTGATCCTGAAAGGCGGCCGGCGCACCGCGCCGCCGCGCCACCGCTCGCTGCGCGCGTCGCTGGAGTGGAGCATCGACACGCTGTCGTGCACGGAGCGCACGGTGCTGGGCCGCGTCGCTGTATTCTCCGGCCCGTTCACGCTGGCGCGCGCACTCCGCGTCGCCACGGGCGGGACGGTCGCCGCACACGATGTGGAAGACGCGCTGGCCACGCTGGCCGCCAGGTCGCTGCTCGCGCCGCATTGCGCCGCCAGCACGCCGGAATTCCTGCTGTATGACGGCGTGCGCCACTACGCGCTGTCGCTGCTGGCCCCGGACGATGCGGCGTTCGCCCGCTTCGCTGCCGATTGCACGGCGCTCGCCGCCGGGCCGGATGGCGATCCGGGGCGTTTGCCCGACGTGCGCGCGGCGCTGGCATGGGGTTTCGGCCCCCATGGCGACGCCCAGGCCGCCGCAACCCTGCTGGCCGCCTCGATACCGATGTGGTGGGAAACGGCCGAACTGGAAGAATTGCGCAAGTGGCTCGTGACGGCGGTCGGTCGCGGCATCGACGAGGCGGCGCCGATTCTGCCGCAGACTCTGCCGCCGCCGCTGCAGTCCGTGCTGCACACCGCGCTGGGCACGGCCTGCGTGTACCTGGAAGGCGCCGGCGCCGGCCGCGCGGCCTATGCCCGCGGCTTCGCGCTGGCGGAAGCGTCGGCCGACACCGACCGGCTGGCCGACGCCTTCTCCGGCCTGGTCCTGGAACACGTGCTGGCGGGCGATTACCCGGCCGCGGTGGCGTTGGCGCAGCGCTTCCAGGACGCCATTCGCCGCGCCGGTTCGCGCGCCGCGCAACTGGTGCACGACCGCTTTGCCGCCCTTGCCCTGCACCTGTCGGGAGAGCAGGCACTGGCCGCGCCGCTGGCATACGCCGTGCAGAACGGCACGGTCCCGGCCGTGTGCACGCGGCGCCGCACCGCCCTGCATACCGATGAAAACGTTGCCGCGAGCGCCGTGCTGGCGCGGACCCGCTGGCTGCTCGGCCACGCCGACGATGCGTTGCGGCTGGCCCGCAACGGCGTCTTGCGCGCCCGCGCGGTGGGCGCCGACGCGCCGCTGTGCCAGGTGCTCGCGTTCGCGATGTTCCCGGTGGCATGGTGGTGCGGCGACCGGCCGGCCGCGCTGGCCGCGCTGGCGGAACTGGAGGATGCCGCGCGCCGCTTTCCGCACTGGGAAACGCTGGCACGCCAGTACCGGCACGGCATCGTCGAGGATGCGCCCGGTGGCTGGCTGGCGAAAGCGCCCGCCGCCGGACCGCACCGCGAAACGCTGGCCACCCTGAACCCGCGCTACCTGGACGAGCGGCTGCTGCTGCGCACCGACCATGGCGACGCACGCTGGTGCGCCGCCGAACTGCGCCGCGTGCAAGGCGAGCGCCTGCTGGCCGGCGGCGGCCCTGCGGCGCACGAGACGGCCGAGCGGCTGTTCCGCGCCGCGCTGCTGCTGGCCCGCAACCAGGGCGCACTGGCCTGGGAACTGCGTGCCGCCACCAGCCTCGCGCGGCTGTGGCACGGCCGCGGCGCGGCACCCGGCGCCGAAGCGCTGCTGGAACTCGTCGTGGCCCGTTTCGGCGAAGGCCAGCGCACGGCCGACCTGCTGGCCGCCACACGGCTGCTGGCCCAGTGGCGGCTACGAAAAAAAACCGGCGCGGCGTCGGTGGACGCTGCGCCGGTTCCGGTGCCGGTGCCGCTTACTGCTTGACGATATCGACCTTGCCGTCCGCGCCGAATACCAGCGCGCCATCGCGCGCATCGATGCGGATCGTATCCTTCGGACCAAAGCGGCCCTCCAGGATCAGCTTCGACAGCGGATTCTCGATCTGCTGCTGGATCGCCCGCTTCAGCGGACGCGCGCCGTACACCGGATCGTAGCCTGCCTCGGCGATCTTCTGCAGCGCGGCGTCGCTGATCTGCAGGCCCATCTCCATCCGCTTCAGCCGGTCTTCCAGGATCTGCAGCTGGATCTTCGCGATCGCGCCGATGTTCTTCTCGTCCAGGCCGTGGAACACGACGATCTCGTCGATCCGGTTGATGAACTCGGGCCGGAAATGGCCGCGCACTTCGGCCATCACGGCCAGCTTCGTCACGGCCGGATCGGAGTCCTCCATCGACTGGATCTTCTGCGACCCCAGGTTCGAGGTCATGATGATCACGGTGTTCTTGAAGTCCACGGTGCGGCCCTGGCCATCGGTCATGCGGCCATCGTCGAGCACCTGCAGCAGCACGTTGAACACGTCGTGATGGGCCTTTTCCACTTCGTCCAGCAGGATCACGCTGTACGGCTTGCGGCGCACCGCCTCCGTCAGGTAGCCGCCCTCGTCGTAACCCACGTAGCCCGGCGGCGCACCGATCAGTCGGGCCACCGAATGCTTCTCCATGAATTCGCTCATGTCGATGCGGATCATCGATTCCTCGGTATCGAACAGGAACGCGGCCAGTGCCTTCGACAGCTCGGTCTTGCCCACGCCGGTCGGGCCCAGGAACATGAACGAGCCGTAGGGCCGGTTCGGGTCCGCCAGGCCGGCGCGCGAACGCCGGATCGCATCGGCCACGGCGTTGATCGCCTCGTCCTGCCCCACCACGCGCTCGTGCAGCTTCTCCTCGATGTGCAGCAGCTTGTCGCGCTCGCCCTGCATCATGCGCGACACCGGAATGCCGGTCGCGCGCGACACCACCTCGGCGATTTCCTCGGCGCCCACCTGGGTGCGCAGCAGCTTCGGCTTGTCCTTTGCTTCATCGCCGTTCGACGATTCCGCCTGCTTCAGCTGGGCTTCCAGCTCGGGCAGCCGGCCGTACTGCAACTCGGACACTCGCCCCCAGTTCGAGGCGCGCGTGGCTTCCTCCATCTCCTGGCGGATGCGCTCGATTTCCTCCTTGATGTGCGTGGTGCCCTGCACATTGGCCTTCTCGGCCTTCAGCACTTCCTCATAGTCGTTGTACTCGCGCTGCAGCTTGGCGATCTCCTCGTCGATCAGGTCGAGGCGCTTGCGCGAGCCTTCGTCCTTCTCGCGCTTGACGGCCTCCTTCTCGATCTTCAGCTGGATCAGCCGGCGCTCCAGCTTGTCCATCACCTCGGGCTTGGAATCGATCTCGATCTTGATCTTCGATGCGGCTTCGTCGATCAGGTCGATCGCCTTGTCGGGCAGGAAGCGGTCCGTGATGTAGCGGTGCGACAGTTCGGCCGCCGCGATGATCGCCGGGTCGGTGATCTCCACCTTGTGGTGCAGCTCGTACTTGTCCTGCAGGCCGCGCAGGATCGCGATCGTCGCTTCCACGGTCGGCTCGTCGACGAGGATCTTCTGGAAGCGGCGTTCCAGCGCGGCATCCTTCTCGATGTACTTGCGGTATTCATCCAGCGTGGTGGCGCCGACGCAATGCAGCTCGCCGCGCGCCAGCGCCGGCTTCAGCATGTTGCCCGCATCCATCGCGCCCTCGGCCTTGCCGGCGCCGACCATCGTGTGCAGCTCGTCGATGAAGACGATGGTCTGGCCTTCGTCCTTGGCCAGTTCATTCAGCACCGATTTCAGCCGTTCCTCGAACTCGCCGCGGTACTTGGCGCCGGCCAGCAGCGCCGCCATGTCCAGCGACAGCACGCGCTTGCCGCGCAGGGAATCGGGTACCTCGTTGTTGACGATGCGCTGGGCGAGGCCCTCGACGATCGCCGTCTTGCCGACGCCCGGCTCGCCGATCAGCACCGGATTGTTCTTGGTGCGGCGCTGCAGTACCTGGATGGCCCGGCGGATTTCGTCGTCGCGGCCGATCACCGGGTCGAGCTTGCCCTGACGGGCCCGCTCGGTGAGGTCCATCGTGTATTTTTTCAGCGACTCGCGCTGGCCTTCCGCTTCCTGCGAATCGACCTTGCCGCCGCCGCGCACGGCATCGATCGCCGCCTCCAGCGACTTGCGCGACAGGCCGTTCTCGCGGGCCAGCCGGCCGGCATCGGACTTGTCGTCGGCCAGCGCCAGCAGCACCATTTCGCTGGACACGAACTGGTCGCCGCGCTTTTGCGCTTCCCGGTCGGCCAGGTTCAGCATGTTGACGAATTCGCGGCTGACCTGCACGTTGCCGCCGGTGCCGGACACCTTCGGCGCACGCTCGATGGCCCCTTTCAGGGCGGCGGACAGGCCGCCGACGTTGACGCCGGCACGCTGCAGCAGCGAGCGCGTGCTGCTGTCGTCCTGGTTCAGCAGGGCCGTCAGCAGATGCACCGGTTCGATATAGGGATTGTCGTTGCCGACGGCCAGGCTCTGGGCGTCGGCGAGTGCTTCCTGAAGTTTTGTTGTGAGTTTGTCTTGACGCATGGCGCTTCGCTCCAAATTTTATCTTCCGATAAGGTGCGGATGCGCAACCGCTATTTCAAGACGCCCTGCCAACAAGCAGGGTTCGGGCTGCGTTCCGGATCACGTCTTCCACTTGTCCAGCGCCTCGTCGTCGCTGACCCGCGCATCGACCCAGCGCGCGCCTTCCGGCGTCTCTTCCTTTTTCCAGAACGGCGCCTCGGTCTTCAGGTAGTCGATGATGAATTCGCAGGCCGCGAACGCGTCGCCGCGATGGGCCGACGTCACCGCCACCAGCACGATCTGGTCGCGCGGCAGCAGCGGTCCGACGCGGTGGATGACCAGCGCGTCGTGGACAGGCCAGCGTTCCACGGCCTGGTCGATGATCCGGTCGATCGACTGTTCGGTCATGCCCGGATAATGCTCGAGCTCCATCGACGCCACGTGCGAACCCTCGTTCAGGTCGCGCACGGTGCCCACGAAACTGACGATGGCGCCCACTTTCGGATTGCCGGCGCGCAGCCGCGCGAGCTCGGCGGACAGATCGAAGTCCTCCTGCTGGACACGCACCCGCGGCATCCTGCCATCGTCCGTGGTCGAACTCATGGGCGAACTCACTGGCAAACTCATCGCCCCTCCGCGCCGAGGCGGCGGAACAGCGCTTCGATGCGGCTGGCCGTGCGGTCGTCCAGCAGCGCCGGCAGCGCGCACAGCTGCACGAACTGGGCAGCCTGCGAACCCGCATTGCCGGCCTTGTGGCCGGACTTCAGCGAATCCTGCAGCACTTCGACCTGCATCCTGAGCCGGTCGCGCGCGAACTCGGCGCCGCTGTCGATGCCGGCCACGATTTCCTGTCGCAGCACCTCGGCCAGCAGCCGGGAGCGGTTCGCTTCCAGCGTTCCGGCATACGCGCCGCGCGCGGCGGCATCGGCCGCCGCGGCGCGCAGCGCGGCATCGAAGCGGCCATGCAAGGTGCGCTCATGGTCGGCCGGCAACGGCGGCAATGCGGCCCAACGGCCTTTCCACTCTTCCACATCGACCGGGCCGGGCGCGGCAAGCGCGTTCTCCAGCGCCTGCACGAGCCGCAGCTTGTCGCGCAGCGCATTCGCCTGCGCGGTGCCGGCACGCTTGCGCAGCGCGTCCGCCTCGCCCTGCAGTTTCGCCACGGCGGCGCGGTAGCGCCCCTCGATGCGCGCCTCGGCCGCGCGCGGCACCGGGCCGCTGGCATGCCACGCGGTGGCGGCCTCGCGCAGCGCCTTGCCGATCGCCGCTTGCCGGGCCTTGTCGTCGCCGTCGGCCGTGAACCCTTCCAGCTGCGCGCAGATCGCTTCGCGCGCATGCAGGTGCGCCTTGCGTTCATGGTCGGCGGCGTGGGCCGATTCCTTGCGCTTTGCAAAGATCGAGTCGCAGGCGGAACGGAATTTCTGCCACAGCGCCTGCTCCTGCCGGCGTTCCAGCGGCAGCGCCTTGGCATGGCCCTGCCAGGCTTCCTGCAGGCCGCGCAGCGTATCGACCGTGTGCCGGTCGGCCGGGTCGAGCTTGTAGACTTCCTCGATCAGCTGTTCGCGGCGCGCGACCTCGATGGCGCGCTGCTCCTCGAGCGGTGCCATCAGCGTTTCCATCGCCTTGCCGAACGCGGTATCCAGGCGCTTCTTGTCCTTGCGATCGATCGTGCCCAGCCGGCTCCATGCCTGCCGCAGGCGCTGCGAGGCGGACGCCAGGCCGCGCCAGTCCTCGCGCGCGGCCGGCGAATCGGCGACCAGTGCGTTGACCTCGTCGACCATCGCCTGCGCCTTGGCGGCGTTGGCATGGCGCTCGTCGGCCAGGTGGCGGAAGTGCGCGGCAGCCGGCGCGTAAGCGGCGGTGCAGGCGGCGTCGAATTTCTCCCACAGGCTCTTCGGCGCGGCACCGGAAACGCTGTCCAGCGACTTCCACCGCTCGCGCATCGCGCTGACCTTCCTGGCCAGCTCGCTCATCGCCAGGTTTTGTGCGGGCAGTTCCTCGACGGCATGGACCAGTTCTTCGCGCGACACATTACCGCCCCAGCGGGCCCACGCCGACAGCCGCTTGTACTCGGCGCGCACGTGCGCAAGACGCTCCGATTGCTGGGTCGTCAGGCGGCCCGTCTTGCTGTCCTTGAGCGTCTTGTCGTGCTCGGCAGCCGTGTGCAACTGGCCCTGCGCCAGCGCCGCATCCATCGCCTCGACCAGCGCCATGAAACGCTCGTTCGCTTCGCGGTCGGCGGGCGTGATCTTCTTTTCCTTCGGCGCACGGGGCGGGGCGGCTGCCGCCGGCGCGGCTGCCGGCGCCGCCGCGGCGGCGTTCTCGCCCGCAGGCGTGCCGCCTTCGGCGCCCCCTGCCATGTCGCTGCCCTGCTCCGCTTCAGTACCGCCGTCCGGCTCCGCCTGCCCGGCAGGCGCCGCGGATGCCGGCGCGGGCGCCACCTCGGCGGCCGGCGGCTCGGCCGCGGCGGCCGGGCGGACCAGCGCGGCGCGGGCCGCGTCGAGCGCCGCGTCGACGTCCTGCAGCAGGTGACGCGGCAGGGTGCCATGCTCGGGCGCCGCAAGCCGTGCGGCATGTTCGGCGGCCAGCCGCTCCAGTTCCAGCAACGGCTCATCGCCGTTTGCCGGCGCGGCTGCCAGCCTGCGCAGCGCCGCCAGCGCATCGATCGTGGCGCGCTGCAAGTCCACCTGTGCTTCGAGGCGACCGCTCAGTGCGGCGCGCAGCCGGTCGAACTCGGCAGCCAGTTGCGGAGGGGCATCGATGACTTTCCACAGGCGATCCAGGTCGGCGACCTGGTTCGGCGTCAGCTTCTCTTCCTGCAGCAGGCGTTGCGCCTGCGCAATGCTGGCCTCGGCCTGGCGCTGCTCCATCTGACGGTGGCGGATCGCATCGAGCCGGCCCTGCATCAGCTTGGCCACGCGGCGGTCCGTGTTGCGCACGGCGGCCTGCACCTGCTCGAGCGCCGGCTGCGACACGACATGCTCGGCGGCGGCCAGCCGCACATCCGCAAATTCGCTCTGCAGGATCAGCGCCACGGCCGCGGCTTCATCGCCGGCCAGCGACCTGGCACGCGCGGCCTGCTCGGCACGGCGTGCTTCCTTGCCGTCGGGACCGTCCTGGGCGGCAGCCCCGCCGCCCTGGCCACCATTTTTGTCGCCACGCCCGGCCTCCGCGTGTTGCCCCTGCGCGGCCTGCGATTCGGTGCCCTTGTCGCCGGGCCGCTTGAAGAGGAATTCAAACATGATGTGCTATGGATGGATCAAAACCGCCATCATAGCGCAGCACCGGTTTTCGCGGCGTCGCTTCCCGCGGCCGGGACCGGCAAGACCCGGCAAAACCCGGCACAACCCCGCCACAACCCCGGTACAACTCCGGCACACCCCCGCAGACGGATCGACGCCGCGCGATCGGCGCCGCCCGGCTGGTTACCAGCCTGCCGTTCAGTCGGCGCCGGCAGCGCGCGGCAGCGCGCGGGCGCGGGCCCGTACGGCGGGCATGCGCAGGTCGATCGCGTTTACCGGCTCGGCCGGCGGTGCCAGCCGCGGCACCAGCGAGATCACGGTGGCATCGTCGGCGCCGCAGCGGCGTGCCTCGGCCACCTGGGCGTCGTGCGCCAGCAGCTTGTTGGCGATGGCGAACCACGCGTCGCCGCAGATCGCACTGCGGGCAATGGCGAACAATTCCTTCTCTTCCTTTTCCAGCCGTTGCAGCAAGGTGGTGCAAAAGCTGTCGATTGCCTCGCAAAACGCCGTAACATGGCCGATCCCGGGCTCCTGGCCGGGTTCCCGGGCCAGCACCTCGAGGTACTCGGCAGCGCATTCCTGTCCGGGCCGGCTGCCATGTGGCGCGGCATGGCACGCCCCGTCCTTCAGGCGGCGTACCACGTCGAGCGCGAGACCGTTCAGGCGCGACAATTCGTCGAGCAACTGGTCGGCACGCTGGGTTGCCTGGCGCAGGGCCGGGATCAGGTACAGCTCGACCTTGCGCCAGCTGCATGCCTGGTACAGGCGCTCGAGCGTTTCGCATGCGTATTCAAGCTGGCCCAGCGTCAGGCTTTGCTGGCGGGTCAGCGTCGATTGCACATATTTCTGGAATGAAAGCAGGCTGAGCCGAACATTGGCCTGTTCGACGGACAGTGCGACCAGCGTGTAAGTGGCGGTTAACATTCTGTCTCCGGTATAGTTATTGTCACAGCGTTATGAATCACTGCGCTGCCGCTGCGCCGACTTTGGACGTTGCGCTGACTTTGCGCTGCCATTGCACACCATGGCGACGCCGAAGCGCGACAAATCGCAGAAACCAAAGTGTAAATAACAGCGACATGGACACTTTGACACAGCGCAAAGTTGGCTGCGGAGTTTCCGACCGGACTAAGATGAATTCCTATGCAATGGGACTGTCAGCAGCACCGTGCCCGGTTCGCTCCCCGGCTGCACCGCACCGCCGAAGCGGCGCACCAATGCCTGCACCCCCGTGTTTTCCGCCAGTGCGTCGCCGGTCAGGCTGCCGGTGCCCCTGGCACGGAAATAATCGACCAGCTTGCCGAACAGAATCACGCCCAGGCCCTTGCCTTTCAGGTCGGAGCGCACGACGATGGCGAACTCGGCACGGCGATCGTCCGGATCCGCCACTGCCCGCACCACACCCAGCGTCTCGGCGGCGCCATCGGGCCCCGGCCGGGTGGCGATGAACGCCATCGCGCGGTCGTAGTCGATCTGCGTCAGCCGCGCCAGCTGGGCTGGCGGCAGCTCCCGCAACGCGGAAAAGAAGCGCAGCCGCACGTCTTCCGGATCCAGCGCCGCGAAAAAGCGCACGTGGGCCGGGGCATCCTCTGGACGGATCGGCCGCAGCAACAGCGGGCCTCCCTGCCAGTCGACCGTTTCGGCCAGCGCCTGCGGGTACGGCCGGATTGCCAGCGCCGCCTCCGGCCGCGGCGGGCCGAGCACGATACGGGCACCCGGCGCGGCCAGCGTGAACTCCTGCGCTGCGCCGGTGCCTGTCCCGGCCGCGGCCAGCCGCACCGGATCGAGCTCCAGTTCCGCCACCTCGGCCAGGTCGGTCACCAGGTCCGCCACCTGCACCAGCGCGCGGCAGACCGCGTCCGCCCCGGCCAGCGCGGCGCCGGCGCGGGTGCGCGCCACGATGTCGCGCGCCAGCACCATGTTCAGCGGCGGCAGGCCCGCGGCGCGGTCGCGCACGACGCGCCCGGCTGCACCGCCCAGCCCGAATTCGAGCGCCGGGCCGAACACGGGGTCCATGTGCACCGCGATGCGCAGCAGCGGCGTGTCGCCGGCCGCAGCCTCGCCGGCCGCCTGCCCCTGGTGCCGGCCGTCCTGCGCTGCGTCCTGCACCCCGCTCCGGATTCCGCTTTGAATTCCGCTTTGGCTTCCGCTTTGGCTTCCGCTTTGAATTCCATAAGCCGCCAGCAGCGCGGCACATTCGGCATCGTCCAGTTCGGTCCGCCCGGCGCCGCGCGCGGCAGCGACGATGGCGCGCGCCGCAGCCCGTTCCGGCTCCCCTGCGGCCGGCACCCCGGCCGGCACTTCGATCAGCAGCGCCTGGTTGCGCCGGTACTGGACGATCTGCCGGAAAGCGCGCACCGCCTTTTCCGGCGTGTCGTAGGTGGCCAGGCCGGCATCGGCGAACACCGCGCGGGCATCGGCCGCCTCGTCGCCGCCCAGCCAGCACGACAGCACGGTCTGCCGCGCCGCGCGCACCAGCGGCACCAGCGCGCGCGCCACGTCGCTGCTGCCGGCTGCCGGCGTGGGCACGTGCACCAGCAGCAGTGCGTCGGCCTGCGCTTCGTCGAGCAGCGCGCGCACGGCCGCCACATGGGCCGCGGTATCGGCGCGGGTGCCGATGTCGAGCGGATTGGCGGCCGCCACGCCCTCCGCCGCCACGGCCTTCAACGCGCGCAGCGTGGCCGTCGACAGCGGCGCCAGCTGGCCGCCGGTCCACGCCAGCGCGTCGGTGGCCAGCAAACCCAGGCTGGCCGCGTTGCTGACCACGGCCAGCCGTTCGCCCGCCAGCGGGCGCGCGCGCGCCACCGTCTGCACCGCGTCGAACAGGTCGGCCGACGAGTACACGCGCAGCATGCCGGCGCGCCGGATCGCCGCATCCACCACCAGGTCGTCGCCACTGCCGGATCCTGCGCCACGGCCCGACTTGAGCACCACGACCGGTTTGCCGCGCGCGGCGATACGGGCTGCCGACATGAATTTGCGTGCGCCGCTGACGCTCTCGATGTGCAGCACGATCGCCTGCGTATCGGCATCGCCGGCCAGCCAGTCGAGCAGGTCGGCCACGTCGACGTCGCCGCCCTCGCCCACCGAGACCACGCGTGAAAAACCGATCTGGTGCTGCCGCGCCCAGTCCAGCACGGCCGTCATCAGCATACCCGATTGCGATACGAAGGCGGTACGGCCCGGCCGAGCGCCGGTGTGCGCGACACTCGCGTTGACACCCGCCGCCGGGCCGATCAGGCCGATGCCGCCGGGGCCGAGGATGCGCAGCAGGTGCGGCCGCGCCGCCTTCAGCATCGCCGCGCGCAGGTGCGGCGGCAGCGCCGTCAGCACGACCGCCGCGCGGGTGCCGCGCGCGCCCAGGTCGGCCACCAGGCCCGGCACCGTGTCCGGCGGGGTGCAGATCACCGCCAGGTCGGGCGCGGCCGGCAGCGCCGCCACCCTGGCGTAGCACGGGATGCCGAGCAGCGTGTCGTACTTGGGATTGACGGGCCACAGCGCGCCGGCGAAACCGCTGCCGGCCATGTTGTCCAGCACCGTGGTGCCGATCCGCCCGGGTTGGCGCGAAGCGCCGATCACCGCCACCGAGCGCGGTTCGAACAGGCGGTCCAGGTGGCGGATGCTCATGGGTTCACCAGCGCGCGAAGTGCTGTTCGGTGACGCCGGCCAGGTGGCTCACCATCCGCTTCGGCGCCTCCGGCGCGCTGCGCACCCAGCCCGAAAACGTACCGAGCGGCTGCACGTAGCGGCTGACGGCGATGCGCAGGTTGCGCTGCTCGCGCCGCGCCGCCACGGGCGTAAACACCAGGTCGAGGCAGTCGTCTTCGGTGAATACGCGCCACGGCTCCATCGGATCGCTGGCGGCGTGGATGAAGCGGGCCGGCCCCAGCGGGAACAGCCCGCCGTCCATCCACAGGGCGTTTTCATTGGCGCCGAAATAGCCGGCCTGCAGGTTGAACCCGACGTCCGCGCCGTGGCCGGAAGCCCAGCGCCACGCCGTTTGCCGCGCCAGCAGGCCGTTCGAATAGTCGATGCTGGCGGTGCCGCCATGCAGCGGATACTCGCCGCGCCACGTGCGTACCTCGCCTTCCAGCGGCAGGCCGCCGCTTTTTTGCGTGGCATGCACCGCGCCGCCCTTGACGAGGCCCGAAGCCACCAGCGCCGGCGCCGGCGCGGTGCCGAAGCAGGCGTCGATTTCCAGCCAGGGACTGCGCAGCGACAGCCCGGACGGGCCGATGTCGATGAACACGCCGCGACGCGAGAACGTGCTGGTGCCGCGCGCATCGGCGGCCAGCGTGGCCGACAGGCGGCCCGGCCAGCCGTCCTGCGAGAAATTGGCCAGCATGTCGCCGTCGCCGCGTTCGAACGCGTAGGCGAAACAGCTGGTCATCCAGCCCAGGTCGACGATGGCGACGGCGCAGAGCATTCCCTCGCTTGCCAGTGTCACGTAGTGCCAGCGCTTGTGGTGCAGCCGGCGCCACAGCGCACCGCGCGCATATGGCGGCGCCAGCCGCTCCCAGTCGCAGCCGCGCAGGATGCCGGCGTGGCGGCCCAGCACGGGCCGGCCGTCCGCGCCGACGATGCGCTCCGGCGCCGGCGGCAGCGTCGCATGGATCGCGTTCATGCCGCGCGCTCCGCGGCCGGCAGCAGGCACATCCCGCGCGGCAACATGGGTATCAATTCTTTCAAGACGATGGTTCCGATGGTTCCATTGGTGAGGCGAGTCATTCTAAGGCATGTCGGCCGCCGGCCACACCGTTCCTGCCGCGCCGGGCGATTCCGGGCAGAATACCGGCGTTGAGCACGCAATCAGTCCAGAACGGAGAGCCGGTGGCGAAAGATCGAACGAGCGCATGGCGCAGGGTGTACCGGGCGCTGCTGCTGCCGGCATTCGCGGCCGTGGTGCTGGCGGCGATGTGGGCGGCGGTGTACTGGCAGGTGCGCCAGGAGCGCGCCACGGCGCGCCACGAGGCGCTGCAGCAAAGCCACGCGCAGGCGCGCACGCTGGCCGAGAACACCGGCTTCCTGCTGCGCCAGGTCGACCATGCGACACAGCTGTTCAAGCTGAAGTTCGAGGAAACCGGCGGCACGCTGCGCCTGGCGGACTTCGCGCGCCGGAATGGCCTGCTGGCCTCGCTGCTGCCGCCCCGGCTGGTGCTGCCGGTCGCGCTGTACGGGCCCGACGGCCGGCTTGCCGACAGCCTGCATGGCCGCTTCGCCGCACAGGCAGGCGCTGCGGGCTGGTTCCGCGCGCTGGCCGGATCGCAAGGCGACATGGCGCAGTTTTCCAACCCGGCCGTCGACACCGCTCCGAACGCCTGGCGCATCCGCATCGCCCGCCGCCTCGACGGGGCCGGCGGCAGCTTCGCCGGTGCCATCGTCATGCTGGTCGACCCGGCGCTGTTCATCGACGACTACGATCGCCTGGAAGCCGGTCCCGGCGGCTATGTCGGCCTGCTGAGCCGCGACACCGGCCTGTCCACCAACCGTATCGACGATCGCGTGTTCAACGACGGCACGCTGGCGTTCGCCGCACGCAAGGATGCGGCCGCCAGCCCCGAGGAAGCGCTGGCGCGGCGCCCGGTGGACGACATCGAACGCATCTACGCATTCCGCGACATGCCCCGCTTCGCGCTGACGGCGGTCGTCGGCCAGGCGAAGGCGCACGCGCTGGCCCGCTTCGAGCGGCGCCGGGCGATCTACGTGGGCGCCGCCGCCGTGGCGTCCGCCGTCGTACTGGCGTTCGTCGCGGCATTGCGGCAGCAGGCGCGGCGCTTGCGCAACAGCACGCGGGCGGCGCATGAAGCACAGCGCCAGCTGCGCGCGGCGGCCGATGCCAGCCTCGATGCGGTGTTCCTGCTGAAGGCCTGCCGCGAATCGTGCGGTGGGGACTTCATCCTGGTCGATGTCAACGAGCGCGGCGCGGCGATCCTGGGCCACGCCCGTGCCGACCTGCTGGGCCGCCGGATCGGCGTGCTGGTGCCGGCATGGCGCGCCGAAGGCTTCCTCGACAAATACCGCCGCGTGCTCGACACGGGCGAGCCGCTCGAAGAGGAGTTCGAGACCCGCACCGGCACGCCGCGCTGGCTGCAGCACCAGATCGTGGCGATCGACGACGGCGTGGCCGTCACCACGCGCGACATCACGGCCCGCAAGCAGGCCGAACTGGCAAGCCGGCAGCAGCAGGCGCGCCTGCGCACGCTGGCCGACATGATGCCGGCGATGATCGCCTACGTCGACGTCGACGAAGTGTACCGCTTCCAGAACCTGGTCTACGAACAGGAGTTTACGCGCCTGGGCGTGCAGGCGATCGGCCGGCGCGCCCGCGACGTCATCGGCGAACGCCGCTATGCGCAGCTGCAACCCTGGGTGCGGCGCGTACTGGCCGGCGAGACCGTCACGTTCGAGGAAGACGAAGATCCCCGGCCGGACGGTGGCCAGCGCAGCTTCGAGGTGCGCTACATCCCCCAGTGGGACGAGGAGCACCGCGGCGTCATCGGCTTCCACGTGGTGCGCACCGACGTGACCGCGCACCGGCGCGAGAAGCAGCACCTGCTGCGGCTGTCGACGATCGACGCGCTGACGGGCCTGACGAACCGTGCAGGTTTCATGGACCGGCTGGGCGCGGCGATGGAATACAGCCGCGCGCATGGCACGCTGATGGCGGTGATGTACATGGATATCGACCGGTTCAAGCCCGTCAACGATACCCATGGCCACGCGGTGGGCGATGCGCTGCTGAAGGCGTTCGCCGGCCGCCTGACCCATGCATTGCGCGACACCGACACGGTGGCCCGGCTGGGCGGCGACGAGTTCACCCTCATCCTCGAACGCCTGCACCGCTGCGAGGATGCCGAACGCACCGCCGCCAAACTGGTGGCCGCGGTGGCCGCGCCGTTCGACCTCGACGGCGTGCGGGCGAACATTTCCACCAGCATCGGCGTGGCCTTCTACGGCGGCGGCGGCGGCTTGGATCCGGCCGGACTGCTGGCGCGCGCCGACGCGCTGCTGTACGAGGCCAAGCAGGCCGGGCGCAACACGTTCCGTACCGGCGGGACGCTGTCCAGCCAGCAACCAGGCATGATCGCATCCTGAACAGTCATACAGTGCGCCACGGCAAGGCTCAGCTTTATATACTGGAAGTCAGCCGCCCGCGGCGTGACCCTCAGGAGCCCCAACGATGAAAGCTACCCCCGACTACCATTCGCTTCCGCCGCGCCGCTTGCCGGCGGCATTGCGCGGCAGCGCCGCCCTGCTCGTCGCTCTGGCGTGCTCCCCGGCAATGGCCGACACCTACACGCTTACGACCCATACCGAAGGCAACACCGCGGCATTCAACCTGCCGGGACTGTTTCCACAAGGCGATATCGTCGGCAGCCGGGTGTTCGACCTGACGGTGACCAGCGTGTTCGACAGCGCCAACGTGCTGTCCAGCGCGGACAGCAACTGGATGCAGGCCAGCGATGCGGCGCTGCGGATCTCGCTGCGGCTGGACGGGCAGCTGTACCGCCTGAACGCGACCGGCGAGGTCACGTCGCAGATCCTGTCCGACACGGACGGTGCTGGCCGCACCACGAAACGTTTTTACCAGACCATCAGTTTCGATCCGACCACGTTCGGCGACCTGGCAACGATCCAGCAATACGTGTTCATGGGTGCCGATCAGTTGGCCATCAAGTCGGTGTTGCAACCAGCCACCGCCTTTTACGCGGACCCGCTGACGAAGGGCTTTTCGATCTATGACTGGCAGAAGCTGCCTGATGACAGCCTGAACCTGCTGGGCGACGGCACGGGCCTGGCGCAGCGCTTCGACTACAACCTGGCCCTGGCAGTGCCGGAACCGGCCACGTATGCGATGTTCGGCGCCGGCCTGGCGCTGCTGGCGGGCGCGGCGCGGCGCGGCAGCAGGGGCGGCAGCAGGGGCGGCAGCAGAAGCGGCTGACCGGCGCGGCTGGGCAGCCGGCCTGCGGACAGCCAGGGGCGGCGGCGCTATCCGCCCCGGCCGCGATGCGCTACACTGTCGCGCTTCCGGCCCACCCTCCATCGAGCTCCGCTCCGTCTGGTAACTTCATGCGCCTGCTGCACACTTCCGACTGGCACCTTGGCCAGTCGCTCCATAATTTCGACCGGCATTACGAACACCAGTGCTTCCTCGACTGGCTGCTGGACACCATCGTTGCCGAACAGGCCGACGCGCTGCTGATCGCCGGCGACGTGTTCGACAACGCCAATCCTTCCGCCGCGTCGCAGCGCCAGCTGTACCGGTTCCTGCGGCAGGCCAGGGCGGCGGCGCCCGGGCTCGACATCATGCTGGTGGCCGGCAACCACGATTCGCCGGGCCGCATCGACGCTCCCGGCCCGCTGCTCGAGGAACTCGGCACGCGCGTGGTCGGCAATGTGGAGCGCAACGCGGACGGCGCGGTCGACGTGGCGCGCATGGTGCATCCGCTGACCAACCGCGACGGCGCAGTGGCCGCGTGGTGCCTGGCGGTCCCGTTCCTGCGGCCGTCCGACGTGCCGCGCGTGGAAGGCGGCGGCGATCCCTACCTGGCCGGCATCGCCGAGCTGTACCGGCAGGCGCTGGCCCATGCCGAAACGCTGCGCCAGCCCGGCCAGGCCATCGTGGCGATGGGCCACTGCCACATGGTCGATGGCCAGATGTCGGCCGACTCGGAACGCCGCATCGTCATCGGCGGCACCGAGATGCTGCCTGCGGGCATCTTCGGCCCGTCGATCGCGTATGCCGCGCTGGGCCACCTGCACCTGGCCCAGCAGATCGGCCGCCACGCCCACATCCGCTATTGCGGCAGCCCGCTGCCGCTGTCGTTTTCCGAAGTGCACTACCAGCACCAGGTGCTGCGCATCGACCTCGACGGCGATGCCTTGCGTGAAACGGTGCCGGTTCCGGTGCCGCGCGCCGTGCACCTGCTGCGCGTGCCGACCCGGCCCGCGCCGCTCGAGCAGGTGCTCGACGAACTGGAAGCGCTCGACTTCCCGCTGGCGCCCGCCTATGCCCAGCCCTACCTGGAAGTGCGCGTGCGCCTCGATGCGCCCGAGCCCGGCCTGCGCGCCCGCATCGAAGCGGCGCTGGAAGGCAAGCATGTACGGCTGGCGAAGATCGAGACCAGCAGCGGCCGCCGCGGCGGCTCGCTCGACGACGCGGCGGTGTCGCTGGACCAGCTCGCGCAATTGCAGCCGGCCGACGTGTTCGCACGGCTGTACCGGCAAAAATTCGATGCCGATGCGCCGGACGACCAGATGGCCGCCTTCGCCGAACTGCTGCTGGCGGAGCCGGCACGATGAGGATCCTGCGTATCGGCGGCCGCAACCTGGCCTCGCTGGCCGATGAATTCTCGGTCGATTTCGGCAGCGACCCGCTGGCGTCCGCCGGCCTGTTCGCGATCAGCGGCCCGACCGGCGCCGGCAAGAGCACCCTGCTCGATGCGCTGTGCCTGGCACTGTACGACCGCACGCCGCGCCTCGTGCATGCGCGCGGCAAGACGCCGGACGTGGGCGACCCGATCGGCTCGGACGATTCGCGAACGCTGCTGCGCCGCGGCACGCCGGAAGGCCACGCGGAAGTCGATTTCGTCGGCAGCGACGGCATCTCGTACCGCGCGCGCTGGAGCGTGCGCCGCTCGCGCACCCGGGCAACGGGGGCACTGCAACCGACGGCGATGACGCTGCACCGGCTGCCAGAGCTGCAGCCGATCGGCGGCACCAAGACCGAGGTGAAGGCGGAAATCGAGGCACGCATCGGTCTGAACTTCGACCAGTTCACGCGCGCCGTGCTGCTCGCGCAGAACGAGTTCGCCACGTTCCTGAAGGCCCAGGACGACGAACGCGGCCTGCTGCTGGAAACGCTGACCGGCAGCACCGTCTACAGCGACCTGTCGCGCCGCGCGCACGAGCGCCACAAGCTCGAGGCGCAGGCGCTGCAGCAAATGCATGCGCGGCTGGCGGACCAGAAGCCGCTGTCGGGCGAAGAGCGCCAGGAAACGGAGGCGCAGGCACGGCAGGCCGAAGCAACGCTGGCGGTGCTCGACGGCCGCAAGGTGGCGCTGGAAACGGACCTGCGCTGGCACGAGGGTGCGGCGCGGCTTGCCGACGGCATCGTCCAGGCCGAAGCGGCCCGGCTGGCACGCATCGCCGACGTGGCGGCGGCCGCGCCGCGCCGCGCCGCGCTCGACAAGCTCGACGCGGTACAGGAAGCGCGGCCGCTGCACGACGCGGTACAGCGCGTGGCACGCGAGGCCGCCGGGGCCCGGGCCGCGATCGCCCGCTGCCGCCAAGACGCGGAGCAGGCCGGACGCGCGCAGGGCGCCGCCGCTGCAGCGCAGCAGCAGGCCGCCCATGGGGTGGAAACCGCCGAGGCCGCCCGGCGCGACGCCGGCCCGCAGCTGGACCGGGCCAAGGCGCTCGACGCCCGCATCGACGCGATGCAGCCGCAGCATGCGCGGGCGCGCGCCGCCCGCGATGCCGCCGTGGCGGCCGTGACCGCGGCGACCGCGGCACTGACCGACAAGCGCAACGAGCGCCGCGGCCTCGTCGCCGCCCAGGAATCCGCCCACGCCTGGCTGGAGGGGCGCCGGCACTGGGCAGTGCTGGGCCAGCAGTGGCCGCGCTGGGAAGAACTGTTCACGCAGGCCGGCCGCGCCGCCCATCAAAGTACGGCGATCGCCGCGAAACTGGCCGACGCGCAGCGCCGCGCCGGGCATCACCGCGACGAGGAAGCGGCCGCCCGGGCCGGCCTGGCCGCCGCCGCCGAAACGCTGCGCGCGGCCGAGGCGGAGCGCGCCGCCGCGGTGGCGGCGCTGGCCGCCTTCGACGCCGAAGCGCTGGGTTCACGGCGCACGGCGCTGGAAACACGGCGCGCCGCGCTGCAGGATGGCGAACGGCTGTGGCTCGACCTGGTCGCCGGCAGCGAACGCCACGCGGCGCTGGCCGCGCAGGCAGCGCAACTGGAGCAGGCGCATGCCGCCGCGCAGGCGCTGGCCGAGGCGGCCCGCGCCGACCTTGCCGCCGGCCAGGCCGCGCTGGCGCAGGCCGAGCGCGCGCTGGCGGTGGCTGAAGCGGCGTGCGGCGAAAGCGTCGAACAGTTGCGCGCCACGCTGGAAGACGGCGCGCCCTGCCCCGTGTGCGGATCGGCCGACCATCCGTATCACGGCAACGACCGGCTGCGCGGCATGCTCGACACATTGCGCGGCGACGTGGCGCGCTGGCGCACGGCGCAGCATCGTACGATCGAACAGGAAGCGACCCAGCGCGCGCTGGCGGCATCGAACGCGGCCCGGCTGGCGCAGGTGCGCGACGAACTCGCGGCGCTGGCGCCCGCGGTGGCGGCACTGGTCCGACGCTGGGATGCCATGCTGGCAACCCTCGACGATGGCGCCGGCGTGGCCGATGATGCGCGTGCCGCCTGGCTGTCCGCCCGCCTGGCCGAAGCCGCCGCGGCATTGCAGGAAGTGGCGCGGCAGGAGCAGGCGATGCGCCAGGCCGCCGCCGTGCGCGACCGCGCGCAGGGCGCATGCGAACGCGCCGCCGCGGAACAGGCGCGCTGCCAGGCCAGCCAGGGAAGTGCCGCGACCGCGCTGGCGCAGGCGCAGGCCCAGGCCGAAGCACTGCATTCGCAGCACATCGATGCCATCCACCACCTCGACGCGCTGCTGGACGATCTCGATCCGGCGTTTGCCGATGCGCCCGAGACGGGAGCCGAGGGCTGGAAGGACCACTGGCGCCAGGACCCCGGGCACTTCCATGCGCTGCGCCAGGCCGAGAGCCGCCAGTGGCAGAAGCAGCACGCCGACCTGGACGAGCGCGCCGCGAAGATCGCGGCACTGGATATCGAACTGGCGGCGCTGCAGGAGGCGCACGCGAAGGTGGCCGCCGAAGAGCATGCCGCGCGCGCCGCCTTCCTGGCGGCGGACGAAGCGCTGCAGGCGGCGCGCGCCCAGCGCGTGGCGTTGTGGAACGGTGCGCCCGTGGGCGAAGTCGAAACGCGGCTGCGCACTGCCTGCGAAGCGGCCCACGCCGCCTTGCGCGCGCAGCAGGAGGCTGGCCAGCAGGCCGCCCAGGCGCGCGCCCGCTGCGACGAAGCACTGGCGCAGGCGCAGCGCCGCCTTGCCGAACTGGACGAAGCGGCCGGCATCGCCCACCAGGAACTGTCCGCATGGCTGGAAACGTTCCGCCACGCCCATGTCGAGCCGGACCTGTTCGCGGCGCCGGTGGACGGGGTCGCGTCCGTGGACGAGCTGCTGGCCTTGCTGGCCCATCCGCAGGAGGAAATCCGCGCCGAGCGGCAAGCCTTGCAGGCGCTGGACGGTGCGGTGGCGCAGGCGCTGGCCGTGCTGCGCGAGCGCGAAGCGCAACTGGAACAGCATCGGGCCACGGCGCCGGCCGGTGCCGACGACGGCCCGCAGCCCCTGCGCGAGGCGCTCGATGCCCTCGCGGCCGAGCGCCGCGCCGCGCAGGAAGCGGCGTCCGCCCTGAAGGTGGCGCTGGCGCAGGATGACGAACGCCGCCGCCGCGCCAGCGCGATGCTGGCGGACCTGGAAAAACAGGAGGCCAGCGAGCGCCGCTGGGCAAGGCTGGCTGAACTGATCGGCTCCGCGGATGGCAAGAAATTCCGCAACTATGCCCAGCAGTTCACGCTCGACGTGCTGCTCGGCTATGCCAACGCCCACCTGCGCCAGCTGGCGCCGCGCTACCAGCTGTTGCGCATCGACAACCCGTCGCAGCCATCGCTGGGGCTGCTGGTGCGCGACCTGCACATGGGCGACGACCTGCGCTCGGTGCATTCGCTGTCGGGCGGCGAATCGTTCCTCGTGTCGCTGGCGCTGGCCCTGGGACTGGCCTCGCTGTCGTCGAACCGGGTGCGCGTGGAATCGCTGTTCATCGACGAGGGCTTCGGCAGCCTGGATGCGGAAACGCTGCGGGTGGCGATGGACGCGCTCGACAACCTGCAGGCGATGGGCCGCAAGGTCGGCGTGATCTCCCACGTGCAGGAGATGACGGAACGGATCGCCACGCGGATCCTGGTGCAGCCCGGTGCAGGCGGCCGCAGCCATGTAAGCGTTGCCTGTTAAAATGGCGGCTTATCGTTCCCTGTTGTTGAAAACATGTTCAAAGCACCACGTACCCTGACATTCAAGTGCGCGAAATGCGCCAAGGCGGTCAAAGTGACCGTCCAGAAAGTTTCCGCCTGCTCGCACATCACGCCCTATTCCGGCGTGTGCGCGTGCGGCGAAGTGAAGCTGCATGCCGTGGGACAGCCGGATGCCGTACAGGCATACCTGGCCTCGAACGGCCTGTGGACCCACCATCACTGATTTCCTCAAGTAATCGGCGCGCATGCCGATGTAGAGGGACATAGTCAAAGAGGCCAGCCATGTCTTCGCTCTCTCCACTCGGCACCCGCCAGTACCAGAATTCCGCCCTCGCCGGATCGACCCAGCAGCCGGCGCGCGGCAACACTGCCGTACCGCAAACGGCAGCCGGCAAGGCCAGCAGCAATGTCGCCCTGTCCTCCGGGGCGGTCGACCTGCAGCAGCGCATCGATGCGCTCGGCAACGACACGATCGACCTGGCGCAGAACTTCCTCGGCAAGTTCGCCCATCAACTGCTGGGCGACAGCGCCAAAGGCGCGACGATCGCCTTCGATTCCGTGTCGCTCGACACCTCGTCGACCTTCGCCGCCGGCACGCTGCGCAGCGAGGGCGCGGAAGGACTCCGCAATGCCTCCGCCTTCAGCCTGAACGAGAGTTCGCACTTCCTCGGCAAGGGTACGATCACGCTGGCCGACGGCAGCAAGTACGATTTCGAAGTGGAAGTGCGGTACGAGTCGTCGATGAGCGCCGGCTTTTCCGGCAAGGAAGGGGCGAAGCAGACTGAGCAGAATACGCCGCAGCAGTTGCCGGCCTTCGAGTTCCCCGATATCGACTGGCCCGGCAGCCTGGGCGACCTGTTCAAGCTGATGGACAAGCCGATTTCCGGCGACGTGAAGCAGGGCGAAAACGGCGATGTGCTGGGCAGCCTGTCGGTGCGGCTGATGCAGCTCGTCAAGAACACGCAGTCGCTCGACACGTACGCCCCGGCGTCGCCCGTCAAGGCCTACCAGGTCGAATCCGGCGCGGAACCCGCGTTCGGGCCGGCGACCGACAAGACGCAAATGCCGATCAAGGTGCCGACCGAACCCGTGGCGGAAGCCCCGGTGGAGGCGCCGATCGTCAAGTCCGCCGGCGACATTCCGCTGACCATCTCGACCACGCCGCCGCCGGACGACGCGTCCTGACCGCTATAATAGGTGCCGCAGTCCGAAACCGCCGTGCAGGCGGTTTCGCCGTTTACCACCTTAGCAGGACGCATATGGACACATCCCTCCTCCACTGGACCGAACAAGGAACCGACCGTTCCGCCCGCTGGCATTCGGAGGCGGGCATGCCGCCGCCGAAGCGCGTGGTCGTTGCCGACGACACGCTGAACGCCGATACCGCCTACCGGCTTGCCTGCGAAGGCACGGCGCTGCTGTGGCGCGGCGATTTCCAGAATGCCCGGCAGTTGCTGCAGGCGCTGGCACGCCGCGCCGACGGCAAGCATGGCAAGGGCAAGCCCGGCAAAGGCAAGAACAAGCCTGCCAAGGTACCGGCCACGCCGACCGAAGCTTTCCACCTGCACCGCCAGGCGCAGTCGCAACGCGCGCGCACGCTGGCCATGCTGCTGATCCCGTTCGAACCCGGCTACACGATCCCGCTGCGCCGCGCGCCGGACGTGAAACTCGCCTGCAACGAAGCCTACGGCCGCGGCGAGGACGCGTTCGTGATCTCGCTGCGCGAACTGCTGGGCCTGGTTGGGGCGCACGAGTGGCGCAAGACCGGCGTCGAGATCCCGGCACTCGGCGCACGCATCCACCCGCACTACGGCGTGTTCTCGCCGGTGCGCGGCGAATACGTGCAACTGGTGGCGGAAACGCCGCTGCCGAAAAAGACCAATGTGGCGTTCGACATCGGCGCCGGTACCGGGGTACTGAGTGCCGTGCTGGCACGGCGCGGCGTGCCGCACGTGATCGCGACCGACATGGACCGCCGCGCCCTCTCCTGCGCGCGCGACAACATCCACCGGCTGGAGCTGGAAGAGCAGGTCGAACTGCTGGAAGCGGACCTGTTCCCGCCGGGCCGCGCGCCGCTGGTGGTGTGCAATCCGCCGTGGGTGCCGGCGCGGCCGAGTTCGTCGATCGAGCACGCGGTGTTCGATCCGGACAGCCGGATGCTGAAGGGCTTCCTGGCCGGCCTGAAGGACCACCTGGCCGAAGGCGGCGAAGGCTGGCTGATCCTGTCCGACCTGGCCGAGCACCTGGGCCTGCGGCCGCGCGCGCAACTGCTCGAATGGATCGCCCAGGCCGGACTGGTGGTGCTGGGCCGGCAGGACGTCAAGCCGGTGCACCCGAAAGCGGGCGATGCCGAGGACCCGCTGCATGCGGCGCGGGCGGCCGAGGTGACGTCGCTGTGGCGGCTGGGTGCGGCCTGAATTAGGGCCTGCATCCGGCCTGCAAGGAACTAGTTTCATGCATGCTTGCGCAATACGGCACCAGCGTATATAATTCTTGCCTCAGACGCGGGGTGGAGCAGTCTGGCAGCTCGTCGGGCTCATAACCCGAAGGTCACAGGTTCAAATCCTGTCCCCGCAACCAGATTCAAAGAACCGCCGGTTTCCAGTGATGGAACCGGCGGTTTTTTCATGGGTTTCCATGGACGCTCGCGCGCCGATCGCCCCCCCCTGAAACGGCCGCCTTGACGCTGCCGGACGCGCTGCCTACACTCGGGTCTTTGTTTCCAGAAATTCAGGAGCCGCCGTGTCGGACCAGCACGATCTTCCATCGAAACCCTCGCGGCGCCGGCTGTTCGGCGCGGCCGCGGCGGCAAGCGCCATCGGCGCCCTGCCCGCCATCGCTCCATCGGCGGCGCCGCAAGCCAGGCAAGCCGCCAAAGGCTCGCTGGACGCCAGGCTGAAACAGCACGTGAAGAACGTGGTCGTCATCTACCTGGAAAACCGCAGCTTCAACAACCTGTTCGCCGGTTTCCCGGGCGAGGCATCGCCGCTCGCCGACGTGCCGCCGGAGCGATACGTGCAGCGCGATTACGACGGCAGCGTGCTGCCCGAATTGCCGAAGGTATGGGGCGGCACGCTGGCCGCGCCGCAGGAGCTGGCCGGCAAACGCTACGAACTGAAGGAAGACGACGTGAGGGGCCTGCCGAACGCGCCCTACGCACTGAAGGACGCCAGCGGCAAGCCGCTGCCGGAAGCCCTGATCACGCGCGACCTGCAGCACCGCTTCTACCAGAACCAGATGCAGATCAACGGCGGCAGGAACGACGGCTTTGTCGCCTGGACCGATGCCGGCGGCCTGGTGATGGGCCACTACGGCCAGACGAGCAAAAACCTGGGCCTGTGGCAGGTGGCGCGCGAATTTACCTTGTGCGACAACTTCTTCATGGCGGCATTCGGCGGTTCCTACCTGAACCACCAGTTCCTGATTTCCGGCCGCACCCCGGAGTATTTCCATGCAAAGGACACCAGGGCGAAGAAAAAGATCTGCGTGACGGCCGACGGCCCCGCCGGTTCGCGCCTGGCCCTGGCGCCGGACAGCCCGAAGTCCGCGCTCGACGGCAAGGCGAAATTCGTCAACGACGGCGCCATCACGCCGGACGGCTATGCGGTGAACACGATGGCGACGCCCTACCAGCCCAGCTGGGTACGGCCGCCGTTCGACGGCGATCCAATGCTGGCGGATCCGGACGACGCGGGAGTGCTGCCGCCGCAGACCTATGACACGATCGGCGACCTGCTGTCCCGCAAGGGCGTCAGCTGGGCATGGTATGGCGGCGCGTGGCAGGCCGCGCTCGATGAGCTGGGCGGCGGCGCGAAGCCGAACTTCCAGTCGCACCACCAGCCGTTCAACTATTTCAGGAGCTTCGCACCCGGCACGGCCGCGCGCGAAAAACACCTGCGCGACGGCGGCCTGGGCGACAGCCCGATCTCGAACAGGTTCCTGGCCGACGTGGTGGCCGGCAAGCTGCCCGCCGTGAGCTTCTACAAGCCGCAGGGGAACCTGAACCTGCATGCCGGGTATTCGGATATCGAATCGGGCGACCAGCATATCGTCAACGTGCTGGCGCACCTGAAAGCCTCGCCGCAGTGGAAGGACATGGTGGTGGTGGTCACGTTCGACGAGAACGGCGGCTGGTGGGACCACGTCGCGCCACCCAAGGGCGACCGCTGGGGGCCGGGCTCGCGCATCCCGGCGATCGTCGTCTCGCCCTTTGCAAAGAAAGGCAGCGTCGACCACAATTTCTACGACACCACGTCGATCCTGCGCTTCATCACGCGGCGCTTCGACCTGCCGCTGCTCGAAGGCCTTGCCGCTCGCAACCAGGCCTTTGCCGAACGCGGCGCGCGGCCACCGGGCGACCTGACTGCGACGCTGGCGTTCCGCTGAGGTCCAGCGAAACGCGGGCAGCCCCACGCAGCACAAACCCGTGGCGCTGTGTTACACTGCGCGCCGCTTCAGATGAAAAGCCCGACTGCCAAAGCCGGGCTTTTGTTTTTGCACGCCACACGATGAGAGACAAAAAAGACAACGCGACATTCGACCTGCCCGGTTTCGGCCCCGCCGAGCCGCTGCAGCCGGAACCGAAGGCGCCGCCGGCGCCACGCGCGCGTCGCGTCGCGCTCCGGCACGAACAGCTCGAATTGCTTGCCCCGACCGATGCCAGCGGCCTGCCCGTCTGGCAGCGCGACGAACAGCTGGACGTGACCGGCCTGCCCGTCTGGCGCAAGGACTGAGTATTCCCCTGTGCGGCGTGCACCCGCGCCGCTCTGATAGACTGATTTTCCCTTTTGCCCCACGGGCCCGCCATGACTTCCTTCGCTTCCCTGCCACTGTCCGACGCCTTCCTGGCCAACCTCGAAACGCTGGGCTACAGCACGATGACGCCGATCCAGGCCGAGAGCCTGCCGCCGGTGCTGGAAGGCCGCGACCTGATCGCCCAGGCCCAGACGGGCAGCGGCAAGACCGCCGCCTTCGGCATCGGCCTGCTGTACACGATCAACCCGGCGTGGTTCGCCACGCAGGCGCTGGTGATGTGCCCGACCCGCGAGCTGGCCGACCAGGTGGCCAACGAACTGCGCCGGCTCGGCCGCAGCATCGCCAACCTGAAGGTGCTGGTGCTGACGGGCGGCTCGCCGATGCGCCCGCAGATCGCCTCGCTGGAGCATGGCGCGCACGTCGTCGTCGGCACGCCGGGACGCATCCGCGATCACCTGTCGCGGCAGACGCTCGACCTGTCGTCGATCCGCACGCTGGTGCTGGACGAGGCCGACCGCATGACGGACATGGGCTTCTACGACGACATCGCGGCGATCGTGAAGGAATGCCCGAAACGCCGCCAGACACTGCTGTTCTCGGCGACCTACCCGGACGATATCCGCCACGCCACCGAAGCCTTCCTGGCCGACCCGGTGGAAGTGGTGATCGAGGCGCAGCACACGTCGCTGACGATCGAGCAGCGCTTCTATGAAATCGGCTTCGACTCGCGCGACGAGACGGTGGCACGGCTGCTGCGGCACTTCCAGCCAGCCTCCGCGATCATCTTCTGCAATACCAAGGTGCATTGCCGCGAACTGGTCGACACGCTGCGCGCACAGGGCTTCTCGGCGCTGGCGCTGTACGGCGAACTGGAACAGCGTGAGCGCGACGAGATCCTGGTGCTGTTCGCCAACCGCAGCTGCCAGATCCTGGTCGCCACCGACGTCGCCGCGCGCGGCCTCGATATTTCCGACCTAGAAGCGGTGATCAACGCCGACGTCTCGAAGGACGCCGAAGTGCACGTGCACCGCATCGGACGCACCGGCCGGGCCGGCGGCAGCGGCCTGTCGCTGACCCTGTGCGCGCCGAACGAGAAGAAGTGGGTCAAGCTGATCGAGGAATACCAGAACACGCCGGCCGAATGGCACGAATTGTCTGAACTGGACGAGGACGATCCCGGCCACGGCGATCCGGCACCGATGCTCACGCTGTGCATCAGCGGCGGCAAGAAGGACAAGCTGCGCGCAGGCGACGTGCTGGGCGCGCTGACCGGCGACGCGAAGCTGGCCAAGGAACACGTCGGCAAGATCAACGTGACCGAGTTCCAGACCTATGTGGCGATCGACCGGCGCATGGCCCACGACGCGTTTGCCCGGCTGAATGCGGCCAGCAAGCTGGCCGGCGACTTCGGTACCTTTAAAGGCCGCAACTTCAAGATGCGCTTTATTGACGTGTAAGCGCGACGTACAGGCGCGACGCATAAGTGCGACGTAGAAGCGTTAGTCTCAGCGCGACGCCCGGGCGCGTCGCGGGGTCAGCGCTCCATCTTCGGCAGCAGCGCGGCCAATAGTCCCAGCAGCGGCAGGAACGAGGCGATGTGGTACACCTTCTCGATACCGGCCACGTCGGCGATGTGCCCCATCGCAGCGGCGCCGATGCCGCTGACGCCGAACATCAGCCCGAAGAAAATCCCGGCGATCATGCCGACCTTGCCCGGCACCAGTTCCTGCGCGAACACCACGATTGCCGAGAACGCCGACGACATCACCAGGCCAATCACGACCGACAGCACGGCGGTCCATGCCAAATCCGCGTAGGGCAGCGCCAGCGTGAATGGCGCCGCGCCCAGGATCGACACCCAGATCACGCGCTTGCGGCCGATGCGGTCGCCGATCGGGCCGCCGGCGAAAGTGCCGGCCGCCACCGCGGCGAGGAACAGGAACAGGTACATCTGGGCCGTATCGACCGATACGTGGAACTTCTCGATCAGGTAGAACGTGTAATAGCTCGACAGGCTGGCCATGTAGATATATTTCGAGAACACCAGCATGGCCAGCACCGCCAGCGCGGCGATCACGCGGCCGCGCGGCAACGGTGCCGCGTGCTGCACGGCGGCCTTGCGCACGGCGCTCTTCAGGTGCCCGCCATACCAGCGGCTGACACCCATCAGCACCACCACCGCCACCAGCACCAGCAACATGAACCAGGCGATCTTGCCCTGCCCGCGGCCGACGATGATGGCGGCGGCCAGCAGAGGCCCCAGCGCCGAGCCGATGTTGCCGCCCACCTGGAACAGCGATTGCGCGAAGCCGAAGCGCCCGCCCGATGCCAGCCGCGCGACGCGCGATGCCTCCGGGTGGAACGTCGAGGAACCGACGCCGATCATGCCCGCGGCCAGCAGCAGCATGGCGAACGTGTCCGCAAACGCCAGCAGGCCGACGCCGGCCAGGGTCACGCACATGCCGATCGGCAGCAGGAACGGCAGCGGACGCTTGTCCGTGTACAGGCCAATCCACGGCTGCAGCAGCGAGGCGGTGCACTGGAACGTCAGCGTGATCAGGCCCACTTGCGTAAAGGTCAGCGCGAACTGGTCTTTCAGTAGCGGATAGATGGACGGCAATACCGCCTGCACGCAATCGTTGAGCAGGTGGACGAAGGCAACGGAGAACAGGATCTGCATGACGGCGCCCTGCTGCGCCGGAGTGGTAGGCGCCGCGCTGGCGGCGGCCGAGGCATTGGATGCGGAAGTCATGGCTCGAATATCGATGATGGCCTGCCAGTGTAAGATGTAAGGCCCGAACGCTTCTTCCAATTTTCGTCGCCAAAGTGACACTCATCGCTTCCACGCTCTACTGCCCGAAGTTCCGGGCGCTGCCGCGCGCGGTGACGGCCGTGCCGTCCGAAGCGCAGCATGGCGAACACGTGGTGCCGCACAGCCATCCATGGGTGCAGCTGCTGTATGCCAGCGAAGGCGTGGTGCGGGTGCGCACGGAACTCGGCGTCTGGATCATCCCGCCGCGGCGCGCGCTGCTGATCGCCCCCGGCATCGTGCACGAGTTGACGATGCTGTCGCGCGTCAACATGCGCACGCTGTACATCGACGCCATTGCTGCCGCGGGCCTCGTCGATGGCTGCCGCGTGCTGGAAGTCAGCGCGCTGCTGCGCGAGCTGATCCTGGCGCTGTCGGCCGAGCCGGTCGACTACCCGATGCCGGGGCGCGGCGAACAGCTGGCGCAACTGATCCTGTCCGAGCTGGCGTCGATGGAAACCGTGCCGATCGCCGTGCCATGGCCGCGCGACCGGCGCCTGCGCGCCCTGTGCACCGACATCATGGATGACCCCGGCAGTCGCCGCGCGCTCGAGGACCGCGCGCTGGACGCCGGCGCCAGTGCCCGCACGCTGATCCGGCTATTCCCGAAAGAAACCGGCCTGCACTACCGCCAATGGGTGCAGCAGGTCCATCTCGCCCACGCGTTCCCGATGCTTGCCCGCGGCGAAAGCGTGGGCACCATCGCCGCCAGCCTCGGCTACGCCAGCCCCAGCGCCTTCACCAGCATGTTCCGTCGCCTGCTCGGCAAGACCCCGCAGCATTACCTGACAGAATGGCGCGGCCCGGGCTGACGGTCGGACAGCACCAACGGCCGAGCTGGTTTCAAAACAACACCGGGGACAGTCCCCGAATTTTTACAACACTTTCTGTTGTAAAAAAATCGGGGACTGTCCCCAACAATTAGCCACACATTTATTGCGAGACTGGCAATCGGCATAGGGGGCAGCTAATGTAAGCTGCGCCCCTGCCACACCACCCGGCATGCGGGTCCGCACCGGGCGGTTCGAGTAGTTGAGGTCAGGACAGGCGTGGTACGCCAAGCCGGTCGAAATAAGCGATCGTGAGGACTGTTTTCAGCAACCGATCAGCGTTTCGCCACCAGCATCGGCTGCTAGCGGCTACCCGCTTCGCAACCGTTTCCGACGCCCCTAGATTGCGCAATTCCCGATACATGGTTTTTCCACGCTTCCAGTGCTTGAGCTGGATCGCTCTCAGCCTGTGGCGCAGCCACTCATCGAGTTTCCGCCAAACCTTCGGCGTTTGAGCCAGCTTGAAGTACCCTTTCCAGCCAAGCATGTAGCGGCGCAGGTTGTCGACGACTTGTGCCATGCTTTTGCCGCCAGAGCGCCACGTCAATTCCCGAATACGCTGCTTGAATGTTGCCAGCGGCTTATCCGCGACCTTGAGTTTGACGCCACTGCGATCAGCCCAGAGGCTGTAACCGAGGAATTTACGACCAAAGGCGCTACCCACCGCACTCTTGCCTTCGTTGACCACGAGGTGCAACTTGTCATAGAGACGGCGCAGCAACGCCATCACCCGCTCGCCAGCATGCTTGCTGCGCACGTAGACGTTCGCATCATCGGCATAGCGCGCAAAGCAATGGCCGCGACGTTCCAGTTCCTTGTCCACTTCATCGAGCAGGACGTTGGCCAGTAGCGGCGACAGCGGCCCGCCTTGCGGCGTCCCCTCGTTCCGCGACTGCACCACGCCATGGTCCATGATGCCGCTGTTCAGATAAGCGCGGACCAGCCAGATTACTCCAGCGTCATTGATGCGTTTCCGTAGGCGGTCGATCAGGATGTCGTGGTTGACCCGGTCGAAGAACTTCGACAGGTCCACGTCCACTACGATCCGTCGTCCCGACTGGACATACGCCCGAGCGGCAAGTACCGCATCCTGCGCACGCCGACCGGGACGAAAACCGTAGCTGTGCTCGCTGAAAGTGGGGTCAAGAATCGGTTGCAGCACCTGGAGCAGTGCTTGCTGGATCAGCCGATCCGTCACCGTCGGGATGCCGAGCTCACGCTCGCCACCGTCGGGCTTCGGGATCGTCACCCTTCGTACCGGGCGGGGCCGGTACGTCCCTGCCAGCAGTTGTTCGCGTATTTCCGGCCAGGCGACGGCCAGATAGCGCGAGGTTTCGTCAATGTCCCGACCATCCACCCCGGCTGCGCCCTTGTTGGCACGCACACGCTTGAACGCCTGCAGCAGATTTTCCCTTCTCAGCGCTGCTTGCAGCAGCGCCGATCCTGCGTTTCCTGACACATGTCGCGGACCACAGGCTTCGTCGCTGGAAGTTGCAGCCAAGGCTTCACCCTGACCTACGGCCTCCCGCCCCGCTGACGCGGGCATCTGACGCATTGCCTGTTGTATCGACATGCCGGAAAAAA